>CAZYOO010000006.1:0-46353 GCA_964649185.1 uncultured Dehalococcoidales bacterium
GGGTGGGCTCTGATATCGTGTCGAGCCGGGCGCAGATGGATTCCACCATCTGGTCTAACGACGGCGCGGGCTTGCCTGCGGCGATGTCGGCGCGCACCCGGTCGAGGTGCTCCCGCGTCAGCTGGAGCACCAGCTCGCGGGTGTATGACGCCCCGCGGCTCTGGATGCGCCTGTCGGAGATGAGGCGGTCGACGCTGGGGAGGTGGCGCAGGTCGCTGTTCATAATCAGGTGTCCAGCAGCAATTTATCATATGGGCGGGGGCGTGTCAAAGGCCGAAGTTGACAGGCTCGTTTGTGCCGTGATATCGTGATTATAGATGCTAATGCCGTAAAGAGGGGAGGTGATGATCGATGTTTAACCGACGGACATGAGCCGTGGAACGCCTGAGAGCGTGGCTCTCGCAGACTATTAAAACAATTATAGAAGGAGGGCGTTTTGCGTGCTTCGAGACTGATGTCGCCGGGGACGTTGATCTTCGCCTCCATGGCGGTGTTCGGCATCTTGGCGGCGTACCTGGTCATGTGGGGCAATCCCACCAATATGGGGGTGTGTGTCGGCTGCTTCCTGAGGGATATCACGGGGGCGCTCGGCATGCACCGCACGGGTATCGTCCAGTATTTGCGACCTGAGATCATAGGCTTCGTGCTGGGCAGCTTCGGCTCTGCCCTCGCCTTCAAAGAATTCCGGGCCAGGGGTGGTTCCAACCCGCTGGTCCGTTTCTTTTTGGGCATGTTCGTCATGATCGGGATACTGGTGTTCCTCGGCTGCCCGGTGCGGGCGCTGCTGAGGCTGGCCGGCGGCGACCTCAATGCCATCACCGCCCTGGCGGGCCTGATCTTCGGCGTCATCATCGGGATTCTGCTGCTGAGGAGGGGCTTCACCCTGGGGCGTTCGGTGAAACTGCCCGCCGTCTCCGGCTGGATAATGCCGGCGGCCATGGTCGGGCTGCTGATAATGGCGGTCGTCAAGCCGGGTTACCTGTTCGCCAGCGCCGAGGGCCCGGGCTCCATGTCGGCCCCGATAATAACCGCGCTGGCGGTGGGCCTGTTCGCCGGCGTCGCCGGACAGAGAACCAGGATGTGCTTCGTGGGGGGCTGGCGCGACCTGTTCCTGGTGCGGGACACCTATCTGTTCAAGGGCATCGCCGGTTTCTTCCTCGGCGCTCTGCTGATCAACCTGGTGATGTCGTGGGGCGGCAGCCAGGACCTGATGAACGTCGGTTTCGACGCTCAGCCGGTGTCTCATAGCAGGCACCTGTGGAACTTCTTCGGTCTGGCGCTGGTAGGGGTCGGCGCCACCCAGCTCGGCGGCTGCCCCTTCCGCCAGTTGATCCTCAGCGGGGAGGGTGACACCGACGCGGGGCTAACCGTGCTTGGCCTGATAGTGGGCGCCGCCGTGGCCCACAACTTCGGCCTTGCCGGCGCTTCGACCTCCGGACTATGGGCGGTCATCGCCGGCCTGGTGATCCTCATCGGGCTGGGGTTCCTGCTGCGCGAGAGGGCGACGGCTTAGTGAGGAGGCATTATGGGACTGTTTAAACGCAAGAAGAGGCTTTCCGCGGACGGGGACGGGCTGGTGCTGTTCGCCGACGTGCAGGAGGCGCTGAAGGCGGAGAAGGTACTGCGAAAGACGGAGCACTGGGTCAACCTGGTGGCCCCTCCGCCGGAACTGCGCAAGGGGTGCGACCTGGCGGTGGAGATACACCTGACGGAGCAGCCGGGCATAGAGCGGGCCTTCGCTGAAAAGGACGTGGCCTACCTGGAGATCGTTCCCCTGAGGGAGGGCTGCTCCGAGCTGCTGGACATCGTGCAGCTGACCGACTTCGGCGACTGGGTGATGGTCAAGGCGGGCAACATGAAGCTCACCTTCGAGAAGGGCAGCGGGGTGATCGTCAACACCTCCGGCGGGGGCTGCCCCGACATCCCGCTGATGCACGCCGAGCTGCTGGGGAAAACGGTGCTCGATGCGCCCAAGCCCAAGGACATCGGGTTCACGCTGTGCGCCCTGATGCTGCACCGGGCGCTGGAGGAGAGCATCGCGCTGCATGCAGGGGGTGATACCCGATGATGATAATAGCGGGGACAGTCCCCGATAAAGCGATGCCGCTGGCCGTCGGGACGGTGGATGCCGACGGTGACTGGCTGGTGGTGGACGGGCGTAGCTTCCCCTGCACTCAGGGCACCGGCGCCATGGTCAGCGCGGCGCTGGCCGTCTGCGATTACCTCAAGCTGGAGCGGCCCACCGCCGTCATCGCCGGAGACATCGGCGAGGGCAAGGGGAGCCGCGCGATCTACGAACACCTGATCGCGAACGTTAAATCGCTGGCTCCGGAGGTGCTGGCGCTGCACTACTGGCTGCCGGACATGGCGCAAACCAAGGAGCTGTGCGAGGCGGTGGAGAAGTGCGACACGCGGCCGATAATGGTGGCCGACGCCGCCTCGATGTACTCCGCCAAGGCGTCGGGCATGGCGCCGCGCTTCGACGTCTTCACCCCGGATGCCACCGAGATGGCGTTTCTCGCCGACCCGGTTGCTACTCATCCGGCGTACATCAACAGGCACCTGTTCGATACCGACGTCACCCGGACGCCGGACCTCATCGGCGCCGCCTACGAGAACGGGGGTGCCGCCAGGCTGCTGCTGGTGAAGGGGGCGATGGACTACGTGGTGCGCGACGGGGAGATAATAGAGACCATCGAGGAGCCCAGCGTGCCGGTGCTGGAGGCCATCGGCGGGACGGGCGACACCATCACCGGGCTGGTGGCGGCCTTCGCCTGCGCCGGCCTCGAACTGCATGAAGCGGCGATAATCGCCGCTAAAGCGAATCGCATGGCGGGCAAGATGGCCGGTCCCACCCCGGCGACCCGGGTCGTAGAGATTATCAGGCAGTTCCCCGCCGTTTTCCAGCAATACCTGTGCGAGTGGAGCGGGGCCTGTTGTATAGAAGGAGGTAGAAGTGACTGAAGTTGATGCGCGCGGGCTGTCCTGCCCGATGCCGGTTATAAAGACCAAGAAGGCTATCGAATCCGCGGAATCGGGTCCCATCGTGGTGATAGTCAACGATGGCACAGCCCGCGATAACGTAACAAGGCTGGCCAAGGGCAAGGGTTTCAGCATCACGGTCGAGGAGAAGGGAGAGGATTTTTATCTCACTCTGACCAAGTGAATAACTCGTAATTGTGCCGTTGAAGGCAAGGTGGTATCATTGGCCTGTATAAGTGACGTATCGTAACCTTGAATCGAAAAGGGGGATGCAATGGGCGATGAGCTGAGGCCCAGGCTCACCGAGACCGTTCGCGGGGCGGGCTGAGCAGCCAAGATAGGTCCGTCGGACCTGGACAAGGCATTGTGCGGACTCGAACTGGTGCATGACCCGAACATCATCGTCGGCATGGAGAGCGGGGATGACGCCGGCGTGTACCGCCTGAGCGATGGTCTGGCCGTCATCCAGACCGTCGATTTCATCACGCCCATCGTGGACGACCCGTTCACCTTCGGGCAGATAGCCGCCGCCAACTCCCTCAGCGACGTGTACGCCATGGGCGGCAGGCCGGTCACCGCGATGAACGTGGTCTGCTTCCCCGTCGGCAGCCAGGATATATCGGTGCTTCAGGACATCCTGCGCGGCGGGCTGGACAAGCTCAGGGAGGCGGGGGTAGCGCTCCTCGGCGGGCACAGCGTGGAGGACCAGGAGCTCAAATACGGGCTGTCGGTCACCGGCGTGGTGCACCCGTCGAAGGTGATAGCCAAGGATACCGCCCAGGTGGGGGACAGGCTTATACTGACCAAACCCATCGGCACCGGCATCGTTACCACCGCCCTCAAGGGCGGCGAGGCCGATGAGAGCATCGTGGGACCAGTAGTCCGCAGCATGGTTGAGCTGAATAAGAAGGCTGCGGAGCTGATGGTGGAGACCGGGGTCAGCGCCTGCACCGATGTCACCGGCTTCGGGCTGCTGGGTCACGCCCGGGGGATGGTGGTCAAGGGATCCGCCGGCATCGAGATACGTATGAGCGCCGTCCCTGTCTTCGATGGGGTGCGGGAATTCGCCGAGATGGGGCTGGTGCCGGCGGGCACGCGGCGCAACATGGAGTTCCATCGTAAAGATGTGGAGGCGGACAGCGCTATCGGCGAGGAATCGCTGGACATACTGTTCGACGCCCAGACATCGGGCGGATTACTGATCGCCGTTCAAGACCGGAAGGCGGAATCGCTATTGAAGGCTATGCACGATAACGGCATAGAGAGCGCGGCCGTCATCGGGGAGATTGTGGATGAACCCAGGGGTAAAATCATCGTCCGGGGGTGAGCCACGGGCTTTGTACTAGGCACCGCGGGGCATGTGGACCACGGCAAATCGGTGCTGGTTGAAGCGCTGACCGGCATCGACCCCGACCGCTTGCGCGCCGAGAAGGAACGGGGCATGACCATCGACCTCGGCTTCGCCTGGCTGAAGCTGCCGAGCGGGCGGGAGGTCAGCATCGTGGATGTCCCCGGCCACGAGCGCTTCATCAAGAACATGCTGGCCGGCGTGGGTGGTATAGACCTGGCCCTGCTGGTGATCGCCGCCGACGAGGGGGTGATGCCCCAGACCAGGGAGCACCTGGCCATCCTCGAC
This sequence comes from uncultured Dehalococcoidales bacterium, assembly GCA_964649185.1. GTDB lineage: Bacteria > Chloroflexota > Dehalococcoidia > E44-bin15 > E44-bin15 > CAYUWM01. The sequence continues at coordinate 4,619 of CAZYOO010000006.1, forward strand.
CTGCTTCAGGTATCGAACGGCATAGTGGTGGTCACCAAGAGGGACCTCGTCGATGATGAGATGCTGGAGCTGGCGACTTTGGAGGCGGGCGAGGTGCTGGCGGGCACCTCCATGGAGCAGGCGCCGATTATCGCCGTATCGGCGGTTACCGGGGAGGGCCTGCCCGAGCTGGTTGCCACTATCGACCGGGTGCTGGACAAGGCTGTACCCAAAAAGGACAGCGGCAAGCCGCGCCTGCCCGTCGATCGTGTCTTCACCATGTCCGGGTTCGGCACGGTGGTGACCGGCACGCTGGTGGACGGCCAACTTGTGGTGGGGCAGGAGGTGGAGGTGGTGCCGCGGTCGCTGAAGACGCACATCCGCGGCCTGCAGGCGCACAAGCAGAAGGCGCAGACCGTCGCGCCGGGGAGCCGGGTGGCGGTCAATCTGTCCGGCATAGCCATCGACGAACTGGGTCGCGGTGATGTTGTCACCGTGCCGGGCTGGCTGCGCCCCGCCAGGGCGGTAGATGTGAAGCTCAACCTGCTGAAGTCGGCGCCCCACGGTGTCTCGCACAATACCACGGTCACCTTCCACACCGGGGCCGCCGAGGCGCAGGCCAAAGTGAGGCTGCTGGATGCTGACCGGGCGGAGCCCGGGGATACCGTCTTCGCCCAGCTGGTGCTGGACCACCCCGTCGCCGCCGTTAAGGATGACCTGTTCATCGTGCGCTCGGCCACGGAGACCCTCGGCGGGGGGCGCATAATCGACTCCAGGCCGAAGAGGCACCGCCGGTTCCACCCGGCAACAATACAGGGCTTGAACGCCAGGGGGCAGGGCACCGCCGAGGAGGTCATCCTGGCAACGCTGGACCCCAAGGTGCCGGCGGAGGTGCGCGGGCTGGCCGTCAGGTGCAACCTGCCGGCGGCGGAGGTGGAGAAAGCCCTGGAATCCCTGGCCGGCACGCGGCAGGCAGTGATCGCGGGCAAGCCGGGCTCTCAGATCGTTTTCTCGGCGGCGGCATGGGGCAACCAGTCGCGGGAGGTGGAGCAGGTCCTGGGTCAGTATCACAGGCAGTATCCCCTGCGCCAGGGGATGCCCAGGGAAGAGTTGAAGGGCAAGCTGAGGGTTCACGCCAAATTCGGCGACAGCGTGCTGGGACGGCTGCTGGAGGACGGGGTTCTGGCCGAGGCCGGCCTGGAGGTTAGCCTGCCGGGACATGAGGTGCGGCTGACGCCGCAGCAGCAGGCGGCGGTCGATACATACCTGAAAGGTCTGTCAAGCAACCCGTACGCGCCCCCCGGCGACCTGCGGCTGGACCCCGACCTGCTGAACATGCTCGTCGCGCAAGGGCGGGTGGTGAAGATCGGCGGAGACGTGGTCTTCGCTGCCGCGGCCTACAAGGAGATGGTGGAAGGCATCACCGTTCACTTGAGAACGCACGGAAGGGTGACAGTGGCGGAGGTGCGGGACATGTTCAGCACCAGCCGCAAGTACGCCCTGGCCCTGATGGAGCACCTCGACTCGCAAAAGATAACCCGCCGCGTCGGTGACGAGCGGGTGTTGCGCTAGGTATTGGCGGGAGCGCATAGGAGTCGAACCTACCGTAGACACCGCGGGGTGCCTACCAACGGATTTGAAGTCCGCGGGACCCACCGGGACCCATCCGCTCCCCCAGTCGCCCAATTGAATTCTGTCGTCTTCGGGGGGAATTGTCAATAGTGGCGGGGGCGCCCTACCCCTGAAGTATCCGCCAGCCGTTGGCGTATATATTGCACTGACGGCCCCGGGCGAAGCCGACCAGGGTCACCCCCCGGCGCTGTGCCTGTTTTACAGACAGGGAGGTGGGGGCGGAGATGGTGGCCACTATCGGTATGCAGGAGTTCACCGCCTTGCTCATGGTGGAAGCCGTCTGGCGGCAGGAGGTGACCAGGACGCCCTGCGACAGGTCGAACCCTTCCTTAACCGCCAAGCCGACGGCCTTGTCGATGGCGCAGTGGCGGCTGATGTCCTCGACGATCAGCGGCCGTTTGCCGCCGAAGATGCCCACTACGTGGGTGCCCCCGGTATCTCGAAACAGCGGGCAGCTATCGTTGAGCTGCTCCACCCAGTCGAACAGTTGCCCTTCGGATATGCCGATTCGGGAGGTTATCTTCTTCGCCGGCGGCTTCTTTGCATCGGCGCTGCGGTATACCGAGATCTGCCTGCCTGCAACCTCTATACTGGCTATGTCGGAAGGGTCTGCCAGCCCTTCGGTAAGGAAGTAGCCCAGCGCCAGCTCCTCCAGATGACCGCCGAGGCAATTCAGGCGGCGGTACTTCCTGCCGTTGAGATTGATGGTTACAGCGGTCTCACGAATGACCTGATCCGAGGTCTGCACCCGCCGCCCGTCGGCAACCTTCCAGATGCCGAATTTCTCCATTACCATCATGGATGAGTGTAACGCATACTTACGGCGGCGTCAAATGGAATTACCCATGCAACAGCCGCTTGCGCATCGGCTGACTGCTATTGACTTTCGTTCCTCGCTGTGATAATTTGTTACAGGTTTTTACAGATTTCATAGGATTTAGTCGGTATATACCGGATTTGGGAAAGGTTATGTAATAGATGCCGGCGGGACAGGATCGCAAGGAAAGCACTTCCCTCACGATGGGTCAGGCGCGGAAGATACTGGGGGTGAGCGAGGCCACCCTGCGGCACTGGACGGACGAGGGCAAGATAAAGGCGTTCATCACCCCCGGCGGGCACCGCCGCTACCTCGAGTCCGAGATACGCAGTTTCATGGGGGCCAAGCGGCGGGTGCACGGCATGGACGACCTGGTGGCCAAGATGGAGACGGTGCCGCTCCACGAGATACACATCGCCCGCAGCCATTTCGCCCAGGCGGCGTGGTACACCGGCCTCAGCGAAGATGCCAAGACCCGTCTCAGGGAGCTGGGGAACAGCCTGTACGATCTGGCGGTGGACTACCTGACCAGAAAGAAGAAGCAGGAGGAAGCGGTGGAAGCGGCGCGCGAGATCGGACACCGCTTCGGCGAGTACCTGGCCCAGATCGGGGTGTCGCTCCCGGACTCGGTGGAGGCGTTCCTCATGCACCGCACCCCGCTGATCAACGCCGCCAACGAGCTGGCCAAGGGTCGCGAGTCGCTGCAGGGCCGCGCCGCCGATGCCATACCGATGCTGGTGCAGATCACCGACCATGTGCTGTTATCGCTGATACAGGCGCAACAACAGTGCGCTGAGCGGCAGGAGGGAGGGGTCGACATAGATGATATCGATTTCACGGCTGCTGTGTGACGGGATCGGCCCCGGCGACCACCTGCGCTACGGCAGCGAGGACGACCCGGTGCCGGCGTCGGCCCGCAGGCCGATCGTGGTGTGGAACTGCACCAGGCAGTGCAACCTCAGGTGCGTGCACTGCTATGCCGATGCCAGCGCCGACAGGCCCGACGGCGAGATGGACACCGACGAGGGTAAAGGCTTCATCCGCCAGCTTGCCGATTTCGGCGTGCCGGTGGTGCTGTTCTCCGGGGGCGAGCCGCTGATGCGACGCGATTTCCTGGAGCTGGCCCGCTTCGCCTCGGGGCAGGGGCTGGGGGTGGTGGTGTCCACCAACGGTACGCTGATAACCCCGGATATCGCCGCGGAGATGAGAGACATCGGTTTCCGCGAGGTGGGGATCAGCCTGGACGGCGTTGGGGAGAGGAACGACATGTTCCGCGGCAGGCAGGGGGCGTATCAGGCGGCGCTGGATGCCCTGCGCTATTGCATCGCGGCGGGGCAACGGGTTTCGCTGAGGATGACGGTCACCCGCTCCAACCAGCAAGACGTGGCGGCGATCCTCGATCTGGTAGAGCGGGAGAACATAGACCGGGTCTGTTTCTACCACCTGGCCTACGAGGGACGGGGGAGCGATCTGCGGGAGAGCGACCTGAGCCACGAGGAGACGCGGGTGGCGGTGGACCTGATCTGCGACCGAACAGTCGATTTTTATCGTCGTGGCCTGCGCAAGGAGGTGCTGACGGTGGGTAATCACGCCGACGGCGTCTATTTGTACCTGGAATTGAAGCGCAGTGACCCGCAGCGGGCCGAACGCGTCCTGTCCCTGCTGCGCCGCAACGGGGGCAACAACTCCGGCGTGCGCATCGGCGCGGTGGACGAGAAGGGCGATGTCCACCCGGACCAGTTCTGGAGGGGGGTCACTATCGGGAACGTGCTGGAGCGGTCATTCGGGCAGATATGGACCGACGAATCGAATCCGGTAATCAGCGGGCTGAGGGAGCGCAAGGCGCGGCTCACGGGGCGCTGCGCCCGCTGCAATTTCCTCGACATCTGCAACGGCAACCTCAGGGCGCGGGCTGAGGCGGTCTTCGGTGACATGTGGCGGGAGGACCCCGCCTGCTATCTGACCGACGAGGAGATCGGCATTTCGTAATGAACGAAGCTGTTAACAGCGAACGTCTCACACCAGCTTTGCGGCTGGTGGCGTGGGAGATAACCAGAAGGTGCAACCTGTCGTGCGCCCACTGCCGGGCATCGTCGCAGGACACGGACTACGAGGGGGAATTCACCACCGAGGAATGCTTCCGCCTGATAGACAGCATAGCGCAGGTGGGACGGCCGATACTGATACTGACCGGGGGCGAGCCGCTGCTGCGCCCCGATGTTTTCGACATCGGCAGGTACGCGGTGGAGAGGGGCTTCCGCGTGGTGTTCGGCACCAACGGCACGCTTATCGACAAACAGATGGCCGCCGCGCTGAAACAGATGCCGGCCTCGCGCATCGGGGTGAGCATCGACTTCCCATCCGCGGAGATGCAGGACAGATTCCGCGGCAAGTCCGGCGCCTTCGACGCCGCGCTGGCGGGGATAGAGGCGGCCCGCGCCGCCGGCCTGGAGGTGCAGATAAACAGCACCATCACCAGGATGAACGCCCATCTTATGGACGACCTGCTGAACCTGGCTCTGGATATGGGGGCGGCGGCCTTCCACCCGTTCATGCTGGTGCCCACGGGGAGGGGCAAGGACCTGGCCGATGTCGAGCTGTCCCCCAAGGAGCACGAGCGGATACTGAACTGGGTGTACGACCGGCAGGCGCAGCTCGCCGGCCGCATAATGTTCAAGCCCACCGACGCCCCGCACTACGCGCGCATAACACTGCAGCGGAGGCAGAAGTCAGCGCAGGGGGATACAAATGCTTCGCCGCACCTCGATTCGATGACCAGGGGGTGCTTGGCCGGCGTGGGCTTCTGCTTCATATCGCACGTGGGGCGGGTGCAGGGCTGCGGCTACCTGGACGTGGAGGCGGGGAACACCCGCGAGCGGGGCTTCGCCGACATCTGGGAGAACTCGCCACTGTTCACCGAGCTGAGGGACCTGTCGAACCTCAAGGGGAAGTGCGGCGCCTGCGAGTACCGGCGGCCGTGCGGGGGATGCCGAGCCCGCGCCTACGAGGCCACCGGCGACTACCTGGCGCCGGAACCGTATTGCGTATACCAGCCGGCGGCCATGCGCGGCTCCGGGGCCGGCAGCAAGGCGTGAACAGCGATGAAAGAAGTCGTACTCGACGATAAAGATAAGCGCCTGCTCAATATGTTGCAGGCCGAGTTCCCGCTTGCTCGAGAGCCGTTCGCCGACGTCGGGGCGAGACTCGGGCTGGACGAGGATGAGGTCATCAGTCGTATCGCCCGGCTGAAGGGGGCGCAGGTCATACGCACAATCGGCCCCGTGTTCGACACGCGGAGGCTGGGCTATCGCAGCACTCTGGTGGCGATGTCGGTGGCGGAGGACAGGCTGGAGGAGACGGCGCGTGTGATAAATGAACACCCGGGGGTGAGCCACAACTATCTCAGGGACGACAGCTTCAATATGTGGTTCACGTTGACCGTCCCGGAGGGCGTTGATATCGAGGATGAGCTGCGGGTGCTGGCTGAAAGGGTCGCGCCGCAGCGGATGCTGAACCTGCCGGCGGTGCGCCTGTTCAAGCTGGACGTGTTCTTCGATGCAGGGGGTGACAATCGCTTGACTGGCGTCGTTATCCCCGATGGAAGGCCTCCGCTGCAGTTAAGCTCGGAGGAACGGATGGTGGTCGGCGTGCTGCAGCAGGACCTGCCGCTGGTAAGCCGGCCGTTCGATGCGATGTCGGAGGCAGTCGGCATGACGCCCGACGATTTCCTGAGGCACTGCCGCCGGCTCAAGGAGCGCGGAGCGATGCGGCGCTTCGGGGCGTCGGTGAGGCACAACGCTGTGGGATACAAGGCCAACGCCATGGTCTGCTGGATGGTGCCGGAGGTCAGAGTCGAAAAGGCGGGCAGGGTCATGGCCGGCTACGTTGAGGTGAGCCACTGCTACCAGCGGGAATCCGCCCCGGATTGGCCCTACAATTTATATACTATGTTCCACGCCAGGAACAAAGAGGAGCTGCAGGGCACGATAGACCGGATCGCAGCGGAAACCGGGATCGATGAGCGCCGGGCGCTGCACACCGTCAAAGAGCTGAAGAAGGAGCGGGTGAAGCTGAAACCCGTCACGAACTAGGGATGTCATACTACCCCATCATGCTGGATATCAAAGACAAGCGCTGCGTGGTCATCGGCGGGGGGCAGGTGGCGCTGCGCAAAACTCAGGCGCTGCTGGAATGCGGCGCCGATGTCGAGGTCATCAGCCCCGAGATATGTCATGGGCTGGAAGAGCTGGCGGCGAACGGCCCGTTGAAGGCAGTGCTGCGTCCCTACCGCCGCGGCGATCTCCAGGGCGCGGCCCTAGCCATAGCGGCTGCGGACGACGGTGGGGTTAACCGGGGCGTGTACGAGGAGGCCAAGGCATCGGGGATACCGGTCAACGTGGTGGACGTGCCGGGGCTGTCCAGCTTCATCGTCCCATCGGTTCTGCGCCGCGGAGAGGTGACCATAGCCGTGTCCACCGGCGGCAGAAGCCCGGCGCTGGCGCGGCGGATAAGGGCCGGGCTGGAGCAGAGCATGGGGGAGGAATACTCCCTGCTGGCCTCGCTGGCCGAAGAGGTACGCTCGGAATTGAAGCAGGAAGGTATCGCCGTGACCGCCGAGGAGTGGCAGGAGGCACTGAATCTGGATGCATTGCTGGGGCTGCTGCGGTCGGGGCGCAGGGAAGAGGCCAAAAAGCGGCTGTCCGAATCGCTGAGGAAGCACGAATGAAATGAGCGATACATCGGAGAATATTCAGTATATCGAGCTCGCCGGGCCGCGGCTGTGCATGGCTGGGGTGAACCACGATACCACCCCGGTGGCGGTCAGAGAGAGGTTGAGCATACCCCGGGCGCAGATGCAGCCGGCGCTGGACGCCCTGCGCCGCTACGTCCCGCAGGGGGTGATACTGGCGACATGCAACCGCACCGAGGTCTACGTTCTGGAGGAGGACGGCTGCCCGGTGAGGGAGGCGGTCTGCGGCTTCTTCGAGGAGTGGGCCGGCATCCCGGGGGCAGAGCTGGAGCCGTACCTGCACCTTTCGTCAGACTACGCGGCGATGAGGCACCTGTCGGAGACGGCGGCCGGGCTGCGCTCGATGATCGTGGGGGAGCACGAGGTTCTGGGTCAGGTGGGGCAGGCGCTGGAGGAGGCGGAGCAGGCGGGGATGGTGAACCTGCCCCTGCGCAACCTGTTCCAGCACGCGATCCGCACCGGCAGGCGGGTGCGGGAGGACACCGGCATCAGCAAGAACGCCCTGTCCATCAGCTCGGTGGCGGTGGACACCGCTAACAGGATGGTGGGCGATATACACGATTGCCGGGTGCTGCTCATCGGCGCCGGCGAGGCGGGCAAGCTGGTGGCGCAGGCCTTCTCCAAGATCGGCGTATCGCGGATAGCGGTAGCCAGCCGGACGCTGGGCAGCGCCCAGGAGCTGGCATCTCTGCTGGGGGGTACCGCCGTCGCCTTCGAAGACATCCGCCTCGAGATGGAGGCCGCCGATATACTCATCACCTGCACCGGGTCGCCCCATTTCGTGATACACCACGAGCTGGTCAGCGGGATCATGGAATCCCGCCGTGAACGCCCGCTGGTGATAGTGGATATCGCCGTCCCCCGCGACGTGGAGCCGGAGGTGGGGCGGATCGAGGGGGTGTCGGTGTATGACATCGATGATTTCACCCACGTGTCGAGGGCCAACCGCAAGGCGCGGGAGAAGGAGATCGACAGGGCGACCGAGGTCGTGGATCAGGAGATGGAGCGCCTGGTGGAGTGGTGGCAGGGGTTGGATGCGAAGCCCGTCATCAGCGCCCTCATGGGGATGGCCGAGGATATCCGCCGCCGGCAGCTGAAATCCACGCTGAAGAAGCTGCCCCCCCTGTCCGAGGAGGAGCAGGAGAGCCTGGAGGCGATGACCAGGGCCATCGTCAACAAGATACTGCACCATCCCATCCGCTGCCTCAAGCGCAACGGGCATCGGGATAAGGATTTCATCGCTGTGGTGGAGCAGCTCTTCGATCTGGACGCCAAGGGGTCGAAGTGAGTCCGGTTAATAAAATCGTGGTCGGCACGCGCGGCAGCAGGCTGGCCATGATCCAGGCGGGGATGGTGATCGCCGAGCTGAGCCGGATGCATCCCGGCCTGGAATTCGAGCCGCTGGCGATCAGGACCACCGGCGACCGCCGCAAGAGGGTCTCGCTCGAAGAGCTGGGCGGGACCGGCATCTTCGTCAAGGAGCTGGAAGAGGCGCTGTTGAATGGGGACATAGACATGGCGGTGCACAGCCTGAAGGACATGCCCACCGATACCCCGGACGGGCTGCGGATAGCCGCGGTGCCGCAGCGGGCGGACCCCCGCGACGTGCTCATCTCCGCGCGGGGGAAGCTGGCGGAGCTACCCGCCGGCGCGACTATCGGCACCTCCAGCCCGCGGCGGGCGGTGCTGATTAAGGCGCAGCGCCCCGAACTGGATATCCGCCCGCTCAGGGGGAATGTGGATACTCGATTGCGGAAGGTATCCTCGGGTGAGCTGGACGGGACGGTGATGGCCGCCGCCGCCATGATGCGCATGGGGCTGGAGGACAGGATAACCGAGTACCTGCCCGTGGATAGCTGCGTGCCGGCGGTGGGACAGGGGGCGCTGGCGGTGGAGATCCGCGCCGGTGATGACAGAATCTCCGGGCTGGTGTCGCCGCTGGATCACCGGCCGAGCCGGGTGGGGGTGACCGCCGAGAGGGCCTTCCTGAAGGCGCTGGGTGGGGGTTGCCGCGAGCCGATAGCCGCCCTGGGGGTGGTCGAAAACGACACACTTCGTCTCAACGGCATGGTCGCCAACTGCGAGGGCGGCAGGATTTTACGGGCCGAAGTGAAGGGCGAAATCTCGGATGCGGAGGGGACTGGAGCGCGGCTGGCTCGACGGATGATCGAGCTGGGTGCCGCCGAACTGATAGGAGGTATACAGGCGTGAAACGGGGCAAGGTTTATCTCGTCGGCGCCGGGCCGGGGGATATCGGACTGATAACGGTCAAGGGGCTGGAGTGCCTCCAGCGGGCCGATGTCATCGTCTACGACCGGCTGATCGACGACGGGCTGCTGTCGTGTGCCCGCCGCGACGCCGAACTGATCTACGTCGGCAAGTCGTCCACGACGCACACCGTGGAGCAGCAGGAGATCAACCGCATACTGGTGGACAAGGCGGCTGAAAAAAAGGTGGTAGTTCGGCTCAAGGGGGGAGACCCGTTCGTGCTGGGGCGGGGCGGCGAGGAGGCGGAGGCGCTGTCGGCCGAGGGCATACCCTTCGAGGTTGTCCCCGGCATCTCGTCGGCGGTGGCGGTCCCGGCCTACGCCGGGATACCGGTGACCCACCGCGGCCTGGCATCCTCGTTCGCCGTGGTCACCGGGCACGAGGACCCGACGAAGGACAGCTCCAGCGTGGACTGGGGCAAGCTGGCCGCCGGGGCCGACACGCTGGTGTGCCTGATGGGCATGGGCCACCTGGAATCGATAGTGGGGGCGCTGCTGGGTGGAGGGAAGTCGCCGGACACCCCCATAGCGCTGATCCGCGAGGGGACGACGCCGGGCCAGCGCACCGTTGCCGGGACGTTGGGTAATATCGTAAAGCAGGCGCAGGAGGCGGAGTTGCAGCCGCCGGTGGTGATGGTCATCGGCGAGGTGGTGGGGTTGAGGCACAAGCTGGAGTGGTTCGAGAACCGCCCGCTGTTCGGCAGGCGGATGCTGGTGACCCGGGCGCGGTCGCAGGCCAGCGCCCTCAGTAAACTGCTGGCGGAGGGCGGCGCCCGTCCGGTGGAGCTTCCGGCCATAGAGATCGCTGAGGTAGCCGACCCCGGCGAGCTGGACGAGGCGGTGCAGAACCTGCCGGCGTACGGGTGGGTGCTGTTCACCAGCGTCAATGGGGTTGACGCGTTCTGGAAACGGCTGCAAGCCCTGGGCCGGGACGCCCGCTGGTTCCGCAACGTCAAGATCGGGGCCATCGGCCCGGCGACGGGGGAGGCGCTGGCATCCTACGGCATCATCCCCGACCTCATGCCGCAGCAGCATACCAGCGAGGCGCTGGCGGCGGAGCTGGCCGCGCTGGACGTCGACGGGCAGCGCATACTGCTGCCGAGGTCGGACATCGCGCCGCGGGATTTGGCCGAGAGGCTCGCCGGGCTGGGGGCGCAGCCCCACGAGGTGACGGCCTACATCACCAGGCCCCCGGCCGAATCTATCGCCGAGGCCAGGCGGATGCTGGCCGGCGGGGAGATAGATATAATCACCTTCACCAGCTCGTCCACGGTGAATAACCTGGTATCGGCGCTGGAAGGGGAACTGGAATCGATAAAGGGGTGCACCATCGCCTGCATCGGGCCGGTCACCGCTGCCGCCGCCGAGGAGGCGGGGCTGAAGGTGGACATCGTCGCCGCCGAGCACACCATACCCGGGCTGGTTTCGGCCCTGGAGGAATATTTCCGGGAGAGGGGAAGCCGATGAGCGGATATCCCGATGTCAGATTGCGCCGGCTGCGCCGAACCGAGGCCATACGACGGCTGGTAGCGGAGACCGCGCTCAGCCCTTCCGATCTGGTGTGCCCGCTGTTCGTGACCCACGGCCGCGGTGTTAAGAGCGAGATCGAGTCGATGCCGGGCGTCTATCAATACTCGGTCGACGTGCTGCCGCGGGAAGCTAATGAAATCGCCAAGCTCGGTATCAAGGCAGTCATTCTATTTGGCATACCGCAAAAGAAGGACGACGTCGGCTCCGGGGCCTATGACCCCGACGGGGTGGTGCAGCAGGCGATACGTGCTATAAAGGAATCGACCCCTGATCTGGCGGTGATAACCGACGTCTGCCTGTGCGAGTACACCGACCATGGCCACTGCGGCGTGGTGGCCGACGGCGAGGTGGAAAACGACCGGACGCTGGAGCTGCTGGCGCGAACCGCCCTGTCGCACGCCGCGGCCGGCGCCGACATCGTGGCGCCATCGGCGATGATGGATGGGCAGGTGATGGCGATCCGCGGGGCGCTCGACGGTTCGAGCTTCGCCCACATACCCATACTGGCCTACGCGGCCAAGTACGCATCGGCATTCTACGGCCCGTTCCGCGATGCCGCCGGGTCGGCGCCGCAGTTCGGCGACCGGCGCTCATACCAGATGGACCCTGCCAACGTCGTGGAGGCGCTGCGGGAGGTTGAGCAGGACATCGCCGAGGGCGCCGACATGGTGATGGTCAAGCCGGCGCTGGCCTACCTGGATGTCATCCGCCGGGTGCGCGACGGGTTCGACCGCCCGCTGGCGGCGTACAACGTAAGCGGCGAATACTCGATGGTCAAGGCGGCGGCGGCACGCGGCTGGATCGACGAGCGCCGCAGCGTGATGGAGATACTGACCGCCATCAAGCGGGCGGGCGCCGATATCATAATCACCTACCACGCCAGGGAGGCGGCGGCCTGGCTCGGCGGGGAAGGCGGATGATGCACAGGAAACGGTCGGACGAGCTGCTGGCGGAGGCGCAGCGGTACCTGCCCGGCGGGGTGGACAGCCCGGTGCGGGCGTTCAAGGCCGTCGGAGGCAGTCCCGTATTTATCGAGCGCGGAGAGGGCTCCCGGGTTTGGGACGAGGACGGTAACGAGTTCATCGACTACGTCTGCTCTTGGGGCCCGCTGATCCTGGGGCATGCACATCCGGACGTCGTCCGGGCCCTCAAACGGGCCGCCGAGCGCGGAACCAGCTTCGGGGCGCCGACGACGCTGGAAACCGAGCTGGCGCGTATGGTCTGCGATGCGTTGCCATCAGTCGAGATGGTGCGCTTCGTCAGCTCCGGCACCGAGGCTGCCATGAGCGCGGTGCGCCTGGCGCGCGGCTTCACCGGCAGGGACAAGATCGTGAAATTCGCCGGGTGCTACCATGGCCACAGCGACGGACTGCTGGCCAAGGCCGGCTCGGGCGTGGCCACCCTGGGCCTGCCCGACAGCCCCGGTGTGCCCGCAGGCTATACCCAGAGCACGCTGGTCGCTCCGTACAACGACCTCGACGCGGTGAAGCGGCTGTTCGAGCGCCACCCCGACATCGCCGCCGTGATCGTGGAGCCGGTGGCGGCCAACGTGGGGGTGGTGCCGCCGCAGGCCGGATTCCTCGAAGGGCTGAGGGGGCTGACGCGGTCATCGGGGGCGCTGCTGATCTTCGATGAGGTGATCACCGGCTTCCGCGTGGGCTACGGCGGGGCGCAGGGGCTGTACGGCGTAGCACCCGACCTGACCTGCCTGGGCAAGGCCATCGGGGGCGGCCTGCCGGTGGGGGCCTACGGCGGTCGCGGCGAAGTGATGCGGATGGTGGCGCCGGAGGGGCCGGTGTATCAGGCGGGGACCCTCTCCGGGAACCCGCTGGCGATGACCGCCGGCATCGAGACGCTGAAGGTGTTGCAACAGGGCGATGTCTACGCCGGGCTCGAGAGCAAGTCGGCGCGGTTGGAGCAGGGCATGGCCGCTGCTGCGTCGAGGGCGGGCATACCGGTGTATATATCGAGGGTCGGCTCGCTGCTGACCGCCTTCTTCACCGCCGGGCGGGTCACGGACTACGATTCGGCCGGGTCGGCCGACACGGAGCGCTTCGGGGGGTTCTTCCGCGGGCTGCTGGAGCGGGGCGTGTACTGGCCGCCGTCGCAGTTCGAGGCGGCGTTCGTGTCGCTGGCCCACAGCGACACTGACATCGAGGCCACGATTGAAGCAATAGGTCAGGCGTTACTCGATATGGGAGCAACTGCCTGACCGTTATGTAATCTAGTCCCAGCCTCTATATCCGAGGAGCGCTGTATGAGGACTTGCCGGGAGGCCCCTGCCAGATATCGGCTGCGCAGTTCGCCTTGAGCAGCATCTCGTATTCAATCATGCTGTTCTCTATCTGCTCTATCTGCCGCCGCAACTTCGAGTCCATGCTCTTGAATTTCTCCAGCGGTATCTCGCCCACCTTGTTCCTGGTGCTGAGGGTGTCCAGGTCCTTTTTGACTGCCACCAGCTCTTTCTTAGCCGAATCCAGCTCGCGCTCTAACCTGTTCTTGATGGCTTTAATCTCGGATTCCGCCGGAGGCAGCTTGCGCCCGTATTCATCCTTCATAGCTTCATACTGATCATCGGGAACCGAGCCTTCCGCCTTCAGCTTCTCCAGATTGGCCAGGTAGCTCTGGTTGGCCTCCAGCGTCGTGTAAGCCAGTTTGAGACTCTTCAGGTATTTTGAAGCCATATCGCCTTCCTCCAGTATATAATTACCGGTTAGCCTGTCCGCCTTAATAATTTAATGCCTTGCCGATATCTATGTCAAGTTATTGCCTTGCATGGAGATCGACAGCAGAAACAGGAGGCGGCGCGCGCAGATCGTTACCGGAAGGTCACGCCTACTGTGCGGAAGCGGACGCAGGGGGACTGCAATCGATATGGAATTTTACCACTTCTCCTGCTGCAGCCTGGATATGAGCCAGGTGCGGAGCCGTTCGTCCAGCTTCTTGCCCACCCACGATTCGATCTTGCGGATGTCACCGCTGGCGATGGCTGCCTTCTCCTCGGCGGTCAGGTCGTACTCCTTCAGTGCCTCGGCGGGATTCTCGGCGAGGCGGGCGAAGAACTCGTTATCCTGCACCGCTCGGTCCAGCACGGACAGCACCGCCTTCACCGCCGACACCTTGAACTCCGGTATCTTGGCCTGCGGGTCGAGGGCGGCGCTGGTGAGCATGTTGGCCGGAGACTCGTTCCAGTGGAATGCCATGAAGGCCAGCCCCGGCGAGGTCTTGTCGGTGACCCGCACCTCGGTCTCTATCTTGCCCCGCTCCGAGCTCAACACCACCAGATCGCCGTCCACAATGCCCAGATTGAGGGCGTCGGTGGGATGGATGTCCACCCTGGCGAACGGGAGCAGCTGGTCCAGCACCTCGGAGCGTCGGCTCATGCTGCCGGTGTGCCAGTGCTCCAGCACCCGGCCGGTGGTGAGGATCAGGGGGAAGCCCTTGGAAACCGTCTCCGCCGGCGGCCGGTACTCCACCGCGTGGAACTTGCCGCGGCCGCGGGTGAACTGCCCCCGGTGCAGCATCGGCGTGCCGTCATGCGACCGGTCGCGGCAGGGCCACTGCAGCCCGTAGCCATCCAGGCGGTCGTGATGGATCCCGCCGTAGATGGGGGCCAGAGAGGCGATCTCCTCCATTATCTCATTGCTGCTGTGGTAGTCGAAGGGGTAGCCCATCCTGTCCGCCAGCGCGGCGATGATCTGCCAGTCGGGTTTGGCCTCCCCCGGCGGGTCGATGGCCTTGTTCAGCTTCTGCACCCGCCTCTCGGTGTTGGTGAAGGTGCCGTTCTTCTCGGCGAAGGCGGCGGCGGGCAGGATCACATCGGCCATGAATGCGGTGTCGGTGGGGAAAATGTCCTGAACCACCAGGAACTCCAGCTGCTCCATGGCCTGGCGCGCGTGCTCCAGCGAGGGCTCGCTCATCAGCGGGTTCTCGCCCATCACGTACATGGCCCTGATCTTGCCTTGGTGGATGGCCTCCATCATCTCGGTCACCGGCAGGCCGGGCTTGTCGCTCAGGGAGCAGCCCCATGCCTGCTCGAATTTCAACTTGACATCGGGGTTGTCCACCTTCTGGTATCCGGGGTAGACGTTGGGCAGGGCGCCCATGTCGCACGCACCCTGCACGTTGTTCTGGCCCCGCAGCGGGCTGAACCCGGTGCCCTCGCGCCCCATGTTGCCGGTGAGCATCAGCAGGTTGGCCACGCTCTTGACGTTGTCGGTTCCGGTGGTGTGCTGGGTTATCCCCATGCCGTACAGGATCGCCGCCCTATCGGCACCGGCGAACAGGCGGGCGGCCGCAACGATATCGTCCCGGGGCACCCCGGTGATCTCCTCTGCCATCTCCGGCGAGTACTTGCTGACCGTCTCCGCCAGCTCCTCGAAGCCCTCGGTGCGCTCCTCGACGAATCTGGCGTCGTGCAGCCCCTCGTCGATGATGACATTCATCATGGCGTTGAGCAGGGCCACGTCCGAGCCCGGCCGGTGGGTCAGGTGGATATCGGCCATTTCGGAAAGCTCGATGCGGCGGGGGTCGGCGACGATGAGCTTGGTGCCGCCGGTTTTGACCCCCTGGCGGACGACGCGCCCGATGATGGGATGACAATCGGTGGTGTTGGAGCCGATGATGAAAAGCAGGTCGGCCTTGGCGAAGTCGCTGATGGAGTTGCTCATGGCGCCGTCGCCGAATGCGGCTATGGCCCCGACCACCGTGGAGGCATGGCACAGCCGCGCGCAGTGATCGACATTGTTGGTGCCGATGACGGCGCGGGCGAACTTCTGCACCAGGTAGTTCTCCTCGTTGGTGAACTTGGCCGAGCTGAGCACCCCGATGCTGTCCGCTCCGTGTTTCTGCTTGATTTTCGCCAGCCTGGAGGCCACCAGTTCCAGGGCTTCGTCCCAGCTGGCCTCGCGGAATATCTCGCGGAAGTTGCCGTTCACCTTGATATCCTTGCCCCTCTCCTTGTTCCTGATCATGGGCTTGGTCAGCCGCTCCGGGTGGTTGACGAAGTCGAAGCCGAAGCGCCCCTTGACGCACAGGCCGCCGTGATTGACCGGGCTGTCATGGTCGCCGCGAACGCTGACGATCTCGTTGCCGCGGAGGCCCAGATACAGCGAGCAGCCGACTCCGCAGTAGGGACAGATGGTTTTAACCTCGCGCGTAGCCTGTTTCTCGTTCCTGGGGGTCAGGGCCCCGGTGGGGCAGTGCGCCAGGCACTCGCCGCACGACTCGCATATAGATTCCAGTATCGGCTTGTCGCCGCAGGTGGCCACCCTGGCATCGTAACCGCGGAAGGCGAGGCCGATGGCGCCGACGCCCGCTATCTCGTGACAGGCGCGCACGCAGCGGCCGCAGAGGATGCACTTGTTGAGGTCGCGCTCGAACGCCGGATGGCTGCGGTCGATGGGCAGCACCTGCGTGCCCTTGCGCAGGCGGTCGAAATGCTCCTGGTCGATGTCCAGGTAGCGGGCGACCTGCTGCAACTCGCAGTTCTGGTTCTTGTTGCAGGTGAGGCAGTCGCCGTGATGGTTGGCCATGATCAGCTCCATGGTGAGACGGCGCGACCGCATCACGGCATCGGTCTCGGTGTGCACCACCATCCCCTCGGTCACCGGCGTGGTGCAGGAGGTGGGCAAGCCGCGCATCCCCTCGATCTCGACCACGCACAGGCGGCAGGCGCCGTAAGGCTTCAGGTCGGGATCGAAGCATAGGGTCGGGATGTAGATGCCGGCCTGGCGCGCCGCCTCGAGGACGGTAGCCCCAGCGCCGGCCTCGACCTCCATCCCGTCGATGGTCAGTTTCACCGCCTGTGTAGTTCTTTCATCTGTCAGACTGGCTGTCGTATTCATACTGTCTTCCCTCGATATATATTTGCCGTTCCTGTCCCTGATGGCGTCAGCCCCATCGGCCCTCTAATCTTCCTCCAGGTCGCAGCTCAAGCACCTTCTGGCCTCCCTGGCTGCGCCCTCCATGGAGAGCCCCAGCTCCACCAGCTCGAACGAGTTGATCCGCTTTCCCGCCGGCAGCATCGCCATGTCGCTGCGGTGCTGCTCCCCCTCCTCTTCGTCCCCTCTCGGTGGCGGTGCCGTAGCCTCATCGTGGACGGCCGGCTCCCCATCGATTATCCCCCGTCCGCCCAAATACCTGTCGATGGATACCGCCGCCTGCCTGCCGGCGGCTATGGCCTCGATCACCGATGCCGGCCCGCTGACCACGTCGCCCCCGGCGAACACCCCGTCGATATCCGTCGCCAGCGTGTCCGGGTCGGCTGGTATGGTGCCGCCCTTGGCGGGCTGGATGCCGATGTGCTGCGGTACCTGCGGTGCCTGGCCGATGGCGGCCACGATGGTGTCGAACTCAGAGGTGAACTCGCTGCCGTCTATCTTCTCCGGGCGCCGCCTCCCGCTAGAGTCCACCTCCCCCAGCTTCATGCGGACGCACTCGAGCGTCAGGTGGCTGTTGTTGCGCTTTATCATGCTGGGGGCCACCAGGTAGTCTATGGTTACGCCTTCCTGCAGCGCCGCCTCGATCTCATCCGGGTCCGCCGGCATCTCCTTGCGGGTGCGGCGGTACAGCGTGGTCACCTCTTTGGCCCCGAGACGGAGGGCGGTGCGGGCGGCATCGATGGCGGCGTTGCCCCCCCCGATGACCGCTACCCTGTCCCCCAGTTTAACCTGA
The DNA here is from genome assembly GCA_964649185.1 of uncultured Dehalococcoidales bacterium. Classification (GTDB taxonomy): domain Bacteria; phylum Chloroflexota; class Dehalococcoidia; order E44-bin15; family E44-bin15; genus CAYUWM01. Next base: position 22,269 of record CAZYOO010000006.1, read on the forward strand.
TCGCCCAGGCCGACCTCCCGCAGCAGGGAGACGCAGTCGACCACGCCGGGCTCGTCCTCGCCGGGGACCCGCATCTTGAGTCCGGCGTGCGCCCCCAGGGCGAGGAAGATGGCATCGAAGCCCTGCTCCTTCAGCGATTCGAGGGAGTCTATTCCGGCATTCGTCTTGAGCTCCACCCCCGCCTGCCGTATGTAGTCGATCTCGGCATCGAGGATCTCGCGGGGCAGTCGGTACTGGGGGATGCCGACGCGCATCATGCCCCCCGCCTGCGGCAATGCCTCGAAGACGGTCACCGCATGGCCGCCGTGCTTCGTCAGATAGTACGCCGCCGTCAGCCCGGCGGGGCCGGAGCCCACCACCGCGACACGCTTGCCCGAGGGAGGGGCCACCTGCTGGCCGGCACCGGTCCCCTTCTGCGCGTGGTCGGCGGCGAAACGCTTGAGCGCCTTTATGGCTATCGGCTCGTCGATCTGCCCCCGGCGGCACTTGGTCTCGCAGGGGTGGAAGCAGACGTAGCCGCAGACGGACGGGAACGGGATCCGCTCCCGGATCACCGCCACCGCCTCGTCGTATTTCTCCTCGGCGATGAGCCGGATGTAGCGGGGCACGTCCACCCCGGCGGGGCAGGTGTGGCTGCACGGAGCCTTAACCAGTCCCTTGCAGCTGGCGGCGGGACAGTGCAGCCTCTTTATATGGGACTCGTACTCATCCCTGAAGTAGCGGATGGTGGTGAGTACCGGGTTGGGCGCCGTCTGCCCCAGGCCGCAGAGCGATCCCGCCTTGATCGCCTCGCTGAGCTCGAGCAGCAGTTCGATATCGCTGAGGGTGGCCCTGCCGTTGGTGATGTCCTCCAGGATGTCCAGCATCTGCTTGGTGCCCCAGCGGCAGGGTATGCACTTGCCGCAGGACTCAAGCTGGGTGAAGGCGAGGAAGTAGCGGGCGATATCCACCATGCAGTTGTCCTCGTCCAGCACCACCATGCCCCCCGACCCCATGATGGAGCCGGCGCTGGCCAGCGTTTCGTAGTCCACCGGGGAATCGAGGAAGCTGGCCGGCAGGCACCCGCCCGACGGCCCCCCGGTCTGCACCGCCTTGAACGCCTTGTCGTTGGGGATGCCCCCGCCGATGTCGAAGATGATCTCCCGCAGTGTGGTGCCCATGGGCACCTCCACCAGTCCGCTGTTGGCTACCTTTCCGGTGAGGGCGAAGACGGCGGTGCCCTTGCTCTTCTCCGTGCCGATGGCGGCGTACCACTCGGCGCCGCGGTTGATGATCACCGGCACGCTGGCCAGAGACTTAACGTTATTTATATTCGTCGGCTTGCCCCACAGGCCGGATTGCGCGGGGAACGGCGGCCGCGGCCGCGGCATCCCTCTCTTCCCCTCTATCGACGCCATCAGCGCCGTCTCCTCGCCGCAGACGAAGGCACCGGCGCCCTCCTTGACATGCAGCTTGAAACTGAATCCGGAGCCCAGTATGTTCTCGCCCAGGAAGCCGCGCTGCTCCGCCTGCTCGATCGCTATGTACAGGCGTTTGATGGCCAGGGGGTACTCGGCGCGGCAGTAGATATAGCCCTCGCTGGCGCCTATGGCGTAGGCGGCGATGGTCATGCCCTCGATGACGGTGTGCGGGTCCCCCTCCATGGTGCTGCGGTCCATGAAAGCACCGGGGTCTCCCTCATCCGCATTGCAGATCATGTACTTCTGCGGGCCCGGCGCCCTGTAGCAGAACTCCCATTTCTGCCCGGTGGAGAAACCGGCGCCGCCGCGGCCGCGCAGGCCCGACTTCTTGATCTCGTCTATCACCTGCTGCGGGGACATCCCGGCCAGCACCTTTTTCAATGCCTCGTAGCCCTCCGCGGCGATGTAGTCGTCGATCTTCTCGGGGTTGATATGCCCGCAGTTGCGCAGGATCAGCCGTTTCTGCCTCCTGTAGAAATTTATGTCGGAGTACTTCGGTATGGCTTCGCCGGTCACCGGGTCGCGGAAGAACAGGCGTTCCACCGGCGTGCCGCCTATGAGGTGTGACTGAACGATATCCGCTGCGTCATCGATAGTAACATGGGTGTAAAAGATCCCCTCCGGTTCTACTACGGCTATGGGCCCCTGTTCGCAGAAACCGTGACACCCGGTGAAGTCCACCTTGACATCCTTCAGCCCCGCCCCGACCACCTCCTGCTCCAGGGCCAGCCGGACCTGTTCCGACTTGGAGGACATGCAACCCGTTCCCTGGCAGATCCAGACGGTCCTTTCCCCCGCAGGATGGGCCTCTCTTTTTGCTGTGCCTCCCATATTATTCTCCTTGCTCTTCTTTATGGAGGATTTCAGCCACCTTCTTGGTGGTCATCTGGCCGTAGGTATCGTTGTTGACTACCATGGTGGGCGCCAGCGCGCACGCGCCGATACAGGCGACGGTCTCCAGCGCGTACTCCAGGTCCGGGGTGCTCTCCCCGGGCTTGATCCCCAGCCTCTTCTCCGCCTCCTTGAGGATGCGGGCCCCGCCGCGCACGTGGCATGCCGTCCCGCGGCACACCCGGACCACGTTCCGGCCGGTGGGCACCAGCTTGAACTGGGCGTAGAAGGTGGCAACCCCGAACACGGTCACCTCCGGCACGCGGACGAATTTGGCGATCCTCTTTATCGCCTTTTCCGGCAGATAGCCGAACTCAAGCTGGACCTTCTGCAGCACCGGTATCAGCTCCCCCTCATCGCCCTTGAATGCGGACAGGATGAGGTCCATCTTGTTGTCGAAATCCGCCGCCTGATCCGCCGGCGCGGTCTTTACATCGTTAGCGGTTGCTATATTTACCAACGCAGTACCTCACAATTTAGAATTTTTCCTGGCTCAGGCGGCACCACAGCCAGGTGGCCAGCCGCTTGTCCAGCTTGCCGACCCAGCCCTCTATCCTCTTGATGTCGCCGCTGGCGAGGGCGGCCCTCTCCTCCGAGGTTAAGGTATAATACTCGGCCAGCGCCTCGCCGGGGTCATCGGAAAGGCGGGCCAGGAAGTCGCTCTCGTCGGCGGCCCTTGCCAGTATAGACAGTATCACATCCTTCCCCTCGAGGGCACCGATCCCTCCCTGTTGTCCCTCCTTGATAACCTTGCCCGCTTCGGTAGTCAGTGGAGCTCTCATTTTCGTCACCCTTTCTGAGTCGTTTTTCATGACCTCTATGTACTCCTCCTGTATACATGTTAGCAGCGTTCCAGCGGCAATACATCGACCTTCGGCCCGAATTGGATTGTGAATAAAAGTACAATCTTTGATGTACTTTGGTACTATTCCGAGGGGCGGGTCTGCTTTGTTGCCCCTGTGGTCGCTATGGGGTACAATCGTCTTAGCACAAAAGTCGGGGCCAAGCCGAAAGGAGTGGACTTGAAGACCTCGAATAGAAGAATAAGGATACTGATAGCCGATGACCACCCTTTGCTGCGCGAGGCGATGAGGCATGCGTTCGAGCAGCACGAAGACATGGAGGTGGTGGGCGAGGCCAGCGACGGTGAGGAGGCGGTCAAGCTCAGCTCCAAGTTGAAGCCAGACATAGTGATAATGGATATCGTGATGCCCAAGCTTAACGGCATCGAGGCCACCAAGGAGATTAGGAAGGGAACCCCGGCCACCGCCGTGCTGATACTGACCGCGTATGATGACGACCGCTATGTGATCGGGCTGCTGGAGGCGGGGGCGGCGGGGTACCTGTTGAAGAGCGCCAGGGGCCAGGTGCTGGTGGATGCGGTGCGCACGGTCAGCGCCGGCGAGTCGGTGCTCCATCCCGCCATCATCGCCAAGGTGCTGAAGTACGGCTTGCGGGTGCAGGATGCTGAGGCCGATAAGACGGCGGGGGAACAGCTCAGCGATCGGGAGATGGAGGTCCTTAAGCTGGCCTCCACGGGGATGAGCAATAAGGATATAGCCAAGGAGCTGTTCCTAACCGTACGCACGGTGAAGGCGCACCTGTCCAACATCTTCAACAAGCTGGACGTGGCCTCGCGCACAGAGGCCATAGTGAAGGGGGTCAGGGAGGGTTGGCTTACATTGGAGGACATCCCCGGCGAGCATATCGACGGGTAGCTTTACCCGCCGTTGCCGAGAGGCGGTTTGAGACCGGATGAATCGCTCCATCATCGCAGCGAAACTCAGGCACCTGGCGCGGCGCCCCCATTTCTGGATCATCGTACTGCTGTTCATCATCGTCGGGTTGAGCCATTACCATGAGGTCCTCGCCAGTGTACCCGTAATCGGCAAGATATCCACCAGCATCTTCTTCGGCACGGAGAGGCACGCGGTTGACCGGCTCATTTTCCTGCTGCTGACGGTTTATGCCGGCTGGGCGCTGGGGGCGAAGGCCAGCGGTGCTGTCCTGGTCGCCAGCTTCATGGTGATGCTGCCGCGGGCGGTATTCATCTCGCCGAGCCCCACGGATGCCATATTCGAGACCGTGGCGGCGGGTGTCGCCGGGACGCTCCTGCTGCCGTTCATAGCGGCGTGGTGCCGCGTCAGGGAAGAGCGGGACCGGTTGAGTGCGGCGCTGGAGAAGCTGCGCATATCGGAGGAGAACTACAGGGACCTGTTCGAGAATGCCAGCGACGGCATCTGGATCCACGATCTCGAGGGCAATATCACCGCCGCCAACAGGGCCGCCGAGAGATTGAGCGGGTATGCGGTGGAGGAACTGGTGGGCAGGAACGTGTCCCAGTTCTTCGCCGGGGGGACGAGGGACATAGCGCGGGAGGTTAAGAGGAAGCTGCTGCGGGGCGAGACCATAGCGGAACGCTACGAGCAGAGGTTTCTCAGGGGCGACGGGACTGAGGTAATGGTGGAGCTGACCACGCGCCTGATCACCCATCAGGGACGGCCCGCCGCCTTCCAGCACATCGCCAGGGATGTCACCGAGCAGAAGCGGAGCGAGGAAGAGCGGGAGCGGACCCTTCACGAACTGGACAAGCGGGTAAAGGAGCTCAACTGCCTCTACAGCATTCACCAGATAGAGCGAAGGTTGGATATCAGCCTCGATCAGTTCTTCAATGAGGTTGCCGAACTCATCCCGAAGAGCTGGCAGTATCCCGATATCGCCGGTGTCTGCATAACCTATAGAGGCTCGGAGTACAAGACGGGGAACTTCGAGAGGAGCGCCTGGTGCCTTAAGTCGGATATCGTTGTGGGGAACGAAGCGGTCGGCTCGCTGGAGATATGCTACACGGAGAGGAAGCCGGATAAGTACCGCGGCCCCTTCCTCGAAGATGAGGTGCGGCTGGTGGACAGCATCGCAAAGCACATCAGCTCGTTCGCCGAACGCAAGCAGGCGGCGGAGGAACTCAGGGAGTCCAGGGAGATATCGCGCTTCATGTTTGAGTCCATCGGCGAGGGTATCATCATAATCGATCTGGAGGGCAACGTCGTGGAGGCTAACGACGCCGCCCTGCGCATACAGGGATACGAAAGCAAAGAGCAAGTTGTCGGCAGGCACAGCCTGGAATTCATGCTCGAGGGAGATCGCGACAGGGCGATGGCGGACATACAGCGGGCGATAGATGAGGGGCGCGGCACGCAGTACGAGTACCGGCTGCGCACCATGGACGGCCGGATCGTGGACATCGAGGCCAGCGCGACCCTGCTGCACGACAGCTCTGGCAACGCCGTGGGGCTGATAAGCGCCATCCGTGACATCACCGAGAGCAAGCGGTCACGGGAACAACTGCAGGAGGAACGGAACAGGGCGCAGAAGTACCTGGACATAGCGGGGGTGATCTTCCTGGTCATCGGCGCCGACGAGGAGGTGGCCCTCATAAACAATAAGGGGTGCGAGGTATTGGGGTGCGGGGAAGAAGGGATAATCGGCAAGAACTGGTTCGAGCATTTCGTTCCCCCGCACGCTAGGGAGAGGCTGAGGAGGACCTTCGACAGGCTGATCGCCGGGGAGGTGGAACCGCTGGAATATTACGAGAACCCGGTGCAGACCCTCAGCGGGGAGGAGCGGCTTATCGCCTGGCACAATACCCTGCTGACGGATGAAGCGGGCAGGGTGATAGCCACCCTCAGCTCGGGGGAGGATATCACCGAGCACCGGAGGGCGGACGAAGCCCTGAAGAAGTCGGAGAGGCGGTACCGCGACCTGTTCGACAGTGCCAGCGACGCTATAATCATCCGCGACCTGGAGGGCAATATATTCGAGGTGAATGAAGCGGCAAGTGAACTGACCGGCTATACCGTTGAGGAACTGACCGCCATGAACATCTCGCAGTTCCTCACCCCCGAAAGCTTCGAGATCACTATGGATAAGCAGAGCAAACAGCTGGAAGGCGAGGCCGCCAGCCAGCGGTATGAGCTGGAGCTGATCCGCAAGGACGGCAGCGGGGCCATCATCGAGGCAATGATCAGCATAGTGAAGGAGGGAGGGCGCCCGGTTGCGGTCCAGGCAACGGTCAGGGATGTCACCGAGCAGAGGAGGATGCGGGACAGCATCCGGTTCTACCTCCAGAAGGTGCTGGCGGCCCAGGAAGAGGAGCGCAAGCGTATCGCCAGGGATCTGCATGACGACACCAGCCAGTCGCTGCTGCTGCTGACGCACCAGCTGGACGCTATAGCCTCTGATGCGGATGAGGCGCTCTCCCAGCCTACCCGCGATCGATTGAATGAATTGCGCGGTCTGGCAGTGGAGACGCTGGGCAATGTGCGGCGCTATGCGCAGGAACTGCGCCCGGCGATACTGGATGACATGGGGTTAGTCGCGGCGCTGCAGTGGATGGCCGACAAGCTGGCTTCGGAAAGTCGAGTCGAGGCCGAGGTGCAGGTGAGCATGCCGGATGCGGACCTGCCTCACGCGGTCCAGCTGGTGTTGTTCCGGATCGCGCAGGAGGCCGTCTCCAACATCAAGAAACATGCCGAGGCATCCAAGGCTACGATCACGCTGGAGTGCGGGGAGGGAAGGATCAGGATGACCGTCAGCGATGACGGCAAGGGGTTCGAGGTCCCCATACAGATGGACAGCGCAGGGGATGCCGGCAAGCTGGGGATAATAGGCATGCTGGAGCGCGCCGAACTGCTGGGCGGTACCTTCCGCATCGAATCGACCCCCGGCGGGGGAACTACGGTATCGGTCGATATCCCGTATGCCGAGCAGTCTTCTGCATAACCGCCGGCTCTGCACGCCCCATCGCAGAGCACCTGCCCAGATATATGCTGAACGGCTCACCGACAATCGAACTCGATAGCTATTCAGCTGGCGCTACTTCCCTTTGCCTTCCACCCACCGGCCGGGGCCGAAGTCGGCGGTATCCTGCTCGGCCAGCAGGGTCATGAAACCGTCGTCACAATAGCGCAGGGTGGACTTGCGGTCCATGTCCTGCACCGCCCTGATCGTCGCCTTGGTCATGATGACCGCAGCCAGGCGCATGGAGCCTATCTTCCGCGCCATCTCCTTGGCCTTCTCCAGGTACTGGTCGGCGGGCCATACCTGGTTGGCGAAGCCGATGCGCTCAGCTTCCTTCCCGTCGATTATGTCGCCGGTCAGGCACAGCTCCAGGGCTTTGGAGACCCCCACCCGCCAGGCCATGTTGGCGCTGCCGCCGGCTCCCCCGATCCATCCCAGGTTCTTCACGTGCATATCGCTGATCTGGGCCGTCTCCGATACCACGGTGAGGTCGCAGGCAAGCGCCAGCTCGGTGCCTCCCGCGGTGCACACCCCGTCGATGGCGGCGATGGATATCTTGGGTGACCAGGTGATCTTCTCGAAGGTGGGCACCATGGCCGGCTTGGGCTGCCTCAAACCCCAGAAGTTCTTGACCCCGGAGGGCTTGGACAGGGTCACGTTGGCCGGGGTGTCCTCCTTGGACTCCTCGAGCACGCCGCCGCTGGTGAAGCCCGACATCTCCTTGAGGTCGGCGCCGGCGCAGAAGCACGGCCTGCCGTCGGGCCGGGGCGAGCCGGTGAATACGTAAGCCCTGATGTCATCATCGTTATCGACGATGTCCAGCACCTGATACAGCTCGCCCCACATCTTGACGTTCAGCGCGTTGAGCGACTTGGGGCGGTTCAGCGTTATGGTGGCGAAGCCGTCCTCCTTCTGGTACTTAATGGTCTCGAATTCTGTCACTGAGTGCCTCCTGATAGTTGATGCTGAATGAATGTATAAATCGCTAACTTATAACTCGATTCGATTTTCACACAGTTCGGCCCCATTAGTCAATATTTCCGGTGGATTCGATTCGGAACATTGGACCTCCGGCATATTGAATGATATCGGGGTATCCGTTCGGTGGACGGGAAGCGTATAGGGCTCTCGATACCATCCACTCTGGTGGATCCCAGTTGACAATAGACAGGAACTTAAGCTTGACCTTTGATCTCGCATCGTATCGCAAAGACACAACGCGATAGAGGCCAGAGGGGCTTAACAGTCGATGAAACTGAAGGGAGCAAGATAAGGCGGGACTCTGTTTTAGGCGGGGTATGATATCGGCTGGATCAGAGAGCTTCCTTTTCCAGCTTCAGCCGCTTGACCAGCGAGGCGACGCCTTCCTTGGTACAGAACTCGCGGTCATCGCCGTCAACGAACACCCCTCCGTGATGGATCTCTATAATCTTGAGGTGTGTCCTGACTGTGCGCTGGTCCATCCCCACCTCGGTTGCCAGCTTGGATACGGGCAGGCAAGCGCAATCGTTCTCCGCCACCATCTCGATCAGCTTGCTCACGATCTTCTGGTGCCTGTCGATATAGTCCTTATTGTATCTAGTTCCCATAGTACTTTAATAATACCACAAGTTGCTGATTTTTGCATATATCGCCTTTTTCTTGTCGATATCGCCAGACTTACGCCCAGCCGGATGCCCGATATATACACTACGGTAACAGCCCTGTGGAAAAAGAAAAAAGGCCAGATATCAAATCATAACCTTTTCCCGTTGAGGTTACTTACCCTTGCTTTACTTCGTCATACCATTTCTTGTGGTGAGACGCGGCGTACTTGGCGGAAACCATACCGCTCCACATGGACCAGAATATGCCGCGCATCTTGGGATGGACCACTGAGAGGTAAACATGGAGCAAAGTGAAGGGCAGCAATATGGCCATGCCGATGGCGTGGAAGGTGCTGACCCAGAGGAACGCATCCGCGGATATCATACCTTTGAAGAACCACATTATCGCGCCGGTAACCACCATCAAGCCCCCGGCCAGCAGCACGGTCAGCCACCAGATCTTCTGCCCGGTGTTCATGTGTCCCTGGGGGGGCATCTTGTCCTCGCGGCCGAAGAAGTAGTAGTACGGCGCCGCCATGGCCCAGCCCAGGTCCTCCTTGCCCCATTTGAAGGCCTCCACGATACTCTCCAGGGTGGCCTTGGGGTTCATCAGGGCATAGCCCGCAGCCCAGCCTACTATGACTACGGCGGCGATGCGGTGCAGCAGGCCGCTCCAGCCGCCGACGGCACCGCCCCCGAAGGGAGGAACGAAAAAGAACAGCCCGGTGATGAACAGCACCACCCATGTTCCCGCAGTTATCCAGTGCAGGACGCGCACCTGCTTGGGGTAGCGCTCCAACTGCTCCTCATCCGCAGAAGGCGGTGAACCGAAAAGGCGCTGAGCAATCTGGACAATCTTCGAACTTGATTTTACTTCCATGCTATCCCTACTCGTGATCACCTTTTATTCTACTCCGGGCCACCAGGTAATTCATCCCCAATCCGCCGATGACCAGTACCGCCGCCGCCCATCCCAGGGGCTGGATGATATCCTGCCACAGCGTAGCGGCTATGGGTACCTGCGGGTCATCGGGGAGATCATAGACTGACGGCTTATCGTCAAGCACATACAGCACGTGCAGACCGCCGAGCTGCTTGTCGCCGTAAACGCTGGCGTTGGGATGTTCCGCTTTGATGTTGTTTACCCTTTCGTTGCACTCCTGCAGCAGCTCGCCGCGCTTGCCGAACTTGATGGCATCGTTGGGACAGGCCTCGGAACACGCGGTCTGCTCGCCGGCGGTAACGCGGTCTATGCAGAAGGTGCACTTGCCCATCACGCTGATACCGGTAACCTTGTTACCCGCGAGATGGGGCACCCCGAAGGGGCAGGCCTCGGCGCAGTAGCCGCAACCGCTGCACTTGCTGCTGTCGTACGCCACGAAACCCAGCTTGTGATAGTAGAGGGCGCCGGTGGGACACACCTCGACGCAGGCGGCATCGGTGCAATGGTTGCACGCGTGCTTGCGGAACCTTTTGGCATCGGGGGTAGCCAGCGTTGTCCACGTGTCCTGTTCAAGCTCCGGCGGTTGCTCGGGATCGGGCTTGACCGTATTGGGCAGGCCGTTGTACTGCTTGCAGGCGGCGTAGCACCACCAGCAGCCGACGCACTTGGATACATCCACCATCATCGCCATATCGGATGAATTGTCTGACGCCCCGGGGCGCTTATTCAGGCTAGATAGCGGATGCAGCATAAAGAGCCCCGCCGCCCCTGATGATATCTTGAGGAAATCTCTTCGCTTCAGTTCCATGTTATCTCAACTACTTCGGTATTTGATTGTAGGGCACTATCACGTCCCGGTTGGCCTCCAGCTCCTCGGGGCGCACGTCTTCCTCGGTGAGGAACAGCTCAGGGTGCCCGTGGCACGCATTGCAGTTGGCGTTCTGCGGCGTTTGCAGCTGGATGTTGTGCGGCGTGGCGTACTTCCAGGTGGAGACGTTATCGTAACCGGGCATCAGGTCATCTCCGTAGAAGGCGAATATATCGGGGACCACTGGCACATGGCGCACCACCACGTATTTGTAAGCCCTGTCGGAATTATCGAGCGGATTAAGCCCGATCTTGAAATCCATCTGCGACGGCTCGGTGGAGAACACGCAATCGCCTTTATCGGTCTGGTCCACATGGCAACTGTAGCAGTTCTTGTACTCCACGGAGTGGCATACCTGGCAGGATAGATCGTCGACGTGCTGCTTGTGCTGAGGATTGCTGTCGGTCAAGACATCCTCATGGCAGTCGGTACACCGTACCAGATCGGGGTTGCTGTACCGGTCAGCGACCAGCTCTCCCGAGCCGTGGGTCTCATTGCCGTGGCACTTCATGCAAGACATGCCCCCCGATGTCATCTGGTGCAGGTCACCCGGTACCCCCTCATTCCGGCCGAAGTACTCGGCATCCACGCGGGAGCCGTGGCAGGCGGTGCAGTTCTCTATGGTGGACGGCAGCTTTTTGAAATCGTGCCCCGAGACGAACCCGCCGCCAGCCGATTCGGGACGGCTAACGTGGCACTGGCCGCATGAGGTATGGCATTGATTACAATGATTGTCTATTGCGGTGAGGAGCCGCTCATCACCCTCACAACCGCATTCCTCACAGTCGCATCCCCGCGCTGCGAGATGGGTGTAGAAGCCATTGACTGTGGTGTGGAGGCTGTTTGCATTCGCATGGGCGATATCACCGTGGCAGGTATCGCACCCCTCCGCCGACGGGTCAATTACCACCCCAACGTGGGCGGTATCCTTATCACCGGCGCTGCCGTCGCCACCGTGGCACACGATGCAGCCGACAGCTCCGTGGATGTTCTCCATGAAGTCGGCATCCTCCAGGAAGACCTTTTCCCATACCTCCAACGGAGGCACAGCGCCACCTCAGCCCTCGCCTTCGGATTCGGCTGGCTCCTCCTCTTCCTCAACCACCGTGGCCATCTGCTCCAGAAGCTCTATATCGCTGTGGCAGTCTATACAGGAACTGGTTGCCGCTTCCCCGGGAGCCGAGGTTGCCACGTCTTCACTGCAGAAGATGGCGACAATTATTACAACGGCCAGGAAAAGTAACACGCCAATCGGGACAACTAACCTTTTCACGTTTCCCTCAGTCTATATATTATATCCGGTGCCTGGTTTGGCTTCGCCACTGCAAGGGCCTGAACAGGCCCTTGCAGTGGTCTTAATTCTTTTATTGTGAACTTCTTACTACTCGGTCGCCGTAGCGTAATCGTGAGCCGCAGTAGTTGCGTCGAAACACTTGGTCGCGGTGCTGCTCCAGGAGCAGAAACCGAAGCTGAGGCTCTTGGCATCGTAACCCAGCATGTTGAGCAGCGCCGTCCCTTGGGCAGCCGAGTGCCCGGTGTAGCAGTACAATACCACCGTCTGATCCGCGGGGATCTTATCCAGGTTACTGGCCAGGCTGCCTAGCCCCATGTTGACCGCCCCCGGGACATGACCTGCGGTATAGTCGGCACCCGCGCGCAGGTCGATGATGAACGGGGTGGTATCATCGTCGCCGTCGTTGATGAAGCCGTAAAGATCGGTGGCGCTGATATACTTGGTGGTGACCGACTTCGCCGCCGCCTCGAGGATCGCAGCGTCGTTGCTGGAAGCGGTGTTGTCCAGATCGGGATAGTCATAGGTCGCGGTGGCATCGTTGGCCGTGGTCTCCACTGTGTAGTCGCTCTGGGCGGTGGCAGCATCGAACCGTTTCACGTAAACGTCGGCGTCGGTGGTCCACGAGCTCATGCCGTGCAGCAGGTTCTGCACATCGTAACCCACGGTGCCCAGTATGGCCGTGGCCATGGAGGCCGTCTGGCCGGTGTAGCAGTAGACCAGGATATCCTCACCCTTGGGCAGAGTGGTCAGGTCGCCGAAGGCGATATTGACCGCACCGGGGATGTGCCCCTTGGCGTAATCGGCGGCGCTGCGCAGGCTGGCGATATACGGGTCGTTATCGTCATCACCGTCGTTAAGCACGGCATACAGATCGGTGGCCGCCAGGTTGATGCCGTTCTTACCGCCGGAGAAATCGGACAGGTAATCGGCGACTGCATCCTGCACCACCTCGAACTCGTTGACCTGAGGTGCAGGCGTAGCTGTGGGCTCAACGCCGCCTCCGTCGCCGCCGCAGGCGCCCAGCACCGGCAGGGCCAGCAGAACGAGCGCTATGCCCAGTAACTTGGCCGCTCTAGCCCATGATGTTCCTCGCATCTATAGTCCTCCTTATAATGTTTTTAACCCAGATTGAACCTTAACCGCGATTTAACAAATATTACCGTGCACCATGATACCCCAGGGGGTAAAACATGTCAAGACCCATTTTATGATAGAATGGTAATCGGTTCTACCAGCAAGCTATAATACCCCACAGGGGTATGGGGCGTCAAGAATCAGGGATCATTAGGAGACCGTCAGGAGACCGTCATGACTGAAGAGACAGTATCCCGGGAATTGCTCATCCGGCGGTTGAAGCGCATCGAGGGGCAGGTGCGCGGCATCCAGAAGATGATCGACGAGGGCCGCGACTGCGAGAGCGTGATCACCCAGATGGCGGCTGTGCGGTCCGCCATCGAGGGGGTCGGCACGCTGGTGATACGCAACTGCATGAAGCTCAACCTCGGCAAGGGCGCCGGCTCCGAGCCTGGCGATATCGACGCCCTGACGCGGGCGGTATGCGTGTGGGGACGGGTGCGTTCCGGAGGCCGCGATGTCTCCGGTGAGGATGCGCCCTGATGTCGCACGCCCCGGCGGTAAGGCCTACATAGCACAAGCTAAACGTCAGGGGACGGCTCATCGCCTGGCGTCGATAATAGATTGTTGTTAGAATGAATTCATGACGAAGATGGGGGCGGTAAAGAAAAGGTATCTCATCGGCGGCATCATACTCGTAGCGATAGTGGGGTACCTGCTCTACCTGAGCCTGGGCAGCTCGGTGATGTACTATGTCACGGTCGGCGAGCTGCTGGACGGGGGATACGGTAAGTATGACACCGACATCAGGGTAACCGGGAAAGTCGCCAACGGATCCATCGAATGGGACGCCGCACAGCTCCAGCTTGAATTCGATGTTATCGAGGGTAATGCCTCACTGCCGGTGATCTACAACGGCGCCATGCCCGACGGCTTCTCTTCCGGCGCCGACGTGCTGGTGGAGGGCAGATACCATCCCGATCAGGTGTTCCGGGCAAGCACTATCCTGATGAAGTGTCCCTCCAAGTACGAACCCGAAGAGTAGCTGTTACCAATGATAGACCTGGGACATATTGCCCTGATACTGGCCTTCGTCGCAGCCGTATGCTGTGCGATAGCATCGGTGGTAAGTACTCGTAAAGGGTCAGGGCGATTCGCCGCCGCCGCCCGGATCGGGGTGCTGGCGGTGGCCGTGTTATACACCGTAGCCGTGGCAGCCATGGTGTACGCCTTCGTCACCAAGGATTTCAGCCTCAAGATAGTCTCGGAAAACACCAGCACCGACCTCTCGGCGGCCTACTCGTTCACCGCCATGTATGCCGACAAGTCCGGCTCCATGTTCTTCTGGGGCTGGCTGGTGTCGCTGCTGGCCGCCGTGCTGGTGCTGCAGAGAAGGAACAGCGACAGGCCGGTGATGCCCTACGCCATCGTGATACTGGCGGTTGTGGAGGCGTTCTTCCTGGCGCTGGTGACGCTGGTAGCCAATGTGTTCCAGAGAAATCCTGTGCCTCCGTCGGAGGGGTTCGGGTTGAACCCCCTGCTGCAGAACTTCGGCATGCTGCTGCACCCGCCCCTGCTGTACATCGGCTTTGCCGCATTCGCCGTCGTCTTCGCCTACGCTATGGCGTCGCTGATAGCCCGCAGGCCGGCCAAGGAGTGGATCGGGGGCATCAGGCGCTGGACGCTGTTCGCCTGGTGCACGCTGGGGCTGGGCAACCTGCTGGGCATGTGGTGGTCATACAACGAGCTGGGGTGGGGAGGGATCTGGGCCTGGGACCCGGTGGAGAACGCCGGCCTCATGCCCTGGCTGCTGGGCACCGCTTTCGTCCACTCGATCGCCATCGGCCGGAAAAGGAACTATCTATATACATGGAGCTTCGCCCTGATCATATTCACCTTCGTCTTCACCCTCCTCAGCCCGTTCATCACCCACGGCGGGATAGAGTCCCCGCTCCACGGCTTTCTCTCCTCCAGCTACCCGCCCTATATACTGACCGCTATGATAATAACACTCGCCGGCTCGCTGTGCCTGCTCTACTTCCGCCGCCGCGGTTTCGAGAGGGGGGAGAAACCTTCGTCCCTGATATCGACGGAGGGAGCTTTTCTTGTCACTAACATTATATTTGTAGCCCTGGTACTCGTGATCATCATCGGCGTGGTGTTCCCCCAGATACGCGAGGGGCTGGGAGGGGGCAAGGTAGCCCTGAATCGCAGCTTCTTCGACTGGGCGTGCGGGCCCGTCATGCTGGTGCTGGTGCTGTTCATCGGGGTTTGCTCCGTGCTGGGATGGCGCAAGACATCATGGGGACCCTTGAAGAGGAACCTGCTCTTCACACTGGTGCCTGCCGCTATCGCCGCCATAGCCGTGTTAATCTCCGGCATCGGGAACTGGTACGCGGTGGCGGCGCTGGTCTGCGGCTTCCCGTTTTTAACCATAATGCTGGAGTGGTTCCGCGGGACCAGGGCGAGGCATAACACCTCGAAGAAAAACCACCTGATGTCGTTCCTCTCGCTGATATGGAGCAGCAAGCCGCGCTACGGAGGCTTTATTGTGCACATCGGGATCATCTTGATTACCCTCGGCGTGATCGGCTCCACCCTTTATGATGTAGAGCAGACGGCAACCCTCGACATCGGCGATTCGATGGCCATCCGCGGGTACGAGCTGACCTACGATGACCTGACCACGGAGCAGGACAGCATGAAGCTGAGCTCCACCGCCGCTCTATCGGTGACCAGGGGCGACAGGTTGGTCGCCGTTATCCGGCCGCAGCTCAATTACTGGTTCTACCGCATGGAAACCTTCGCCGAGGTAGCGGTCAGAAGCACTGCGTCAGAGGACCTGTTTGTCTCTATGGTGTGGACCAGTTTCGATTCGAGCGATAAGTCCGCCACCTTCAGGGTTAAGGTCAACCCGCTGGTGATCTGGATGTGGGTCGGGGGAGGCTTCATACTTCTCGGAGGGGCGCTGGCCTTCTGGCCGGAGCGCAGAAGGCAGCCTGCCGATGAGGCTAAGGGCGATGAATGACACTGCACACACGCCACCCCCTCGGGCGATAGAGGCACAGGGGCTTGCCAGGTCCTTCGGCGGCCGCCGCGCACTGGCGGGGGTCGACCTCAGCGTCGGGCACGGCGAGTGTCTGACCGTCTTCGGCCCCAACGGGGCGGGCAAAACCACGCTGATTAAGCTGCTGGCCACCCTGTGCAGGCCCTCCGCCGGCAGGGCATGGGTGGACGGTATGGATATCCGCAGCCAATCCGTCGAGGTGCGACGCAGGTTGGGAGTGGTCACCCATTCCACCTACCTTTACAACGAACTCACCGTGAGCGAGAACCTCAGGTTCTATGGCAGGATGTACCGCATCCCGGATATGGAGCAGCGCATAAGGGAAGTGGTATCTCAGGTGCGTCTCGAATCCCGCATTCACGACCGGGTGGGGACGCTGTCACACGGCATGCAGAAAAGGGTGTCCATCGCCCGGGCAGTGCTGCACAACCCCTCGATCCTGCTCCTTGACGAGCCGGAGTCGGGGCTGGACCTGCATGCAGCCCTCATGATGCGGGATATCCTTGACACCATGAATTCCGGTGACCGTACGGTGGTGATGACCACCCACAACATGGAGCGCGGGCTGGCGATTGCAGACCACGTGGCGATCCTGCACCGGGGCAGGATAGTGTATCACGCGCCCAAGCGAGAGATCGAAGTCTCCGGTTTTCAAGGGATATACAGCCAGCATACGAGCTGAACGCATGAGGGAAACATTCATTAGCATCTTCGCTATCTTCTGGAAGGACATACTCTCTGGCCTCCGCACCAAGGAGATTTTGACCTCCGTGCTCGTCTTCGGCCTGCTGGTGCTGGTAATCTTCAATTTCGCCTTTGAACCCGGGGCTGGCATCAGGGAATCGGTAGCCCCCGGGATCCTGTGGGTGGCCCTGGTCTTCGCCGGGGTGCTGGGCCTCAACCGCACCTTTGACCCGGAGAAGGAGAACTCGTGCATCGAGGGGCTGATGCTGTGCCCGGTGGAACGGCACGTCATATACTGGGGGAAGCTGGCAAGCAGCCTTACCTTCATGTTGATGGTGGCCGTCATCATCACGCCCGTATTCCTCGCCCTGTTCGATCTGCCCCTGTTCCTGCCCCGGCTCGCCCTCATCATCGCGCTGGCATCGCTGGGTTTCTCCGCCATCGGCTCGCTTTTCTCCGCGCTGTCAGCGGGCACCAGGGCCAGGGACCTGTTGCTGCCGATACTGTTTTTGCCCGTTGCGGTCCCGATAATCATCGCCGCAGTCGAGTCCACCGGGCTGATACTGGAGGGCAGACCCTGGGGCGATATGTGGACATGGCTCCAGATAATGATAGCATTCGACATCATCTTTCTGGTAATATCGACACTGGTATTCGAGTTTGTCGTCGAGGAATAGACGTGATAGGAGATCGCAAGCCCGCAGAGGATCGATGCCCGCCGCCCGGGGGCAAGAGCGTCCTGTGGAACAACGCCCTGCTCGGCCTCGGATTGGCCCTGATGATAACCGCCCTGTATCTGGTATTCATGTATGTGCCCACCGAGAAAACCATGGGTGATGTGCAGCGCATATTCTACTTCCACGTACCCCTGGCGTGGGTCGCTTTCCTGGCCTTCTTCGTGGTTTTCATCTGCAGCATCCTCTACTTGTGGAAGCGCGACGCTAAATGGGATATTTTCGCCCGCGCCTCGGCCGAGGTGGGGGTTATATTCACCACCCTGGTTTTGATAACCGGGCCGATATGGGCCAAGGCGGTCTGGGGGGTGTGGTGGACCTGGGATGCCAGGCTGACCGCGACCCTGGTGTTATGGATAATCTATATCGCTTACATGCTGGTGCGCAGATACACCTCCGAGGAGGCCAGGGGGGCCAGGTTCGCTGCGGTGCTGGGTATCGTAGGCTTCATCGATGTGCCTATAGTATTCCTGGCCATACAGCTGTGGAGGACTCAACACCCGGGGGCGCTGGTCTTCGAGGGGGGGCTGGCGCCGTCTATGCTGCTGACGCTCATGGTCAGCATCGCCGCCTTCACCGTCCTGTATGTTATCCTGACCGCCCGCAGCGTTGCGCTAAAGAATATGGAGGAAGCTGTCAGGCAATTGAAGGACTCGCAATAGGAGGAGGGATATGGGATATCTATTCGCAGCTTATTCCATCATATGGGCCGTGCTTTTTGGGTACGTATTTTATCTGTACCTGAAGCAGAGAAAAGCGATGAAGGACATCGAGCTTCTCAAGGGGGACCTTGATGAGCAGGACCGATCCTGAGCTTGCAACATTCCCCGCAAAGCGACGCCTGCTGATGCCTGAATCTGGAGGCTGAACTTTAGAGATTAAATACAATATCTACTGACCGTACCCCCTAGAGCAGTATCATTATGAATTAGAGTCCTCCGCTATAATGAAACAACTGAGGAGGGCATATCATGGTGCGCAGGAGGTACACCGACTAACAGGTCATCGCCGTGCTCAGGGAATAAGAGGCGGATGCAAAGGTCGCTGATCTCTGCCACAAGTAAGGGATGAGTGACGCCCCTATTTCCCCTCCCACATGCTCGATTGCAGGAAGGTCGCCAGATTTACATCCTTGTTAACGATATTGAGTTTGCGCCGGATCTTCTCTCGATGGCGGTGTACGGTGGCCTCAGATACGCACCGAATATCGGCGATCTCCTTAGTGCGCATCCCATTACGGATAAGGTTGCAGATAGCGATTTCGGTCGGTGTCATCGAATTGTATGAATGGGACAATCGGCTGATGAATGGCGAGGTAATTCCATCGAGGTTAGTCTGCAGGATATCCACGTAATTCCTCTGGGCCGGAGATAGCTGTTGGGCCAGGGCATGCAGTATCGGCATCAGGACCTTCTCTACATTCATGTTGATATCCTGATGAATCTCTTGTTTCTCTTGTTCGATTCGGGCCAAGACCGTTCGCAGCGCGGTGTTGGACTCCTGCAAAGCCTGACGTTCCAGGATCAACTGCCGGTTGGTCTCCTCCAGTTCCATTTCTGCCGATATGCGGGTGGCAATGGTCCCAACCTGATCGGCCACCGCATCCAGCAGGGCCCTCTCCTCCTTTAGAAAGGGGCCCTCATCGGCCGGCGGGCATTCCTCCAGGTAAAAGATAGCGACCTCGCCCACCGGCTCATGATACATGTAAATGCGGGACGATTGACGCCATGCGGTAAATTCGAAACTGTCGCTGGCATAGCTTTTACCCTTGAAGAGGACCCTGGCGCAGGCGATATCTGGGTGCTGCCATGAGTGTGGCAGGAAGTTCACCAGATCCTGTAGAAGATTCTCCAGAGAGTTAATATGCCGCTCTGCCAGCTGGGAAATCCCGTACAGGCAATTTAACTCCTTAATACGCTCGCGCAGCTCGAACTGGGCTTTGTCGGCCTCGGTTTCGGGGGGGAAGGGGATCTGCCACAGGAGGGCCAATTCTCTAGAGGGAAAGGAAGGGGCCTGACCATCGGCTGAACGTTGATTTTCATCCCTCATTGATCACCATCAACTATTGCCTATTTTATATAGGTACTATATATGCAATTATTCCGTATTTACCTAAGTGATACTATCAAGTATCTTAAAAATAGTCAAGTGCACTCATGGTCCAAGGAGGTTAAAATGCCGTCCCAACAAACGCTGGCCCATATCATGGAAGGGCGCCGCAGCCAGCCCCACCAGCTCATCGAGGTGCTGCAAGACATTCAGGAAGAATCCGGCTACATCTCCGAAGAATCCATGCGGGCGGTGTCAAGCGAACTCGGTGTGCCTATCATGGAAGTCTATCGCGTAGCATCTTTCTACAAAGCGTTCAAGCTGAAACCCTGCGGCAAGAATCACCTCATCATGTGCATGGGCACAGCCTGCCATGTCAGGGGCGCCCACCTCCTCTCCGAGCAGGCTACAGGGCAATTAGGGGTCAAACCTGACGAGGTCACCGCAGACGGCCTCTTCTCCATCGAACACGTTAACTGCTTGGGCGCCTGCGCCCTGGGCCCCATCGTAAGGGAGAATGGCTCCTACCATCACCACATGACACCCAAGAAGCTCCGCAAGCTGATAGATTCCTTGCGCCACCGTGGAACGAAGGAAGTGGACTATGCCCAGACTCAATAGCTTCCGTGAGCTCGAACACTTACGCCAGCGTTTGTTAGAGGAGCGTCGGGGCCTGACAACCACAGTGCTGGTGTGCGGAGGGACCGGCTGCCGGGCTTCGCATTCAGGGGACCTTATCGCTGCGATCGAAAGCGAGCTGTCACAGCAGGGACTGGAGGGGAGGGTGCGCCTGCGCGCCACCGGCTGCCACGGTTTCTGCGAACAGGGACCCATCGTCATCATCGAGCCGAGCGATATATTCTATTGCCATGTTGCGCCGGACGACGCCTTCGAGATCGTCTCCCAGACCGTGGCACGGGGCGAGGTCATTGAGCGGCTGCTTTATACAGACCCGATCTCGGGGGAAAAGGTGCGCACCGAGTCGGAGATCCCCTTCTACAGGCAACAGTACCGCCGTATCCTGTCGCTGAACCGCCTGGTCGATCCCCGCTCGATAGAGGATTACATCGCCGCTGGCGGCTATTCATCGCTGGTCAAGGTACTCGACAAGGTAGAACCCGATAAGATCGTTATGGAGATAGAAGCCTCCGGTCTGCGGGGACGTGGTGGTGGCGGATTCCCTACCGGGCGCAAATGGCGCGAGTGCCGGGAAGCACCGGGGGATGAGAAATATGTGATATGCAACGCGGACGAAGGCGACCCTGGAGCCTACATGGACCGCTGCGTGCTCGAGGGCAATCCCCATCTGGTGCTGGAGGGCATGATGATTGGCGCTTGGGCCGTCGGCGCCCGCGAAGGCTATGTCTACGTCAGAAATGAATACCCGCTGGCGGTCGAACATTCCCGCATCGCTGTGGAGCAGATGCGCGAGCTAGGGCTTCTCGGCGAGAATATACTGGGCACGTCCTTTTCATTCGACGTAAAAGTCGCCCGGGGTGGAGGGGCGTTTGTCTGCGGCGAATCAACGGCCCTCATGGCCTCCGTGGAAGGCAAGGTGGGAGAGCCACGGCCTAAAGATGTGCACACTGCAGTGGACGGCCTATATCATAAGCCCACGGTGTTGAACAACGTCGAAACGTGGGCCAACGTGCCTGCCATCATCCACAACGGTTCGGCCTGGTTCGCCTCCAATGGGACCGCGGGCAGCAGGGGCTCGAAGATCCTGGCGCTTACAGGTAATATCAAGAACACTGGCCTGGTTGAAGTGGCCATGGGCACACCCATCAAGACGGTGGTGTTTGACATCGGGGGTGGCGCCGTCAACGGGAGGCCGATCAAGGCGGTGCAGATAGGCGGGCCTTCCGGAGGGTGCCTGCCGGTGGATAAATTCGATCTGCCGATCGATTTCGACATTCTGTCGCAGGCTGGATCAATGGTCGGCTCCGGCGGCATGGTGGTGATGGACGAGGGGTCCTGCATGGTAGACGTCGCCAGATACTTCCTGGCCTTTCTGCAGGACGAGTCGTGCGGCAAGTGCGTCCCCTGCCGCCTGGGGATAGATCGGATGCTGGAGATTGTCACCGACATCACCGAGGGCCGCGGCACTCTCAAGCAACTCGACCTGCTGGAGGAGCTGGCGGAGACGGTGGCTGAGACCGCCTTGTGCGGACTGGGGAAGACCGCTCCCAATCCGGTGATTTCCACGCTGCGTTACTTCCGTTCCGAATATGAGGCTCACATCGTAGACAGGAAATGTCCGGCCGGGGTGTGCAAGGCGCTGATCACATACTGGATCGACCCTGAAAGATGTAATGGCTGTGGTGTCTGCCTGCAGTCATGCCCGCATAATGCTGTAACCGGCAAGAAAAAGGAACCTCATATGATCGATACCCAGCTCTGCCAGAAGTGCGGCATCTGCCGCAGCGAATGCAAGTTTGACGCGATCCGAATCGTCTGAGAATACGAGGTGTTAGTATGCTGCAGTATGTTAACGTTAGCATAGACGGGGCCATTATTCGTGCAGTCAAAGGGGCAACCGTGCTGGATACCGCCATTGAATATGGCATCTGCATTCCCCATCTGTGTCACGTTCCCTATCTGTCCGACATTGGCTCCTGCCGGCTGTGCATCGTAGAACATGTGGTCAATGGCCGTTCCAAAATCACCACTTCCTGCACCCTTAACGTGCAGGAGGGCATGGTGATCTTGACCAATACTGAGAAAATACGGAAGCTGCGCCGCAATATCGCCGAGCTGCTGGTGGCCGAGGCCCCCAACTCCCGCGCTATTCAGGACATCGCGGTGCGGTGCGGCGTCAAGGAGGTGCGGTATCCGTTCCGCAACGCTGATTGTGTTCTGTGCGGTCGCTGCGTCAGGGTCTGCGCCGAGGTTTGGAAAGCAAAAGCGAAAGGCTTCGTCGGGCGGGGGAAGGAGCGCCATGTGGATTTCCCCTTCGGCATCCGCCCCGATTTCTGCAAGCAATGCGGTGCCTGTATCCAGCTTTGCCCCATGACTATCCCACCGTGTGACGGCCCTATGAAGCCAGGAGAGGAACGCCTCTGCGGCAACTGCGAGTCACAACTGATGATATCCGAAAATATGCCCGGCAGTTGTACTTGGTGTAGATTGGGTGAAGGTTTCGCCTGCGGACGCTATGTATAGAAGAGCTCTCACGTCTTCTGGATAAGCTCGAACGATTCCTATGCTCGTCATTGCGGCGATTATTTGTGCTTCACAGGGCTGTTAATATTGTGTAGGCGTCGGTTCGGCCACTGCCACGCTATCTGCTAAAAGCACCGCGCATGAGAACATATTGATATCAGAATTCAAAGATTAAGTGGAGCTGAGGGGATTCGAACCCCTGACCTCCTCCGTGCAAAGGAGGCGCTCTCCCAACTGAGCTACAGCCCCACGTTCATCGGAGAGGGTGGATAAAAAGTGGGCCATTCTGGACTCGAACCAGAGACCTCAGTCTTATCAGGCCAAACAGAGAAAGGCCGGCAACCCCTTGCCTCCTTTCTGGCGAGAGTCTAGCACTGTAAGCCCCGGAAGTCAATACTGCCCCTTGGCCGCTGGTGTTCTGATACTAAAAGCATCACAAGGTAAGCCTTAATAGGTGCTGGCTACTGGGCGTGCTTGCCGATACAAGGACAAAGTAAGTGACGCTACGACCTGCCAGAAGATGCTGCCCTATTAATCCTTAACCTAACCATAGAGATTAGATAGCCTTGTATAAGCCCTAGAGACGGCTTTATAGAGGCCTTTCCGCCCGTTCTTGCTCTAATACCCACTATTGGGGCTTCCCGATGGAAAATCGCCATCAACTCACTTATGTCGTAAATATAGGTTCATTTCGTTCGTGAACTAAAGGATATATTGTGCAATGCTTATATCAGGTATTTTGCATTGCACCTTAACAACTGAATGATGGAGCTTTCACCAGGGCGCTTGCCCTCAATTGGGTGAGGCATAATATATCCCCCGCTAGGGGTTAGCTAGTGGGGGAAGTCTAGCCTTGCCCGAAGGGAGCAAGTATGGAACTAGACTGGGAGAAGTATAGCGAGGTTGCCGATAGATTTCAACACAAGGCGAGGTTTGAGGATCGGGATGATTTGAGGCATAACATCATCTTGAGGCTTGCCGAGGTTGCCAGCAACAACGGCCATGAGCCGTTCACCATCGGCGCTATGATACGGGTAGCCAGCTACGTGGTGATGGAATACTGGCACAGCGAGAAGCGCAACGGCAAGGTGATTAGCCTCAATACGGACATTGGCAACGGCGACGGCGACAGCATGGAGCTGATGGATACCATCGCCGATGATAGCGCCTTAAACCTTGAGGCTTGGGTTGACGCTCGAACGTGGCTGATGGGTTGCCCCAAGAGGCTGATACAGATAGCCAACAAGCGGGTTAATGGCGAAGCGCTAGCGCTTGCCGATAGAAAATACCTGTGCAAAATGCGCAAGCGGGAGATTAAGCCCCTAGAAGGGGTAACGTTTTGACCCCCAAATACATTATATAAGTGGAAGCGCCGTTTACGGCTAGCGAAGCGCAGCGTATCTGGCGCTTACTACTGCGGAAGCAAGGCGGAATTGCCCGCCGTCTTGACTTCTGAAGGGGGATAGATTGGAACAA
>CAZYOO010000007.1:0-8930 GCA_964649185.1 uncultured Dehalococcoidales bacterium
GGCGCCGCACTTGCGCTTAGTGGCCGGGGCAGCCCCCTCCGACTGCTTGCGGCGGAACTCCCGGTACGCCTTCTTGACCTGCTTGTTTTTGAGAGATAGTATCGACGCGGCCAGCAGGGCGGCGTTCTTCGCCCCGTCGATGGCGACGCAGGCCACCGGCACCCCCGGCGGCATCTCCGCCATGGAGTACAGCGATTCCACCCCCATCAGTGAGCCCGAGCTCAGCGGCACCCCGATGACGGGCAGGGCGGTCCAGCTCGCCAGCACCCCGGGCAGGTGCGCCGCCTTCCCCGCCCCGGCGATGATGACTTCGACCCCCCGCTTCTCGGCGCTCAAGCCGAATTCCCTGGCCTCCTCCGGGTTGCGGTGCGCCGATATAACCGACACCTCGTACCCGATGCCCATCTGCTCCAGCGTGTCCATCACCGGCCGCATCAGCTTCTCATCCGACTTGCTCCCCATCACTATTCCCACTACAGCCATATCACCTCTCCTGTCCTAAGATTCAACCACCGGCTTGGTCCCCATCATGGCCCAGCAAACGTACTCCCACAACAGGTCGCTCCGCTTAACCGCCGAGAAACAGAATCGGGGCGACTGGGTGAATACCCGCCGCAACGCCCCGCCCATCCGCAGGCTGGGCATCAACCGCTCATCCACCGCCCGCTGGTAACCGCTCAGATCGATGACGTCGGGCTGCAACGCGCCTGCGATAACCGGTGCCGCGAGGAGGGCGCTGCTTATGGCATAATAAATGCCTTCCCGGGTCATGGGATTGACCAGTCCCGCGGCATCGCCGACGAGCAGTACATTGCCCCTCTGGATCGGCATACGCTTGCCGCGCATGGGCAACAGACCGCCCTGAACCTCCCCCACTGCGTCTATGCCTACATGGCGCAGCAGCCCCTCGAGGTAGGGCTTGAGCTTCTTGGAGAAACGGGCGTCAGCGCCGACGCCGACCGACAGGCGCTCCTGTTTGGGGAATACCCATCCGTAACCGCCGGGCAACTGCCCCAAGTCGATCCCGATCAGCGAGTCCCATCTCGCCATCTCTCCCGCGCTGACGCTAACCTCGGCCTGCAGGGCCAGGTCCAGCCTGGCTCCCCGCATCAGTCCCGTGCTCCTGGCCACTATCCCACCGGCCCCGTCGGCACCAGCGACGATTTTAGCCTCGAAGTCGCCCCCTGTAGTGACGACCTTCGCTGACCGCCCATCAGCCGCGATCCCTTCCACCTCCGTCTTCTCGACCACGATCGCCCCCGCATCTTGCGCTTGCTGCACGAGCATACGGTCAAACGCGCTGCGATTCACCGTGTAAACGAACGGCCTCCGATGTCTTTTAACACACTCGCCGTTAAGCCTGTAGGTCATCCTGGCCCCGTGTGTTAGCCGCTCGGCGACCGTGCCGATGTCGATATCGAGCAGGCCGGCGGTGCGGCGGGTGATGCCGCCGGCACAGGCCTTGTCCCGGGGCAGCTTCTCCTTCTCCAGCATGACCACCGAAAGTCCCCTGCGCGCCAGATCACGGCCTAGCGTGGCGCCGGCGGGCCCGGCACCCACGATTATCACATCGCAGGGTTTCACCGCGCGACCTCTCTCAGGCCGATGTCCCTGCGGTAATGACAACCCTCACACTGTATGCGCGGGATATTGGCATACACCCGCTCCCTGGCGTCGGAGATATCCCTGCCGGTTCCCACCACGGTGAGCACCCGGCCCCCGTCGGTAACGATGGAACCATCGCTGTATTTAGTCCCGGCGTGGAAGACGACGATATCTTTGTCCACCGCGTCCAGCCCGTTGATGGGCAGGCCGGTCTCGTATTTCCCGGGGTACCCCCCCGATGCCAGTACCACCCCGACGCAGGCGCCACCGCTCCACGCGATATCGATGCCATCGAGACGCTCTTCGAACACCGCCATCATGAGTTCAGCCAGATCGCCCTTGAGCAGCGGCAATATCGCCTGCGTCTCCGGGTCGCCGAAACGGGCGTTAAACTCGATGACTTTGGGGCCATCGGCGGTGATCATCAGCCCGGCGTACAGCACCCCCTTGTACCGCCGACCCTCTTCCGCCAGCGCCCGCACTGTGGGTTCGAGGACGGTCCGTTGCACCTCCTCGATCATGTCCCCGCCGAAGAAACCCGGCGGGCAGTAGCTGCCCATGCCGCCGGTGTTGGGGCCCTCATCGCCATCGCCGACCCGCTTGTAGTCGCAGGCGGGCATCATGGGCACCACCGCCTCGCCGTCGGTCAGCGCCAGCAGACTGACCTCTTTACCGTTCAGGCATTCCTCGACGAGTACGCGGTTGCCGGCATCGCCGAACACTCGCCGCTCCATCACTTCTGACAAGGCCTCGAGAGCCTCCTCGGCCGATCCGGCGACGATCGCCCCCTTGCCCGCCGCCAGCCCATCGGCCTTTATCACGATAGGGAAGGGCTGGCTATTGACATAATCTTTGGCTTCCTCGAAGGAGGTAAACATCTCGCTGCGAGCGGTGGGAATGCCGTATTTCTGCATCAGTTCCTTGGAGAATACCTTGCTCGCCTCTATCTCCGCCGCGCCCTTAGTCGGGCCGAAGACAGGGAGCCCGCGAGCCTGGAACATGTCTGCGATGCCGGCGGCCAGGGGGGCCTCCGGACCGACAACGGTGAGGTCGATCTTACGCTCCTCAACGAATCGGGCTAAGGTGTCGATATCGGCAGGCTTGATGCCAACATTCTCCGCGATAAGGCCGGTGCCGGCGTTACCGGGTGCGGTGAAAATCTGTGCGACAGCCGGGCTCTGGCTGAGCTTCCACACCAGGGCATGCTCCCTGGCGCCGCCGCCGACGACCAGAACCTTGAGCACGCAGCGCCCCCCCTTTACAACCCCTCTTTCTTGAACATCTCCGCCTGGAGGGGGTCGATCTTCTGGATTATCTTGGTCAGCTCGGCGACGTGCTCTTTCTCATCGTCGCGGATGTGCTCCAAGACCTTCCGTGCCTCTTCGTCATCTATGGTGTCGATATGCTCCTGATACTGGTTAATGGCCTGCAGTTCCCCGATCAGGTCCTCGCGCAACATCTCCAGATCGAGCTCGGGGGAACCCTCATCTTCAAAATCCGAATTGTAGGACATCTGTTCCTCCTTAAATTATTCCCATTCTATGGTTGACGGGGGCTTCGAGGATATATCATAGACCACCCGGTTCACCTCCGGCACCTCATTAACGATGCGATTGGATATGTGCGCCAGCAGGTCGTAGGGCAGGCGGGCCCAGTCGGCAGTCATGGCGTCGTTCGATGTCACCGCGCGGATAGCGATCAGGTAGCCGTAGGTGCGGTAATCCCCCATTACGCCCACGCTGCGGGTGTCGGTCAGCACGGCAAAGCTCTGCCACAGCTCCCCGTACAGGTTCGCCTTCTTGATCTCGCTCATCACTATCCAATCGGCAGATCGCAGGATCTCCAGCTTCTCCCGCGTCACCTCGCCGATGATCCTGATGGACAGCCCCGGCCCGGGGAACGGCTGGCGCCATACCATCTCCTCAGGCATGCCCAGTGCGCTCCCCACCTTCCTGACCTCATCCTTGAACAGGTAACGCAGAGGCTCTATCAGGGAGAGGGTCATCTTCGCCGGCAGGCCACCCACGTTGTGGTGCGTCTTGATCTTCGACGCCGCGGTGCTGTGGGGCGATATGCTCTCTATAACATCGGGGTACAGCGTACCCTGCGCCAGGAAGTCCACCCGGCCCAGCTTGGCCGCCTCCTCCTCGAACACGTGGATGAACTCCTCCCCCACCAGTATACGCTTCCGCTCAGGATCGGTGACCCCTTTAAGGCGGTCGAGGAAGCGGTCGGTGGCATCGATATGAACGATGTTCATCTTCAGATGCCTCTGGCAGGTATCGATGGTGCGCTGCGCCTCCTCCCGGCGCAGCAGGCCGTTGTTGACAAAGATACACGTAAGCTGATCGCCGATGGCGCGGTGCACCAGCGCCGCCACCACCGCTGAGTCAACCCCGCCGGAGAGGGCGCAGATGACGCGTCCGTCGCCCACCTGTTTCTGGATCCTCTCGATGCTCTCCTCGATGAAGCTGCCCGGGGTCCAGTTACCGCTGCAGCCGCAGATCTTGTACAGGAAATTGCGCAGAATATCCTGGCCGTTAGGCGTGTGCGCCACCTCGGGGTGGAACTGCAGCCCGATGATACCGGCCTCATTGCCCATCGCGGCGAAAGGGGAGTTCTCGGTATACCCCAGCGGGGTGAAGCCAGGCGGTATCTCCAGCACCTCATCGCCGTGGCTCATCCACACCGTCATGGCAGGCGGCAGGCCATCGAAGATAGGCGACCCCGCCGCCGACTGGTGCAGCACGGCATGCCCGTACTCCCTCTTCTTGCCCGGCATCACCTTGCCGCCGAACTGGTGGATCAGCACTTGCATGCCGTAGCAGATACCCAGTATGGGCAGGTGGCTCTCGTAGATGTAAGACGGGGCCAGCGGCGCACCGGGTTCGTAGATGCCGGCGGGCCCCCCTGAGAATATGATGCCCTTGGGATTCAGCTGGGCGATCCGCTCCCAAGGTGCATCGTAGGGCAGAACCTCGCTGTAGACCTGGCATTCCCTGACCCTGCGGGCTATCAGCAGGTTATACTGAGAGCCGAAGTCCAGCACCACCACCGCCTCCCGTTCCGCTTCCGGCGCCTCCTCCGCGACGGGCTGTTCACCGGCCTTCTGCTTGGCGATCTCCAGGTATGCGGATACCTCCAAGTCATCGCTGGTGGTTACACGGAAGCTGTCCTCTTTCCGCTCCATCTACCTCCGGTTCCCTCGACCAAAGCTTATCATTATGGTATACTGGCGTCAAGATGGAGGGGCAGCTCCGGGAGGCGGTAGACATACTGCGCGGCGGTGGCATTGTGGCTTTCCCCACCGACACCGTCTACGGGCTTGGAGCCGATTCCGCCAACGAGGAGGCGATACGAAAGATATATGCCGCCAAGGAGAGGCCGCTCCATACCGCCCTTCCGCTCCTGCTCTCCAGCATCACACAGATCGCCGACGTTGCCCGCGATATACCCCAGATCGCCTGGCAACTGGCAGAGCGATTTCTACCTGGAGGTCTAACGCTGGTCCTCTATAGGCTGCCTTCCATCTCCCCGATTATCGCCGGGGGAAGCGATAAAATAGCGGTCAGGGTGCCGGATCACCCCGTTCCTGTCGGAATAGTCGAGGGGCTGGGCAGGCCCATCACCGGCACCAGCGCCAACCTCAGCGGGAGGCCCGATCCGTTGACCGCCGATCAAGTTCGAGAGCAGATGGGCGCCAGCATCGACCTCGTAATAGATGGCGGAAGGTGTTATGGCGGCACAGCTTCCACCGTTATCGACCTCACCACCGAGCCCCCGGTTATATTGAGGCAGGGGGTGGTAAGTCGCGAAGACATTGGATCTGTATGTGTAGTTTCGATGAAGGAGGCATAATGCGCATCGCTATCGGCTGTGATCACCGGGGATTGAATCTGAAGAGAGCAATCGCGGAGCTACTCGCGGAGCTGGGCCATGATTGTGAAGACTTCGGGTGCTACGACACGGCATCGGTGGATTATCCGGATATCGCCCGCCAGGCGGCTGAAGCACTGGCCCAGGCCCGTGTCGAGCATGCCATATTGATTTGCGGCACCGGCATCGGAATGAGCATCGCCGCCAACAAGGTGCCGGGCGTGCGCGCCGCCCGCTGCCAGGACACGTTCAGCG
This sequence comes from uncultured Dehalococcoidales bacterium, assembly GCA_964649185.1. GTDB lineage: Bacteria > Chloroflexota > Dehalococcoidia > E44-bin15 > E44-bin15 > CAYUWM01. The sequence goes on from CAZYOO010000007.1 coordinate 5,737, forward strand.
CCCGTCGCAGCCGGGCGCACAACGACGCCAATGTGCTGTGCCTGGGTGAAGAGGTGGTGGGAGAGGGACTGGCGAAGGATATTGTTACGGCTTACCTTGCCACCGATTTCGAGGGGGGCAGACACGCCCGCCGTTTGGACAAGATACGCGCATTGGAGCAGAGGCAGCTTCCTTGACAAACAAGGCCCCCGCTCCTAATATGAGAGCAGGGGAAGACAGATTGATTCTGGACAGCATCAACCAGCCATCGGACCTCAGAGGGCTTACCTTTCAGCAGCTGGAGCAACTGGCTGCCGAGATTCGGGGCAGGATCATCGATGTGGTGAGCGCCAACGGGGGGCACCTGGCTTCCAGCCTGGGTGCTGTCGAACTGACCCTTGCCATACATCGTGTGTTCCAAAGCCCGCAGGACAAGATCGTCTGGGATGTGGGTCATCAGGCATACGCACACAAGCTGCTCACCGGCCGCCGGGAGCGCTTCCATACCCTGAGGCTGCAGGGTGGGCTCAGCGGGTTCCCCGCGCGAGAAGAGAGCCCTCATGACGCCTTCGGCACCGGCCACGCCTCCACCTCCATCTCTGCAGCGCTGGGCATCGCCGTCGCCCGTGACATCGCCGGGGAGCGTTACAATGTGATCGCGGTCACCGGCGACGGGGCCCTGACCGGCGGGATGTCCTTCGAGGCGTTGAACCAGGCGGGGCACCTGCGCACCAGGCTGATCGTTATACTGAACGATAACGGCATGGCCATCGCGCCCTGCGTGGGTGCGCTGTCCCGGCTCTTCTCCCGGCTGCGGATAAACCGCCGCTACTACCGGGCAGAGCAGGAGGCATCGCAGATGGTAGCGCGGATGCCGCTGGGCTCCAAGCTCTGGCGCCTGTGGGGGATGGCGATGAAGGGCGTGAAGGGCTTGATCATACCGTCCCTGTTCTGGGATGAGCTGGGGTTCACCTACATCGGCCCCATCGACGGCCACGATATCGCCAAGCTCGAGGCGGCGCTGGCACAGGCCAGGGACTACGCCAGAAAGCCGGTACTGGTGCATGCGGTGACCACCAAGGGCAAGGGTTACAGCTCGGCGGAAGACAACGCTGAGGGTTTCCACGGCGTATCCCCCACCCCCGGCAAAGCGGTTGGGGCTCCCAGCTACAGCCAGGTCTTCGGGAAGGCCCTCCTCCGCCTGGCCAGAGAGGATCCGAAGATCGTTGCCATCACTGCGGCCATGCCCGAAGGCACCGGGCTGAACCTCTTCGCCGATGAAATTCCGCAGCGTTTTTTCGATGTCGGCATCTGCGAACAACACGCGGTGACCTTCGCTGCGGGGCTGGCCGCACAGGGATTCACCCCGGTGGTGGCCGTATATTCGACCTTCCTCCAGCGGGCACTGGACCAGGTGATCCACGATGTCTGCATACAGAACCTGCCGGTGATATTCGCCATCGACCGCGGGGGCATCGTGGGCGAGGACGGCAGGACCCACCAGGGGACTTTCGACCTTTCATATCTCAGCTTCATACCCAATCTGGTGCTGGCCGCCCCCGGGGACGAAAACGAGCTGCAACACCTGCTCTATACCGCAGTGCAGGCGAAGTGCCCCTTCGCCATCCGCTATCCCAGAGGGTCCGGAACGGGAGCCCCTCTCGATGAAAACTATCGTGAGATACCCTTGGGTCAAGCGGAGGTGGTGCGTGACGGCACGGACATCGGCATATTGGCTGTCGGGGTCAGCGTAGCACCCGCGCTGGAGGCAGCCGGAAGGTTAGCGCAAAAGGGCATCGAATGCGCCGTGGTCAACGCCCGTTTCATCAAACCGCTGGACTCCTCCCTGATAGAGGGCTTGGCGCGCCGCACCAAACGGCTGGTGACCGTCGAGGAGAACGCCACCAAGGGCGGCTTCGGGGATTCGGTCGCCGAGCTGGTGGAAAGCTCCCGGATACCCGATGTCCGGATGAAGCGCATCGGGCTTTCAGATATCTTTGTCGAACACGGCCCGTCGAATGCGCTACGCGCCCAGCACGGCCTGGACGCGGCAGGGATAGAAAAGGGCATCTTGTCGTTCTTCACCGACCTGATACCGCTAACCGAAATGAAGAAATAGCCCACCTCAAACACAGCGATGGATAAGCGGGTGAGGACCGCAGATGGCGATGCGATGATTCAGGTACCGGCAGGTACCTGAGGCTTTTATATCGGGGTATGATGGGCTCGCCGAAAATATTTAACCGCTACCGTCAAGAGATAACGAAGGAGCTCTCGTCCGTGATCGACGGGAGCAGCCTGGGCCTTTATGACATGATGCGTTACCACCTGGGGTGGCAAGACGACCAGGGCCATCTCCAGGAGGCGGGCCGCCGTGAAAAGGAGGGGGGCAAGCTGGTGCGGCCTACGCTGGTATTGCTGTCCTGCGAAGCTGTGGGAGGCGACTGGCGAAGGGCGCTTCCAGCGGCAGCAGCGGTGGAGTTGGTGCACGACTTCTCTCTGATACATGACGACATCGAGGACGGGGACGAGAAGCGCCGTCAGCGCGCCACTGTCTGGCGCCTGTGGGGAGAGCCCCAGGCGATAAACGCAGGGGATGCCATGCACTCGCTGGCCCGTCTTGCGCTGTGGAGACTGGAGAACCAGGGAATCGCCGCGCCCAAGGTGCGGCAGGCCGCCCAGCTGCTGGATGAGACCTGCCTAGAGCTGTGTGAGGGACAATACCTGGATATCCGCTACGAGAGTCGATTTGACATAAATGTTGGAGACTACCTGGAGATGATCGACCGCAAGACGGCAGCCCTGATCAGTTGCTCTATAACGCTGGGTGCCCTGATCGGTACCGACGACCGTGATATAGTGGCCCGGTTCGAGCTTTTCGGGCGCAAGCTGGGGCTGGCGTACCAGATGGTGGATGACGTGCTGGGGATATGGGGGGGTAAATCAGCCAGCGATATCCAGAAGAAGAAGAAGACGCTCCCGGTGATCTATGCACTGGAGCGCGCCGGCGGTGAGCAGAGGGCTGCACTGCTGGATCTATATGACAAGGAGGTGCTGGATAGGAGCGATATCGATTCGGTGATCCGCATCTTAGACCAGCTGGGGGCAGAGGGCTATACACGAGAAGTGGCCACAGGATATTATAACCAGGCGCTGGAGGAGATCCGGGGCGCGGCCCTGGCCCAGCCGGCTCAGGACGAACTGAAGGAGTTCAC
>CAZYOO010000007.1:9030-42845 GCA_964649185.1 uncultured Dehalococcoidales bacterium
AAGATCACCCCCATCTCCGAGATGAACGAGCTGATCGAGGAGCGCACCGGGGCCAAGCCGGGCAGTTCGGCGCCATACTTCAAATTGAATCCCCAGGTCGATGACATCCCGGAGCGCTTCTCGGCGAAGATAGACGGCATACGGCTGCTTCTCATGGGCACGGTGAAGTCTGCCGGCAGCGGCTGCATGTGCCCCGAAAGCGCCCTGCTGCGGAGCCTGATGAGCCATCTCCTGTTCAGGGAGTCCGACGTAGTGGTCATGGACATGGATGCCGGCATGGAGCACATCGGCCGGGGAACGGCACGGGGGGTGGATGCCTTCATCATCGTGGTGGAGCCGGGCCAGAGGAGTATCCAGACCGCGGAAGCGATTCAAAAGCTGGCGCAGGAATTGAAGGTCAGGTGCTACGTGGTGGGCTCCAAGGTCACCAGCGATGCCGACCGCCGGTTCATCATCGATAGTCTGCCCGGTTTTGAAATCCTGGGGTTTATGAGCTACAATGCAGGGGTTCGGGAAGCCGACGTGAAGGGGATGAGTGTCTATGATGCCGCCCCGGACATAGTGGAGGAGGTCAAGGAGATCAAGCGTAAGCTCGAGCAAATGGAGAGTGAACGATCGAAGTGAAGGCCTGCCGTGAATAAGAAGAGCATCAGGGACATAGACGTCAGCGGGAAGCGGGTGCTGGTCCGGGTTGACCTCAACGTCCCGCTGGATGAGGACACGGGCACGATAAGCGACTTCACCCGCATCAGGGCGGTGCTGCCCACTATCGAGTATCTTATCGATAAGAAGGCAAAGTTGATCCTGTGCTCGCACATGGGACGTCCCAAGGGAAAAGTGGTGCCCCAGCTGAGCCTGGCCCAGGTTGCAGATCAACTCTCCAAGCTGCTGGAGAGGCCGGTGGTGATGGCCAGCGACTGCGTTGGAGCGGAGGTGGAGCAAGCGGCAGCTGGCCTCAGGGACGGCGAAATATTGATGCTGGAGAACCTGCGTTTCCATGCCGAAGAGGAGAACAACGACCCCCAGTTCGCCCGGGCGCTGGCGCGGCTGGCCGATGTTTACGTCAATGACGCCTTCGGCACCGCCCACCGCAAGCACGCCTCCACCGAGGGCATCGCCCATTACCTGCCCGCGGTCGCCGGCCTGCTCCTGGAGCAGGAGATCGACATGCTGAGCAGGGTCATAGATGCGCCAGAGCGCCCGCTGGCGGCGATAATCGGCGGAGCCAAGATAAGCGACAAAATAGGCGTGATAGAGCACATCCTGGACAAGGTGAATTCACTGATCGTCATCGGCGGCATGGCTGCCACCTTTTTCAGAGCCCGGGGCTACGGTGTCGGTGCTTCGATGATAGAGGAGGACATGCTGGAACTGGCCAAAAGGCTGATTCAGGATGCCGAGCGCAGGGAGGTTAATCTGCTGCTGCCCCGGGATGCGGTGGTAGCCGAGCGGTTCGCCCCCGACGCCAAACATGAAACCGTTGCCGCCACCGATGTCCCCGAGGGATGGTTCATCATGGACATCGGGCCCGATTCCATCGCTGCATTTGAAACCGAGCTTCGCAAGTGCAAGACAGTGGTGTGGAACGGGCCGGCCGGCGTCTTCGAGTACCCGGCGTTCGGCAAGGGAACCAAAGCCATCGCCGAACTGCTGGCCGGACTGGATGCCACTACCGTCATCGGGGGGGGTTCCACCGCCGAGGCGGTCGAGGAGCTGGGGCTGAGCAGCCGTATGTCCCACGTCTCCACCGGTGGAGGGGCATCGCTGAAACTGCTCGAGGGGAAGGCCCTCCCCGGAGTGGAGGCGCTGCAGGACAAGGAGGTCTGATGGTCAGGCTTGAGCATATAAAGGAAATCGTGAATCCGACACCGTCCAAGATCGTGCTCCTGGTCCTCGACGGGCTGGGGGGATTGGCACATCAGAAGACCGGCCTTACGGAGTTGGAGAGCGCTAAAACCCCCAATCTCGACCGGCTGGCGAAGGAAAGCATATGCGGTATGCTCGAGCCGGTAGGTCTGGGCATAACCCCCGGCAGCGCCCCGGGACACCTGGGGTTGTTCGGCTACGACCCGCTGCAATATACCATCGGGCGGGGCGTGCTGGCAGCCCTCGGTATCGAAATGGAACTCGAGGACGGCGACGTGGCCGCCCGCGGCAATTTCTGCACCATGAACGGTGATGGCGTCATCACCGATCGCCGGGCGGGACGCATCCCCACTGAGCAATGCGCCGAATTGTGCAGGCTGCTGGACGGCACGAGCATAGAGGGAGTCAAGATCTCCGTCGCGCCGGTGAGGGAACATCGCTTCGCCGTCGTCTTCCGCGGCAAGGGTTTCTCCAGCGCTCTGGGGGATTCAGACCCGCAGCGTGACGGCCTGCCGCCCAAGGATATCGAACCGCTGGTAACGGGCATCGCTAAGTCGGCGCGTATCGCCAACAAGTTCATCGCCCAGGCGAAGCAAGCCCTCAGCGGCCGTGAACCGGCCAACATGGTGGTCTTGCGTGGGTTCGCCAAATACCCCCCGGAGATCCCCAGCATGCGAGAGGCCTTCGGCCTCAAGCCCGCAGCCATCGCCGCCTATCCCATGTACCGCGGGCTGGCCAGGGCGGTGGGCATGGACAATCTGCCCGCGGGCAACACCGTCGAGGACGAGTTCTTCACCCTCGCCGAACACTATAAAACCTACGACTTCTTCTTCATTCACGTGAAACAGACCGACAGCGCCGGGGAGGACGGCGATTTCCAGCGCAAGGTCAAAGCCATCGAAGAGGTGGACCGCGCCCTGCCGCGGCTGACCAGCCTGAAACCGGACGTGATTGTAGTTACCGCCGACCACTCCACGCCAGCGATGTTCAAGGGGCACAGCTGGCATGCCGTCCCCTGCCTGCTGTACTCCAAATGGTGCCGCCCCGATGCGGTGACCGCGTTCTCGGAGAGCGCCTGCATCGGCGGGGCGCTGGGGCGATTCAATGCCGCCGAGCTCATGCCGCTGATGCTGGCCAATGCACTGAAACTGAAGAAATACGGAGCGTGAAATGCGAACACCGATGATTGCCGGCAACTGGAAGATGAATACCACCATCCCCGAGGCGACCGCGCTGGTGAAGGATATGCGAGACGGTCTGGCAAATACCCGGGGGGTGGAAACGGTGCTGTGTCCCCCTTTTATATCGCTCCCGGCGGTTAAAGAACTGGTACAAGGCACATCCATCAAGGTCGGCGCCCAGAACATGCACTTCGAGCAAAAGGGTGCGTTCACCGGCGAGGTCTCGCCCCTGATGCTGGCGGGGATATGCGACTATGTAATCCTAGGGCACTCCGAGCGCCGGCAGTATTTCGGGGAGAGCGATGATATTGTGAACCGCAAGATGAAGGCAGCCATCGCCGCCGGCCTCACCCCCATAATGTGCGTGGGGGAGAGGCTGGAAGAAAACGAGGCGGGCAAAACGGTGGAGGTGGTCACCAGGCAGGTGAAGGGCGGGCTTGACGGCATCGATTCGCCCGGAGGGATCGTCATCGCCTACGAGCCGGTGTGGGCCATCGGCACCGGGAAGGCCGCCACCAGCGGGGAGGCCAACGCCACCATCGGCGTTATCAGGCAGGCGGTAGCAGGCATCTACGACTCCGGAATTGCAGAGGGGATGCGTATCCTGTACGGGGGCAGCATGAACGCCGCCAACGTCGCCGAGCTGATGCAGCAACCCCAGATCGACGGCGGCCTCGTCGGCGGGGCCAGCCTGAAGGCAGCGGAGTTCGTAAGCATGGCGCAGCAGGCGGCTGCGGTGCGAAAATGAACCAGCTTATAGCCATTGTGGGGCCCACCGCAGTGGGCAAGAGCTCCATGGCGATACATTTGGCACAGGCGTTCGGCGGCGAGATAGTAAGCGCCGACAGCCGCCAGGTATACCGTTACATGGACATCGGCACCGCTAAACCGTCCCTGGAGGAACGGGCACTGGTCCCCCACCATCTTATCGATATCGCCGATCCGGACCAGGATTTCACCCTCGCCCTGTACCAGGATATGGCCTCCAGAGCCATCGCGGATATCCAGCGACGGGGGCAGCTGGCACTCCTCGTCGGGGGCAGCGGACTCTACATAAAATCGATAGTCGACGGGCTCAGCATCCCGCAGGTTGCGCCTGATGCGGGTTTGAGGCGCAGCCTAGAGCAGAGAGCAGAACGCGAGGGCTATGCATCACTGCACAACGAACTGAAGAGGGTCGACCCCGCAGCGGCAGCCGGGATCGACTTGCGGAACGTGCGGCGGGTCATCCGTGCGCTGGAGGTGTATCACACCACCGGCACCCCGTTCTCTCTCCAGCGAAGAAGTACCCCCCTTTTCGACTGTCTGACGTTAGGGCTCACTACCAACAGGGACAATCTGTATGGTATGATAGACTCCAGGGTGGATCGCATGATGCAACGCGGCCTAGTCGGCGAAGTCGAGGGCCTGCTGGAGCAGGGGTACTCGCTCGACCTGCCCGCGATGTCGGGGCTGGGCTACAAACAGATAGGCCAATACATTAACGGTGATGTGGGGCTTGAGGAAGCCGTACAGCGGATTAAATACGATACACATCGCTTCGCCCGCCACCAGTACGCCTGGTTCCGGCCGGGTGACGAGGCGATACACTGGTTCGATGTGAAAGACGAGGCTGGCCTGTATAATGATGTCCGAGAGTTGATCGCCAGCCATACCGGAATTCGACCGATAAAGCTACTGAGCTAGATAATAAATGAGATTCGCCAAGCTGCAGGCAACAGGCAACGATTTCGTGCTCATCGAGGCCGAGGAGGAGCGTGACTGGCCCCCCCTGGCGCGGTTGATGTGCAACCGCCACCTGGGGGTCGGCGGGGACGGCCTCATCGTCCTGCTGCCTTCGATGGCGGGCGATCTGCGGATGCGCCTTTTCAACCCCGACGGCTCGGAGGCGGAGACCTGCGGGAACGGATTGCGGTGCCTGGTCAGATATGCGGTTGATAGCCAGCTTACAGACCGCGGGGAGATATCGGTGGAGACGCAGGACGGGATAAAGAAGGTGTTCATCCAGGGGGACCTGCTGCAGGTGGAAATGGGCTCACCCCGATTCACGCCCGACGAGATACCGGTCAGCCTGGAGCCGAAAACCGATACCGTCATCGACCTTCCTGTTACCATAGGGGGTATAAAACTGAAATTGACCTGCCTATCCATGGGGAATCCGCACGCCGTCTGCTTCATGGACGAGCCGGTAGCCCGCTTCCCGCTCGGCGAGATCGGCCCGGAAGTGGAGAACCACCCTATGTTCCCCAACAGGGTGAACTTAGAGGTGGCCAATGTGCTGGGGCCGCAGCGCATAATGGCCCGGGTCTGGGAACGGGGGGTAGGGGAAACCCTGTCCTGCGGCACCGGTGCCTGCGCCGTGATGGTAGCGGCGCACCTGCAGCAGATGGTGTCCGACGAGGTTGACGTAATCCTCCCCGGGGGGCTGCTGACGATCTCCTGGACCGGAGTCGGTGAGGTGAAGCTCCGCGGGCCGGCCCATCTGGTTTTCAGGGGCGAGTGGCTCGGATAGACGCGGGGAGATGCAAATATACAACGCGGCCAGAACCTCCACAGACGATAGATACAAGTTCGATTCGAGCATACCTTATCGGAGAAAGCTAAATGGAGCTTGCAAAGCGTATCGAGAACCTCCCGCCGTATCTCTTCGTTGAGATATCGCGGAAGATAGCCGAGAAGCGGGCACGGGGAGAGGACGTAATCAGCCTCGGCATCGGCGACCCGGATATCCCCACCCCCCCGCATATCATAGAGCGCCTGTGCCAGGCCGCCCGCGACCCGGCCAACCACCGCTACCCGGAATCTGAGGGGCTGCCCCAGCTACGCGAGGCGATCGCACAGTGGTACCAGCAGCGGTTCGGCGTCGTGCTCGACCCCGACAGGGAGGTGCTGCCGCTGATCGGAGCCAAGGAGGGCATCGGCCACATAGCCCTGTGCTTCATCGATCCCGGGGATATCGCCCTGGTGCCCGACCCGGCCTATCCGGTATATGCCATCAGCACCATGTTCGCCGGGGGCTCATCCTATGACCTGCCGCTCACCGAGGAAAACCATTTTCTCCCGCGATTAGAGGACATCCCCCCGGACATCGCGCGGAAGGCCAAGGTGCTGTGGCTCAATTACCCCAACAACCCGACTTCCGCGGTTGCCGAGCTGGGGTTCTTCGAACAGGTGGTCGCCTTCGCCCAGAAATATGATATCGCGGTGTGCCACGACGGCCCCTACACCGAGGTAGCCTTCGACGGCTACCGCCCGGTAAGCTTCATGCAGGCCGGCGGCGCCAGGGACATCGGGGTGGAGTTCCATTCACTATCGAAGAGCTACAACATGACCGGATGGCGGGTGGGAATGGCGGTGGGAAACGCGTCGATAATCGATGCCCTCAAGCGGGTCAAGTCCAATATCGATTCGGGGATCCCCCAGGCGATACAGCATGCCGCTATAGAGGCGCTGAGCGGGCCTCAGGACTGCATCGACAGGAATATCGAAATATATCAGCGCCGCCGCGACCGATTGATCAGCACACTCAGCGAGATAGGGATAGCGGCTGAGTCACCGCAGGCCAGCCTGTATATATGGGCCAGGGTCCCCCACGGTTACAGCTCGATGCAGTTCGCCGCCTCTCTCCTCGATGAGGCCAATATCGTGGTCACGCCGGGCACCGGATACGGGAAGCACGGCGAGGGGTACATCCGCATGTCGCTGACCGTCCCCGACGACCTTCTGGACAAGGCCGCAGCGAGGCTGGAACAGTGGCACAAAGGCAAATTGACATAAAGTGCCATCATCATCAGAAAGGCTCCATTGAAGCATAATACCTATCCCACCCATCCCGCGCACGAGCGGGCGATGCTGGTAGGGGTGGAGGTAAAGGGGCAGCATAACACCTGGGCGGTGGAGGATTCCCTCGAAGAGCTGTCACTGCTTGCACGAACCGCGGGGGCGAAGGTCGTGGGATCGATGGTCCAGCGCCTGCAGCGTCCAACGCCCGCCTACTACCTCGGCAAAGGTAAGCTGGAGGAACTGAACGCACTCAAGGATGAGCTGGGGTACGATTTGGTCATCTTCGACGACGAGCTTTCGCCGACACAGCAGAAGAACCTCGAGGATGCACTGGGGGTCAAGATAATCGATCGAACCGCACTGATCCTTGATATCTTCGCCAGCCGTGCCCGCACACACGAGGGGCGCCTGCAGGTGGAGCTGGCGCAGCACGAGTATCTCCTGCCCCGGCTCGCCGGCCAGTGGAGCCACCTGGAACGGCTGGGCGGCGGGATCGGCACCAGAGGGCCCGGCGAATCTCAGATAGAGACCGACCGCCGCATCATCCGCAATAAGATCCACAGGTTAAAGAAGGAGATCGAGGGGGTACGAAAACACCGCGCCCTGTACCGCCGCCAGCGCAATGTGAGCGGGACACCGGTTGTAGCGCTCATCGGCTATACCAACTCGGGGAAGAGCACGCTCCTCAACGCGCTGAGCGGCGCCGGCGTGTTCGTAGAGGACAAGCTCTTCGCCACCCTGGATCCGACCACAAGGAAGATATCGCTGCCGGACGGCAGGGAGTTCCTGTTGACCGATACGGTGGGATTCATACAGAAGCTTCCCACCGCGCTCATCGCCGCCTTCAGGGCGACCCTAGAGGAATTAGAAGAGGCAGATTTGCTGCTTCATGTAGTCGATATAAACCACAGGAATGCCGCGGAACAAGGTATAACAGTTGATAAGATCCTCGACGATCTGGGCCTGGGTGACAAACCGATAATCACGGTGCTGAACAAGCTCGATCTGATGGCAGGCAGCGAACAGGAGATGAAGGATTCCACCGTCATGCTCAATAAAAAGGATGCTGTGATGATATCGGCGGCCAGGAAATGGGGGCTGAGGGTACTGCTGGATACAATTGCAGAAATGCTATTCGAAAGTGGTTCGCACAATATAGGTTATGTCGAATAACAACCACTGAACGGTGGTGCTGTTTACATAAAACGTAGGCTGGATCATTCCTTCTTCGGCACCTTGATACCCGATATCCCCTTGGCGATGGCCAATACCGCACATTCCTTCCCCGTCCACCACGCGCAGTGATCCTCGGTGCATAGCCCGTGCCACGCCTCCTCTTTATCCTTCTGCTTGGTCGTCATCAGCGGGCAATACAGATATTTCTGGTGCAGCGTCATGTCTTCCTCCTTTTCGTGGCCTTGCCGCTCGATCCTTCCCCTTGCCCCATTGCCGTCGGGGATTTATAATTATACCACACTGATTTCAGCATGGAACATTGGGAATGAACACTGTTAAGCGTTACCTGCCCTCCATACTGCTGGCGATATTGATACTCATCGCCTTCGCCGCCGGCTTCACCTATTCTCAACTGATTCCCGACAATCGCACGGACCTCCCTGAGGAATTCGATCTGTTATCTGAGGCCTGGCAGTCGCTGTCGGAGTATTATGTAAATGATCTCGACCCCGATGTGCTGAGCAAGGGCGCCATCGAGGGCATGTTGGAGGCGCTGGGCGACCCTTACACCGCCTACATCGAGAGCCACGAGATGGAGTTAAGCGACCTGGAAGGCTCCTACGAAGGCGTGGGGGCATACGTCTCCCTGGAGGACGGGCAGCTGATAGTGGTCTCCCCTATCGCCGGCAGCCCGGCCGAACGCCAAGGGATCAGGTCTAACGACAGGATACTGGAGATCGATGGCGAATCCACCGAAGGCATGAGCCTTATGGAGGCCATCATGAAGATCAGGGGGCCTAAGGGCTCCACCGTCACCCTCCTCGTCCTGCACACGGATGAAACCGACCCGACCGAAATCGCCATCGTCCGGGAGGAGATCCAGCTCGAGAGCGTCTACCTGGACCTTCTGCCCGATAACATAGCCCATCTGCAGATCACCCACTTCGAGGCCGACACCACCGCCGAATTCATCCCCGCGCTGAGTGATGCCGTCGATGCCGGCGTTTCGGGCATCATCCTCGACCTCCGGGGCAACCCCGGCGGTTACCTCTACATCGTGGTGGAAATAGCCGACGAATTCCTCGACGGCGGCACCGTGCTCTATGAGGCTGACGGTGAAGGCAACATCTTTGATGACTACGCAGCCACCGATGGCGGGATGGCCACCGACATTCCATTGGTGGTTCTGGTCGATGGCGGCAGCGCCAGCGGCAGCGAGGTGCTGGCCGGGGCGCTCCGCGATAACGAGCGCGCCACCATTATCGGCACCACCACCTACGGCAAGGGCAGTGTCAATATCCTGCACCGCCTCAGCGACGGTTCCGGACTGTACATCACCATCGCCCGCTGGCTGACCCCGGACCATCACCTGATAGAGGGTACCGGGCTGGTTCCCGACATAGAGGTCGAGATGAGCGACGAGGACATCGATGCCGGGATCGATACACAGCTGGAATACGCCGTCGAGTACCTGCGAACCCGCTACTGATTACATGGGGAACACATCGCATCCTCTTCCCCAGCGAATCGATTTCCCGTGCAGCCCGTAACGTGGTAAAATAGATAATGAAGGTAATAAGCCAAAACCGCAAAGCGTACCATGACTACTCCATCGAGGAAAAGGTGGAGGCAGGGATTGCTTTAACCGGAACCGAGATCAAGTCGGTGCGTGCCGGAAGGGTTAATATGGGCGACGGCTACGCCCGGTCCGAAAAGGGTGAGCTGTGGCTGTACAATATACATATTGCCAAGTACGACCCCGGCAGCCGCAGCAACCACGAGCCGCGGCGGCCGAGGAAGCTGTTGCTCCATCGGCGTCAGATAAACGAGCTCAGCGCTCAGGTGATGCAGAGGGGTTACACCCTGGTGCCCCTGAGGATGTACCTTAAAAACGGAATAGCCAAGGTAGAGCTTGGCTTGGCCCGCGGCAAGAAACTTTATGACAAGCGCGAGTCCATAGCCCGGCGCGACGCAGAGCAGCGAATGGAGCGCGCCCTCAAGCTGGCCAAGCAGAGATACTGATATCCCTTCGCCAGGATGGATATGGGGACGAGTGGTTTCGACAGAGGAGGAAAGCTACAGGATTGCAGGCCGAGGTTCCACTACCCTCGTTAAACAGGTGGGAACCAATTAACTGGCGAATACGTCTACGCTAGCTAAGCGATGACACGCCCCTCCGGCTCTCCCCGACGGGCTGGAACGGGCGACGAACAGTCGGGGTGCGGCGAGCCCGATGTCGATAGGGTTGGCCCAAGTTTTCATCGACTGGCCCGTCAGTAACCGTGTCGGCAGTGGACTGTTGGGGTGAGATTGAGAAGCCGACTAAGCCTGTAGCATATTCTGGGTACTCCTTTTCTGGACGGGGAGTTCGACTCTCCCCCGTCTCCACCAAAAATCGATCGCCTGATATCTAATTTAGAATCGGGCGATTTTTATTTACCGGAACAAAGCCGGGAATCGGGCAAATGTATACTATACGGTCACTTTCCCCAATCTACACTTCATCAATTCATTGTACGTTACTCTTGACAAATTGTAAGTTTTATATTACACTAGGTAAAGTCCAGAGTACTACGGTACCGGTCGAGACACTGAAAAGGAGGAAGGAGAAATCATGGCACCATTACAAAAGAGAGCGTTATTGAGCTTTATCGTTGGTCTTATCCTTACTTTCGCTCTGGTAGCAGTATTGGTAATCCAGGGTAGTGTCACAGCATTGGAGAGCAGCTTGAATCTCAGACTGGTTATGTATGCCGCTATGGTGGGCGTGCCACTTTCCTTTTTAATTCTTGTGCACCTTACGCTTCGAAAACCTACCCAGGTTGACGAGCGTGACCGCCGCATTCTGGAAAGGTCCAGTTGGGTTCAATGGCTAGCAGCGATATTCACTCTTGTTGCGTGGAATATCACATTGACTGAAAACTATCATGATATGGGACAGGTGCCTGTTGTATTTATCAACCTTATATTTGTCTCCACCCTAATTATTGGCACGCTAGCTCAGTCCTTCGGCATCCTGATCGGCTATTGGAGAGGCGTAAGCCGTGACTAACACTAGAAGGATACGGAACCGTATCAGAAGACTGCGATTCGATAATGACGAGATGACGCAAGAAGAGCTGGCCAAACGTGCCGGCTGCACTCGACAGACCATCATCGCGCTCGAACAGGGTAAATATGTCCCGTCTATTGAACTTGCATTTAGAATTGCTGAGGTTTTTGGGGTGCCTTTAGAGGAAGTGTTTCAATATAAAGAAAGCAGCTAAATGATAAACGGAGCGTGGTTATTAATTAATGGAGATTCAGTTGCCGCCAGCGTTTCTATTTTTAGCGATGTTCTATTAACTACTAACTACGTGTTATAATACGATACTGTTAAGGAATCACCGGTTATGCTTGCAGTTGAAGTTAACCACATAGTTAAATCCTTTGCCGATAAGGTCGTGGTTGACGACCTTTCTTTCTCTATCGCCCGGGGCGAGATGTTTGGCCTCATCGGTCCTAACGGTGCCGGTAAGACCACTACTATCAGGATGATGATGGACATCATCAAGCCCGACTCGGGCGAGGTTGCCATCCTCGGCGAAAAGTTAAGTGAGGCTACCAAAAACAGCCTCGGCTACCTTCCCGAGGAAAGAGGCTTGTATAGAAAGCTGAGCGTCCTTGAATCTATAGTTTATCTTGCCTCACTCAAGGGTATGGACAAGCACTCAGCCAGGGGAAAAGCCAATGAACTACTTAACCATACAGGTATGTTATCCAGCGAAAGGAAGAAGATAGAAGAATTGAGCAGGGGCATGGGGCAGATTATCCAGTTCATCGTTACCATCATTCATGACCCACAACTGGTTATCCTGGATGAGCCCTTCTCTGGCCTAGACCCGGTTAACACCGAGCTATTAAAAAGGATGTTAGCCGACCTGAGGAATCAAGGCAAAGCTGTAATCCTGAGCACACACCAGATGAATCAGGTAGAGGAACTCTGTGACCGTATCTTGATGATAAACAACGGACAGGCCGTCCTTTACGGGGACTTGAGTGAAATCAAGTCAAGATACAGGGGTAATTCGGTCATGCTAGATTCTAAAGGTGGGTTAGAGGAAGTCCCTGGGGTCGCCGCCAAGCGCGCCCATAAAGGTTATACAGAGCTGATACTGGACGGCGAGGCAAACCCCCAGCAGGTTCTGGCCTATTTGGTAAACGGTGGTATAACAATCAACCGCTTTGAAGTGGCCACTCCCTCTCTCAACGAAATATTCTTGAAGGAGGTGGGTAAAAAATCGTGAACAAGACCCTCTTGATATTCCGGCACGAATTCCTGCACACGATAAAGAGGAAAGGGTTTATCGTTATGACCCTCATGGTGCCGGTTTTAGCCCTTCTGGCCATCGGCTTTTACCAGCTCATATTAACCGTCTCCGCACCATCGGTAGCAGCAACAACCACCATTGGCTACGTCGACGAAGCCGGTGGATTCGACCAGTATACCGATCAGGGGAATATACAACTGGTAGGCTTCGATACAACCGATGATGCCACTGCTGCCCTGATCAACAGCGATATTTCAGAGTATTTCGTCATTCCAGCGGATTTTATATCAACCGGGGTAATTAAGCGATATACCCTGGCGAGAGAGCTGGAGACGCCCCCGACCATTGCCACGGTCATCAAAAATTTCCTCACCAGTAATATGTTAGCCGGGGAAGTACCCCCGGAAACAGTATACCGCATAGAGGCACCCTTAAACTTGGTGATAACCAGGCTTACCGAAACGGGGGAGGTGGCTGTGGAGCAGGGTGGCTACGGTAATGTCATAATCCCTGGAATTTTCAGCCTTCTGCTGGCCCTCTCCCTGATGCTCTCCTCCACCTACCTGATACAGGGGCTGGGAGAGGAGAAGGAGAGCCGCCTTATGGAGGTATTGCTTTCCTCCGTTTCCGTCCGTCAATTACTAATCGGCAAGGTTTCGGGACTGGGTGCCGCCGGACTAGTGCAGGTGGTCGTCTGGCTGGCCTCGTTGCCACTCCTTTTAGACCTGGCTTCATCCGTTTTCGGCGGCTTTTTCGACACTATACAATTGCCAGCTAACTTCATCGTGCTGGGTATAGTCTATTTCATTCTGGGATATTTGTTGTTCGCCTCTCTATCGGCGGGCATCGGCGCTATCAGCCCCAACGCCCGCGAAGGACAGCAACTGGCCACTATTTATACGCTTCTCCTCTTTGTGCCCCTCTGGTTCTCATCATTGCTGTTTGTATTCCCGGACAGCCCTCTGTGGACAGTGCTGACCATTTTCCCGGTCACGGCCCCCATAGCCGTAATGCTGAGGCTGGGCGTAACTGGTATTGCTTCCTGGGAACTGGCGGTAAGTATAGTTCTGCTGTTGGTCTCCATCATAGGGGTTCTATTTTTAGCCACCAGGGTCTTCCGGGCTTACCTGCTCATGTATGGGAAAAGACCCAATTGGGGAGAGATTTTCCGCAGCCTCAGGAGCGGATAGAGTCTATCAATGCCCAAGAGGATTGCGGTTGTGGACTACTCCAAATGCCGTGCCGATGAGTGCGACAGCGGGGTATGCGCCGCCGCCATGCAGTGCGAGTACGGCAACCTGGCGCAGGAAAACCTCGACGAGGCGCCCGAGGTCAATCCGGCCAAATGGTGCCGCGGCTGTGCCAAGTGCGTCAATGCCTGTCCGTTCAAAGCGGTACGGATGATGTAACGTCATGCCTTATAACAGCATTTCATCCGTCGCTTCGTTTTATATTGACTTGCCTATACCTTAGTGATAAAATACACAATGAGGCATTAAATCATCGATGGCAATTGCTTCAAAATCAGCAGCCCCGACCCTATTGACATATAGGGCTGGGGCTTTTTAACGAAAGGAGGGGGCGATGCCAAAGGCAATCGTAAAACTGTTCCGGGACCCCGCGCGAGCGGCTAGGGCCGCGGAGGAACTGAAATCTCAGGGATTCAAAGCGGATGAGATCGGACTCCTGGTGAGTGACGAGGCCGCCGCAAATAAACTGGGAACGAAGCCCATCAAAGATATCGGCAAGGAGTTGTCCGGAATCGAGGGCATCCCCGAAGAGGCGATCAAGTATTACGAGCAGAGCGCCTCTCTTGGCGGTATCCTCATCAGCATCAAGGGGGACGAGGCCGGCCTCGGCAAGGCAGAGGGGATAATGCGGCAGGTTGACTTCGCGGATACTCCCAACAGCTTTGAGATGTGGTCTTCAAGCCCGGCGTTCCCCGCTGCAGGCCGGATGTCGGCCACCGACCCGCTGGACGCCAAGATGAGCGGAGACTTCCGTAAATACTAGGATTAGAGTTAATTAGGAGGAAGAAGTGTCTCGATTTATTGCTACTTCAGCTATTAGAGGGGCCCACCAGGTTACTAAGAAGGCGGAGGAGATGTACAAGGGTGCCCTCGAGAAGCACGGTGCGGATGCACCGGTAACCTGCGTTGACAAGGAGGGACAGGGCACCAGCTACTTCCTGCCCGTCATCTACGCATATACCGGGCACAAGATAGAGAAGCTGGGCGACATGGCCCACACTCTAGAGTACACCAAGAGCCTACTGCCGCCGCTCCCGGGCGAGAGCCTGTGGCTGCCCTACTTGGGCGAGACGGCGGATGCCGGTGTGGCCACCCTGTTCGCCGAGGAGATCATCAAGGGCATCGAGTTCGTCGAGGGCAAGCAGCCCGAGAAAAAGGGTGATTTCATTTTCAACGGCCCCATCAGCGACGTGCAGACGCGCTCATGGGGCATCCAGATGGTAGACGGCAGCATGCCCGGTTTCGCCGCCGTCCTCGGCGCCGCCAAGAGCAACGAGGTGGCGGTCAAGATAGTGCGCGAGCTCCAGTCTAAAGGTCAGCTCGTTTTCCTGTCCTCGACATCGAACGGCCGCTCCATAGTCGACCAGTTGCTGGAGGAGGGCGTGGAGCTGGGCTACAACACGTTCACCGTGCCCTTCGGCACCGATACCGAGTCTACGGTTTACGCCGCGGGCTATGCCGCACGCGCTGCCATCAGCTTCGGCGGCGTCACCCCCGGCAACTTCCGCGAGATACTGCTGTACAATAAGTTCCGCTGTTTCGCTTTCGCCCTTGCCCTCGGCCCCATGGATGACCTCAAGTGGGCCACCGGCGCCGGGGCCATCACCTACGGCTTCCCCGCGATCCTCGATACCGTAGCTCCCCAGATCCTGCCCACCGGCATCACCAGGTATGAGCATGTGGTCAGTATGCCGTTCGACGACATCCCGGGCAAGGACGACATGGAACGGGCAGAGCGCCTGGTGCAGCGCTGCATCGAGGTACGCGGCATCAAGATCAAGATCCCCTCGGTTCCCATCCCGGTGGCCTTCGGGCCCGCCTTCGAGGGCGAGATCGTGCGCCGCGGCGACATGCAGCTGGAGTGGGGCGGTAAAGGCGGCATGTGCTTCGAGTGGCTGTCGATGAAGGACGCCAACGAGATAGAGGACGGCAAGTTCACCGTCGTCGGCCCTGACGTGACCGACTGCGAGGAAGGCTCCAAGGCGCCCATGGCCCTCATCATCGAGGTGGCGGGGCGCAAGATGCAGAAGGATTTCGAGCCGGTGCTGGAGCGCCAGATCCATAACTTCGTCAACATGGCCGAGGGTATCCAGCACATAGGCCAGCGGGACATCGCCTGGGTCCGCTTCAGCAAGGCCGCGGTGGCCAAGGGCTTCAGGCTCAAGCACCTCGGCGATATCCTCCACACCTGCTATCATAACGACTTCGGAGCTATCGTGGACAAGGTGCAGGTCACCATCTATACCGAGGAGAAAAAGGTTGCCGAGCTGATAGAACAGGCGCGGGAAGTCTACCGTGAGAGGGACGCCAGGATGGCGGGCATGAAGGACGAGAGCGTGGATACCTACTATAGTTGTACCCTGTGCCAGTCCTTCGCCCCCAACCACGTGTGCGTCATCAACCCCGAGCGCACCGGCCTCTGCGGCGCCTACTCGTGGCTGGACTGCCGCGCCGCGTTCGAGATCAACCCCACCGGCCCCAACCAGCCGGTGCTGAAGGGCAAGACCGTCGACGCCGGCAAGGGGGAATGGGAAGGGGTAAACAAATTCGTACATGAGCACTCCCAGAGGGCCATTGACCGCTTCACTTTCTATTCGCTGATGGACGCCCCGATGACCACCTGCGGCTGCTGCGAGTGCGTGATGGTTCTGGTCCCCGAGGCTAACGGCGTTATGATCGTCTCACGGGAGGACTACAGCATGACCCCCTGCGGCATGACCTTCACCACGCTGATGGCCACCGCCGGCGGCGGACAGCAGACGCCGGGCATGATGGGGCACAGCAAGCGCTATGTGTTCAGCGAGAAATTCATCCCGGTGGAGGGCGGCATCAAGCGGGTGGTATGGCTCTCCAAAAACGTGAAGGAGGAGTTCGCCGAGGAGATCAAGGCCGCATGCGAACTCGCCGGCGTGCCCGACCTGATGGACAAGGTTGCCGACGGCACCACCGCCACAACGGTGGATGAACTCCTGCCCTTCCTCGAGGAGAAAGGGCATCCCGCGCTCACCATGGATCCCATGATTTAACCGTACGAAAGACGAAACACGACAAGGGTCGAATCCCTCGGCCCTTGTTTCATGGACGAGAAAGGAGGGAATGATATGTCGGCAGTAGAAGTGCCTGTTGAGAAGTGGACGGGGAAGATCCATGAGGTAACCCTGGGGGGCACCGGCGGCCGCAAGGCAGTTACCGTAGGCGGACAGAATACGCTGCCCTTCCTGCATTTCGAGGGCAAGATGCCCAACAAGCCGGTGGTCTCCGTAGAGGTGCAGGATAAGGCCCCCGGTGACTGGTCTCCACACCTGATGAGCGCCTGGGGCGATGTCATGTCCGATCCCGGTGCATGGGCCAAGAAGGCGGTAGAATACGGCGCGGATATAATAACACTGCGGCTGCGCAGCGCCCACCCCGAGGCCGGCGATACCGGGGCCGACGAAGCAAAGCAGAGCGTGAGTAAGGTTCTCTCCGCAGTAGACGTCCCGGTGATCATCCTGGGCCCGGGGGTCGCCGAGAAGGACAACAAGGTGCTGGTAGCCGCCTCCGACGTCGCCAAAGGACAGAGGGTGGCGCTCGGCAACTGCGAGGAGAAGAACTACCGCACCGTAGCCGCCACCTGCATCGCCGACGGCCACGTTGCCATCGGTCACACCCCGCTGGAGATCAACCTGGCCAAGCAGCTCAATATCCTGCTGACCGACGTAGGCCTCTCCACCGACTCGATAATAATGGACCCCGACACCGGAGCGCTGGGCTACGGACTGGAGTACTCTTACTCCGTAATGGAGCGTCTGCGCCTGGCGGCGCTCGGCGGGGACGCGATGGCAGCCCCACCTATAATCTCCCCCACCGGAGCCGAAGCTTGGAGGCAGAAGGAGTCCAAGGTTACCGGGGGCGTGCCGGACAGTTGGGGTGATCATGAGGAGCGAGCGGTTACGTGGGAAGAGGTTACGGCTGTTACCCTGCTCAACTCTGGCGTGGATATCGTGACGCTGCGCCACCCCAAGACAATAGCGCTGATCAAGGCGACAATCGATAAGCTGATGAGCACCTAAGAGGAGGATTTAGAAATGGCACTGACTGGTATAGAGATATATAAGTTCCTACCCAAAACAAACTGCAAAGAGTGCGGTTTCCCCACCTGTCTGGCCTTCGCTATGAAGCTGGCGCAGAAGGGCGTCGAGCTCTCTAAATGCCCCTATGTCTCTGATGAAGGTAAACAGGCGCTGGAGGCTGCCTCCCGCCCCCCGATCCGGCTGGTTACCATCGGCGCCGGCGACCGAACCATCAAGGTGGGCAACGAGGTGGTCATGCACCGCCACGAGAAGACCTTCTATAACGCCCCTGGGCTGGTGGTCCGGGTCAAGGACAACGACCCGCAGGATCAGGTGTCCAAAACTGTGGCAGATGTGGCCGCATACATGGTGGAGCGAGTGGGCATGGAGCTGCGGATGGACGGCATCGCTGTGGATAATGCCTCCGGCTCCGCTGCCGACTTCGTCAAGTGCGTGGAACTGGTCAAATCTAAGGCTGACCTGCCGCTGGTGCTTATGTCAAAAGACCCTGCAGCCATAGGACAGGCGCTGGACAAAGTTGCCAGCGCCAAGCCGCTGATCTACGCTGCCACCGGCGACAACTGCGAACAGATGGTGGAACTGGCGAAGAAGCACCAGTGCCCGCTGGCAGTTTGTGAGCCCGCCGGCCTGGACGCTCTGGCTGACCTGGTGCAGAAGGTGATGGACGCTGGTGTGGAGGACATCGTCCTCGATCCCGGGGCGCGGGATTTCGGGGCTTCCCTCATCGCGCTGACCCAGATCCGGCGGACGGCCATCAAGAAGAACTTCCAGTCCTTAGGCTTCCCGGTCATAACGTTCCCCGGGGAAGGCGCATCCAGCGAAGAGGAAGAGGCCACCCTGGCCGCTCAGCAGATCGCCAAGTATGCCGGGGTCATCGTACTCGACCACTTCTCCCCGGCGATTATATATCCCCTGCTCACCCTGCGGCTCAACATCTACACCGACCCACAGAAGCCCATCCAGATGACACCGGGCATCTACGAGATAGGAACGCCGACGCCGGACAGCCCTCTGGGGGTAACCACCAACTTCTCCCTGACCTATTTCTCCATCGCCGGTGAGCTGGAGGCCAGCGGCTTCCCCTCGAGGCTCGTAGTATGCGACACCGAGGGGTTATCGGTGCTCACCGCCTGGTCAGCAGGCAAACTGGATGCCGAAAAGATCGCCAAGAGCGTAAAGGAATTCAACGCGGCTGATGTCGCCAGTCACAAAACCATAATCCTCCCCGGGGGCGTAGCCGTGCTCCGCGGCGAGCTGGAGGAGGAGCTGCCCGACTGGAAGATCATGGTCGGCCCGCGTGAGGCTGTAGACGTCGGGGGCTACCTCAAGCAGAACTGGGGCAAGTAACCCCGTAATGAGGCGTTCCAAGATGCATTGAAGGAGGGCTCCGGTGACAGCAAAGCCGCTGCCCTCCTTATCAGTTCAATATTAAATACAAGGAGGATGATTATGTTCCGCGGGATTGGAGAATGCATACACATTATCAATAAAGACGTCAGGGCGGCCATCGAGGGACGCGATAAAGCCTTCATCCAGGACAAGGCAAAGAGCCAGGTAGAATACGGGGCAAAGATACTGGACCTGAACATCGGCCCCCAGAAGAAGGCCGGGCCCGAAGTGATGGACTGGCTGGTGAAAACCGTTCAGGAGGCGGTGGATGTCCCCCTGTCGCTGGACACCACCAACCCAGAGGCCATCGAGGCCGGACTCAAGGTATGCAAGCAGCAACCTATAATCAACAGCACCAACGCAGACCCGGCGCGAATGAGCGTTCTGTTCCCGCTGGCAGCTAAGTACGACGCCAATATCATCACCCTCACCCTGCGCGCCACCGGGCTGCCGGTTAGCGCCGATGCCAGGGTTGGGATCCTCGTCGAGGACCTTATGCCCGCTGCCGAGGAGGCCGGGGTTAAGATGGAGAATCTATACGTAGACCCCCTGGCGATGACGGTTAACGGGACGCAGGAGCACGCCCCGGAGGTGGTGCAGGCAACCTTCGTCATCAAGCAGATGATGGACCCCCCGCTGCACATGACCTGCGGGCTGTCCAACGTATCCAACGGCGCCCCCGAGGATGTGAGGAAGGTGCTGAACCGCATCTACCTGGTCATGCTGATGGGGGCCGGGATGGATACCGCCATCCTCGACCCCTTCGATGATGAATTGATGCAGGCCATCAGCATTGTGGAAAAGCGCGACGATTCGACACCGCTGGGGAAAATATACCTGGCGCTGGCGGACGCCTGTGCCACAGGTGAGGATTTCGACACCTCGATGTGCGACGTGAACGACCCCCAGCAGGCCGAGGTGGCCAAGACATACCGCATACTCACCAACAAGCTGATATACGCCCACAACTATCTGAAGCTATAGCGACCGCCCGAACTCCCGCTCCAGCTGCGAGGATGTGAATCTTATCATAGTTGGCCTCCCGTGGGGGCACGTTTGCGGTGAAGCCGACCGCTCCAGATCGTTCACCAGCTTGCTTATCTCTTCCGCATTCAGTACCTGCCCCGCCCTCACCGCGCTGTGGCAGGCAATGGTGGCGGCGATCTTGTCCTCCCTGCCCTCGGCGTCTCTCTCCTCGCTTAGACAGTCCAGTATCTCAGCCACCGCCCGCATTATTTCACCCTCTCCCAGGACCGAGGGAACGGCGCGCAGCCTGTAGACCCGCTGGCCGAACGGCTCGAGGTCAAAACCGTATGAACTCAGCATATCGCCGCTGGCCTCGATTATCCTCTCCTGCCTCGGGGTTACCTCTAACGTCAGCGGGTCCAGCATGCCCTGCACCTCCACCACCATCCCCGCACGCTGCCTGCGCACCTTCTCGAACAGAACACGCTCATGGGCGGCGTGCTGGTCTATCAGATACAGGCCGTCAGGTCCCTCAGCGATGATGTAGGTAGCCGCCAGCTGTCCCAGAACGCGCAGGATGGGCAATCGGGATGTCGACTCCGATCTCGCCGTCGCAGCGCCGGCATCAGGCGACCCGACCGCCGCAGATCCTCGGAACAGTCCTGTCTGCATTGTCCCTGCCGATTGGGCATCTTCGCGCGACATCGGCTTGTGCACTCCGGGGATTGCGGGGCCCTCCACAGGCCGGGGATGCCTGCTTATCCGGGGGACGGCCGTCTCTTCAACCAGGGCGGCACGCACCGCCCGCTGGACGGCGGTGAAGACGCCCTGATCGTCGCGGAACTTTACCTCCATCTTGGAGGGATGGACGTTCACGTCGATATCGTGATAGGGCACGGTGACGTTGAGCACAACGATGGGGTATTTACCGACCATCAGCAGCCCCTTGTAGGCGTCAATGGCGGCACGGCTGAGGATACGGCTGTTAACGAACCGCCGGTTGACGAAAAAGCTCAGGTAGGCGCGGCTGGAGCGGGAGATAAACGGGGGGCTGACGAAGCCCCTGATCGTGGAATCGGCATCGCCCACCGGTATCATCGCCTCTGCGGCCTTCACCCCGTAGACCTCCACCAGCACATCGCGAAGTTCGCCGCTGCCCGGGGCCTGCAGCGTCACACGGCTGTCGATGCTCAGGCTGAACCTCACCTCGGGGAAGGCCATGCTGTAGTGAACCACCAGGTTCGATATGTGACCGCTCTCGGTGCCGGGGGACTTGAGGAACTTGAGACGGGCGGGCACATTCTGGAACAGGTCGCTAACGGTGACCGATGTGCCCCTGGGGCAAGCCTTCTCTCCCGATTCTACCGGCGAGCCGTTCTCCAGCCTTAAAAAGGTGCCGGCGATCTCGTCAGCGGTGCGGGTCAGCACCTCGACGCGGGCTACAGCGGCGATGCTGGGCAGCGCCTCGCCCCTGAATCCAAGGCTGGAGATCGAATCGAGGTCGGATACACTATGAATCTTACTGGTGGCATGACGCCGGAAGGCCACGGCTGCATCGACGGCAGACATGCCGCTGCCGTTGTCGGCAACCCGGATCAGCCGCACACCTCCGCCGCGTATATCGACCGCGATTCGGGTGGCGCCGGCATCGAGGGAGTTCTCTATCAGCTCCTTAACTACCGAGGCCGGCCGCTCCACCACCTCGCCCGCTGCAATCTTGGAGACCACCTCGGGCGCTAGGACCTCAATGGTCATGGAGGGCTCACATTATCCACTTGGCGCTCTGGAAGAAGAACTGGGAATGGCCACATTCCTTGCAGATGTATACATCGAACCTGTAGTCGGGTCCCATGAAGCCAAGCTTGCCGTGCATGGAAAACTCTTCCCACTTCATCTCCCCGCACCCGCACTTGGCGCATCTGGTCGGTACTACCTCTTCCCTGGTGGGCAAACCCATTTGATAATACCCCCTTGCCGGCTATCCTCCGATGACACCTCGTGAGCCAGGTATTACCTGATCCACTTGGCGCCCTGAAAAAAGAACTCGGAATGGCCGCAGTTCTTACAGATATAGACATCGAACCGATAGGCAGGCCCCATGAAGCCAAGCTTCCCGTAAACCGAAAACTCTTCATGGCTCAGTTCTTCGCTGCCGCACTTGGCGCACTTCTTAGGTACTATGTCCGCCTTGTTCGACTTCGCCATTTGATCACCTCAAAGCCCCTTATGGTGCACTATTATAATCGCCTATTATCATTTTGTATAGCGTTTTAATACCTTTAAGACCGCTTTGCCAGAAGCCGGGCAACAGCGCTAGCGCGAACACCAGACCCAGCGCAGCGGCCAGGATGGCAAGGTAGAACCCGACACCGAGGGTGCCTTCCTCACCGAGGCCGAGTATATGAGGGATGAACCATATAGCGCCGATGACAGCGGCCAGAGCACCGGCACACGCGCCGACAGTAAAAACTGACCTCACCCGTTTAATCAATGTGTCCCCGAGACGCGCCTTGACAGCGGGTATCATGCCGATGGTCATTATCGCTCCGCACAACGCCATAAGGCCGCCGCCGGCCAGCACCAGGTACGGCTCGGGGAAGGTCTCGCCCAGCGAGCGGGACCAGATGATCAGCCGCCACCCGGCGATGGGAAGCACCAGATCGTCGTAGAGCGGCACTATGACCCATGTCAGGAACACCCCCACGATGGCCGATATGCCGCAGGCGATGAGCGACGGCGGCCCGATCATCCCCGTGGTCAAATCATGTACACTGAACTTACGCATGCCTCACCATCCACAATCGACAGATATTCATACTTCCTTCGCCTTCTGCTTCAGCTCGTACAGCTTGTTCAACGCCTCCAACGGCGTCATGGAATCTAAATCCAGCTTGGATATCTCGTCCGCCACCGGCGAAGGCCCCGCAGGCAGCAACGGCAGCTGCTGCGATGCCTTGCGATCCCGGCGGTGGCCGTTCCGCTGGCGGTTATCTTCGAGAGTCGTCAGCACCTCCTCGGCGCGGTGGATCACCGAGCGCGGCAGTCCGGCGAGCTGCGCCACGTGGATGCCGTAGCTCTTGTCGGCGCCCCCGGGCACCACCCGCCGCAGGAACACCACCTTGCCCCCCTCCTCGGAAACGGCGACGTTGTAGTTCTTCACCCGGGGCAGGGACCTGGCCAGCTCCACCAGCTCGTGGTAGTGGGTGGCGAAGATGGTCTTGGCCCCCACCCTGGGCTGGTTGTGGATGTACTCCGCCACCGCCTGCGCGATTGAGATGCCGTCGTAGGTGCTGGTGCCTCGCCCGATCTCGTCCAGGATCACCAGCGAGCGAGGGGTGGCGTGGTTCAGGATATTGGCGGTCTCCTCCATCTCCACCATGAACGTCGAGCGGCCTGCCGCCAGCTCATCTTGGGCGCCGACTCGGGTGAAGATGCGATCGACGATGCCGATGGCGGCCGAGTCGGCGGGAACGAAGCTGCCTACCTGCGCCAGCAGCACGATGAGCGCCACCTGCCTCAGGTAAGTGGACTTACCCGCCATATTGGGTCCGGTGAGGATCACCAGCTGCTGGTCCCGGCTCGACAGGAGGGTATCGTTGGGGACGAACGGCTCGTCCGCCAGCATGCGCTCCACCACCGGGTGTCGGCCGCCGGTGATGGCGATGGCATCGCCATCGTTCAGCTCCGGCCGCACGTACCCGTATGAAGCGGCAACCTCGCCCAGAGCCGACAGCACGTCGATCTGGGCCAGCGCCGAGGCAGTATCCATAACGTGGTTCGACCAGCCGGCCACCTGCGCCAGCACCTGGCGGAAGATGCCGCCCTCCAGCTCGGCCAGCCGCTCCTGCGCATTCAGGATCAACGACTCGTACTCCTTGAGCTGGGGGGTGAAGAACCGCTCGGCGTTCACCAGCGTCTGCTTGCGGATGTAATCCTCGGGCACCTGCGGCAGGTTGGGCTTGGAGACCTCGATATAGTAGCCGAAAACCCGGTTGTAGCCCACCTTGAGATTCTTGATACCCGTGCGTTCCCGCTCCTCGCGCTCCAGGCCGGCCAGGTGCTTCCTGGCGTCGCGGGATGTGTCGAGGATTCGATCCAGTTCCGTCGAGAAGCCCGGCCTTATCACCCCTTCCCCCAGATTCTGCGGCGGCTCCTCCGCTATGGAGCCGGCGATCAGCTCGACCACTTCATCGCAGGGCTTAAGTCCTTCCAGCAGGTATTCTATCGACGATGCGTCTTCCTGCTGCAGCACCTGCTTGAGCCCGGCGCTCGCCTCCAGGCTGCGCCTCAGGCTCACCAGCTCCCGCGGTGTGGCTATCGAGCCCCTCACCCGGTTGATAAGCCGCTCCAGGTCTGCTATCTGCCCCAGCGACGCGGCGGCCTTCTTCCTCCGCCCTGCACTACCGTGGAACCAGGCCACCGCATCCAGCCTCGCATTCAGCGCTGTTATGTCAATCAATGGCTGGCCCAGCCACCGCCGCAGCAGCCTGCCGCCCATGGATGTTTTCGTCATGTCGATGACGGACAGCAGTGAGCCCGCCGTCCCCCGTCGGAAGGCGGAGAACATCTCCAGGTTGCGCCGCGTCTGCGGGTCGAGGGTCATGAAGGAGTCGGCGCTGTAGGTGGCGAGGCTCCCCAGCTGACCCAGAGCCCCCTTCTGCGTCTCACCGAGGTAATGAACGATCGCCCCCGCCGCGCCTGTCGCCATCGGCAGATGCTCGCAGCCGTAGCCTTCGAGCGACGAGGTGCCGAAGTGCTCCAGCAGCACGCGGCGGGAGGTCTCCGTATCGAACCACTGGCCATCGACAGAGGTTACTGCGATGTTACCGGCGATGAGATGAGACAGGTCGGAATCCCGCGGGGCGAGTATCTCAGCGGGCCTCAGCCGCTCCAGCTCCGCCGCCGCGCGATCGAGCGGCAGTTGGGTGGTGCGGAACTCGCTGGTGGTGATATCCACATGGGCGATGCCGACCCGGTCACCATCCGACACCACAGCCGCGAGGTAGTTGTTGGAATTGCCCTCCAGCAGTCCCGGCTCCACTACCGTGCCCGGCGTGACCACACGAACCACATCCCGCTCCACCAGACCTTTCTCCCTGGGGTCGCTGAGCTGCTCGCAGATGGCCACCTTGTAGCCCCGGTTTATTAGACGCGCCAGGTAGTTGTCCAGCGCGTGGTGCGGGATGCCCGCCAGCGGGACGCGGTTGCCCTTCCCCATCTCCCGCGAGGTGAGCACGATCTCCAGCTCCCGGGAGACGATCTTTGCATCTTCATCGAAGGTCTCGTAGAAGTCGCCGAGGCGGAACAGCACCAGCGCCTCGGGGTACCTCTGCTTCACCCTGAGGTACTGCTGCCGCAGCGGGGTCATCTTCTCGCCCATCACTACGTTCCTACAGGCCCTTTGGGGCTATTCTACTCATTACAGGCATCGGAAGTAAATACAGCAACAGACTAATCGCTAAAAACGACCGGGGTCGAGCCCGCCCTGCTTATGATGTTTCCCTTGAGTGCACCCAAGCATAGAGCAACATTGAGCCGGCAATAAGGTGCGGTAGCCCGATCATTAGCCAGGCGAGGAAGTGATTATGCCCGGCAAAGACGCCTATGTGGATGCCCAGCCCGATGGAGGCCAGTATCAGCATTACGCTGGCGCGGCCCAGCCGGTACCATGACAGGATGCAGGCATAGAACGCTATGAGTTGCAGCAGGAACAGCAGAACCCCTGCCGCCTCGATAGGCTCGCCGCCATCGACGATTGCGCCACCTACCAGAAACAGCAAGAAGAACGCCGACTCGATGATGGCTATCGTAAGCCCCACCCGTTTAGCCCACTTCGCCAGGCGATAACGTTTCTCCACCGACATCCGCTACATCCTTTAAAAAAACAACAGCGTGACTACTGGTAATGCAAACAGCTAGTAGAGCTTTTGTAGTTCCGCTGCGATGGCCCGGCGGCTGCCGATTACCCTATTTTCTCCACCCGCACCGCGGCCACCTTAAGCTCGGGTATTTTGGACACCGGGTCGAGGGCGGGGTTGGTCAACAAATTGGTCCTCGTCTCGGTGAAATGGAAGCTCATGGTTATCACCCCCGCCGGCGTGACATCGGTCACCCTGGCCCTGGCCTTGACCTCACCCCGGCGCGACAGCACCCGCACCCAATCGCCATCCTCAACCCCCAGCCCGGCGGCATCATCCGGGTGCATCTGAACCCGCTCCTCGCCGTCGAGCAGGTTCAGCCCCTTCACCTTGCGCGTCATGGTGCCGGTGTGGAACTGGTAGCGGCTGCGCTCCATGGTCAGTATCAGCGGGTAGTCCTCATCAGGTTGCTCCATCGGGGGACGATACTCCAACGGTATGAATCTGCCCTTGCCCCGGGTGAACATGCCAACATGCAGGATGGGGGTTCCGGGATAGTCATCCAGCGGGCAGGGCCACTGCAGCCCGCCCTCCGTCTCCAGGCGCTGGTAACTTATACCACCGTAGGACGGGGCGACATCAGCGATCTCCTCCATCACCTGCGACGGGTACTCGAAATCAAAACCCTTGCCGCCGAGGCGTTTGGCGATCTCGCAGGTTATCCACCAGTCGGGCTGCGACCTGCCCCGGGGACTGATGGCGCGATGGGCCAGCTGCACCCGGCGTTCCGTATTGGCATATGTGCCGTCCTTCTCGGCGAAGCTGACGCCGGGCAGGACCACATCTGCCAGCTCGGCGGTCTCGGTGAGGAAGATGTCCTGCACCACGAAAAACTCCAGCTGGCGCATAGCCTCCTCCACATGCCTGGCATCGGGGTCGCTGAGCAGGGGGTTCTCCCCTACCAGATACACCGCCTTGATATCCCCGCGGTGGATGGCATCGAACATCTCGGTCAGCGGCACGCCGGGCTTCTCGCTCAACTCGGCGCCCCACGCCCGCTCGAACTTCTCCCTGATGGCGGGGTCGGCCACGCTCTGATATGCGGGGTACACGTTGGGCAGCGCCCCCATATCGCAGGCCCCCTGCACGTTGTTCTGGCCTCGCAGCGGGTTCACCCCGCTCGACGGCTTGCCGACGTTGCCGGTGAGCATCGCCAGATTGGCGGTGGCGATCACGTTATCGGTGCCGTGCGAGGACTGGGTTATGCCCATGCCGTACAGTATGCTAGCCGGGCCGTTCCGGGCGTAGATGCGCGCCGCCTCTGCTATCCTCTCAGCGGGGACCCCGGTTATCTGCGACACTGTATCCAGATCGAAATCCTCCAGCGACTTCTCGAACTGGTCGAAATTCTCGCACCTCTTCTCGATGAAATCGGTATCGGCCAGTGCCTCATCCATTATTACCCGCATCATCCCCATCAGCAGGGCTACATCGCTCCCCGGCCGGTGGCGCAGCCAGACGGTGGCGAAGCGGCACAGGTCTATCCTGCGGGGGTTGGCCACGATAAGCTTGGCGCCCTTCCTTACCGCCTGCTTGACGTCGGCACCGATAACCGGGTGGTCATCGGTGGTGTTGGTGCCGATGGCCAGGATACACCCGGCGTCGGCGATCTCGGCGATTGAGTTAGTCATCGCCCCGCTACCGAAGCTTTGGGCCAGACCGGCCACAGTGGGAGCGTGTCAGAGGCGGGCGCAGTGATCCACGTTGTTGGTGCCCATCACCGCGCGGGTGAACTTCTGGATGAGGTAATTCTCCTCGTTGGTGCATTTAGCGGAGGCGATGGCGGCGAACTGTTCGCCCCTGTACTTCGATAGCTTGCTTTCGATCAAATCGAGCGCCTCGTCCCACGTCGCCTCGACGAACGCCCCGTCCTTCTTTATCAGCGGCGCCGTCAGCCGATCTTGATGGTTGACGAACTCAGGGATGCCGAACCTCCCCTTCACGCACAGCCGACCCCGGTTGGCCGGGTTATCCTCCTCGGCGCGCACGCTGACCACCGCATCGCCGATGGTGCCCAGCAGGATGCCGCAACCGACGCCGCAGTAGGGACAGACAGAGCTGACCTCCTCCAGCGGTGGCAGACGGTCCTTGGCGGTAAGCGCCCCCACCGGGCAGCTGGCCACGCACTGCCCGCAGGACTCGCAGTTGGTGTTCAGCAGCGACCCGGCATAGGGCGGAACGGTCACCCGGTAGCAGAAGCTCAACGCGCCGACGTTCTGCACATCGAGACACGTCCGCACGCAGCGGACGCAGGCGACGCACTTGTTGGCATCGATCTCGATGAAGGGGTGGGATTTATCTACTTTACAAATCTGCTTCGTTCGCCGGGCGGGGGTGTCCGACACACCGTATTCGGCGGCCAGCCGCCGCAGGTCGCAGTAATCCACCGCCTTGCAGCCGCAGGACAGGCAGCGCTGCGCCTCCGTCTTCGCCATCTCCTCGGTATAGCCCAGCTCCATCTCCTCGAAATTGTCCCGCCTCTCCTGCGGTCTGAGCCTGGGCATCTCCCGGCGCGGCTGCCGCTCCACATCGGCGAACTCGGCCCTGTCGATCTCATCGAGCCTGCCCTTGCTCCAATTGAACGGTTTAATCCCATCCTCCAGCACCACTCCCCTCAAATAGCGGTCGATGGATACCGCCGCCTTCCTTCCCTGCGCCATGGCGTCCACTGCCCGCGCCGGGCCGGTCACCGCATCGCCCCCGGCGAACACCCCCTTCATGCCGGTCTGGAGGGTGTCAGGGTTGGCCACGATCACATTCCCCTTAGCTACACCGATACTGCCCCCGTCGGGGGTTGCTTTCTCCGCTTCAATGAACGATACATCGGGGGTCTGCCCGATGGCGGCGATAACAGTATCTACCGGCAGGGTGAATTCCGAGCCCGGTATCGGCTCCGGCCGGCGCCGCCCGCTCTCATCCGGCTCGCCCAGCGCCATCTCGATGCAGGCAAGGCCGCTTACCTTGCCGTCCTGGCCGATTATCCTCGCCGGGGCCGCCAGGAAGTGCAGCCTGACCTCTTCCTCCTCCGCCTCCTCTATCTCCCAATCGCTGGCGGGCATCTCCGCCCGCGAGCGGCGGTAAACGATGGTGACCTCTTCCACCCCCAGCCGCAGGGCGGTGCGCGCCGCGTCGATAGCGGTGTTGCCCCCGCCGATCACCGCCACCTTCCTGCCCACCTTGGTCGGCTTCCCCATCGCCGCAGCCCGCAGGAAATCGGTGCCGGGGAGCACGCCTTCAAGCTCCTCCCCGTCGACATTTATCCTCTGGCTCCTCTGGGCCCCCACACCGATGAAGACGGCATTGAAACCATCCTTCAGGAGCTTCTGTATAGTGATATCCTTGCCCAGCGCGCACCCGGTCTTGATCTTTACCCCCAGACGCTCTATCGCGGCGATCTCGCGGTCTAGGACATCCTGCGGCAGGCGATAATCGGGAATGCCGTAGCGCAGCATGCCCCCCGCCTTGGGCAGCGCCTCGAAGACCTCTACGGCGTGCCCCATGCGTGTCAGGTAGAAAGCCGCCGACAGGCCGGCGGGCCCGGCGCCGATAATGGCGACCCTGTAGCCGCTATCGGGCTCCACAGGCGGAATATAGCTGTCCTCGCCCAGCTCGAAATCGCGGTCCGCGGCGAAGCGCTTCAGGCTGCAGATGGCCAGCGGCTGGTCCACCAGGTTGCGGCGGCAGGCCTCCTCGCAGGGATGGGGACAAACGCGGCCGATGACCGCCGGCATGGGTATGGATTCCTTGATCAAGGCCACCGCATCCCGGTACTGACCTCTGGCGATCAGGGCGAGGTAGCCCTGGATATCGACACCGGCGGGGCAGGCGAGGCGGCACGGCGCGGTGCAGTCGCCGTAATGAGCAGCGAGGAACTCCTCGAGGCGTTTCTTGCGGGCGGCGATGACTGGCTGGCTGTCGCTGTGCACCACCATCCCCGGCCACACCCGGGTGTCGCAGCTGGGAACCAGTCCGTGCCCGTCGACCTCTACGACACACAGCCAGCAGCCGCCCAGCGGTGTGAGGTGATCGTCATTGCAAAGTGTAGGAATAACGATGCCGTTAGCGCGACAAGCCTCAAGGATGGTGCAACCGTCAGGAACCAAATAATCCTGGCCATCGATGGTGATGCCCACACGGGTTAGCTCTGTAGTGTTCACCACGGCGAACCTCCTTCAATCCTGCTGCGCTTGTACGGCTAATTGTATCGTATTTCTCGCTACTTTGACTAGCCTTGCATGAGGAATTGATGAATAGCCGCCGCCGCCCGTTTGCCAGCCCCCATGGCGCTGATAACGGTAGCTGCGCCGGTAACGATGTCGCCGCCGGCCCAGACATTAGCCTTAGAGGTCTTCCCGGTTTCCTCATCGGCCACGATGGTCCCCTTCTTCGATACATCCATATCCGGCGTGGTTGATGGAACCAGGGGATTAGGATAGGTACCGAGGGCAGAAACTACCGTATCCACCTCCATGATGAACTCGCTCCCCTCCTTCTTCACCGGACGACGCCTTCCGCTCTCATCCGGTTCGCCCAGCTCCATCTCGTAGCACTCCATGGATTTAACCCAGCCCTTCTCATCGCCGAAGAACTGTTTCGGATTGGTCAGGAGCTTGAAGATGATACCCTCTTCCTCCGCATTCTCCAGCTCCTCCAGCCTGGCAGGCATCTCCGCTCGCGAGCGCCGGTAGACGACGTAGACCTTTTCTGCCCCCTGTCTCAAAGCACACCTGGCAGAATCCATAGCCACGTTGCCCGCACCGATCACCACCACCCTTTTGCCTACCTTTATCGGCGTATCATACTCGGGGAAAAGGTATGCCTTCATCAGGTTGGTTCGGGTGAGGAACTCGTTAGCTGAGTAGATCCCGTTAAGATTCTCTCCGGGGATGTTGAGGAACATCGGAGCCCCAGCCCCCAGAGCAAGAAAAGCGGCGTCAAAATCGGCAAGGAGCTCATCGACAGTCTCCACCTTGCCTATGACCGCGTTGAGCACTATCTCAACCCCAAGAGACCTTACATATTCGACCTCACCCTGAACGATATCTTTGGGTAACCTGAACTCCGGGATGCCATACATCAGCACCCCGCCTGCGACGTGCAGGGCTTCAAACAGTGTTACTTTATGGCCCATCTTGGCCAGGTCGGCAGCGGCGGTGAGACCCGCCGGGCCTGAGCCGACCACAGCTACTTTCTTCCCCGTGGGAGGTGCTATCTCGGGTTTCGGCTTTTCAGCCTGAGCCTTCTCCCAGTCAGCAACGAAGCGCTCCAGCCGCCCGATGGCGATCGGAGCCCCCTTCTTGGCCAAGGTGCATACAGACTCACACTGGCTCTCCTGAGGGCAGACCCGGCCGCATATGCCCGGCAGGGCATTATCACTCTTAAGGGCTCTAGCTGCGTCCCGCATTTGCCCTTCACGCAGGGCGAGGATGAAGTCAGGGATCTGAACATTGACCGGACAACCATCGACGCAGTTGCGCTTCTTGCACTGGATACAGCGGCTGGCCTCTTCCATTGCCATTTCCATGGTATATCCCTGAGCCACCTCGTCGAAGTTGTGCGCCCTGACGTCGGGCTCCTGCTTGGGCATAGAAACGCGATTCAGATTTATCTTCTGCTTCTCATCAGCCATTATGCTTTACCTCTCATTTGATGACAGCCGTGCTCTTCCCAGAGCTTCACTGATTTTCCCTCCTCGTCGAGGTAGCTCTTCTGACGGGACATGAGAAGGTCCCAGTCCACCTGATGCCCATCGAAGTCAGGCCCCTCCACACAGGCAAACTTGGTCTCGCCACCGACCTCCACCCGGCAGCAGCCGCACATGCCGGTTCCATCCACCATGATCGGGTTCAGACTGACCAGGGTTTTCACCCCGAACGGCTCCGTAGTCTTGGCACTGAACTTCATCATGATGGTGGGGCCTATAGCCACCACCAAATTTACACCCTTGCCCTGCTCCAATACCTCTTTCAGCGGCTCGGTGACCAGTGCCTTCCGCCCGTAAGTGCCGTCGTCTGTGCACATGATCAACTCGTCGCTGACGTCCTGCAGTTTATCCTCCCAGAACACCAGGTCCTTGGTGCGGAAGCCCATTATGGAAATAACCTTATTGCCCGCCTCTTTGAAGGCCCGGGCAACGGGGACAACTATCGCAGTGGCGAACCCGCCAGCTACACAGCATACCGTCCCCACATTCTCGATATGTGTCGGTACGCCCAGAGGCCCGGCGAAGGAATAAAGAGAATCGCCCGGTTGCAGTGTGGCCAGCTTCCGGCTACTGGTGCCCACCTCCATGAAGACGATGGTCACCGTGCCCTTCTCAACATCCCACCCCCCGATGGTCAGCGGAAACCTCTCCCCCTTCTCATCCACCATGAGTACCACGAACTGGCCCGCTTTGGCCTTGCGGGCTACTGCGGGAGCCTCAATCTCAAATAGGTGGATCTGAGGGGTAAGGTCCTCCCTATGCACGATTTTATACATAGTTCCTCCATATAATTTTTATATGCTCGATGGGTGGACTGCTGGATTCTCGGCAGCTTGATACAGGCCGCAGCTTATCTTCTGGTTGCATGGTCGAAGGGATGTTCGTGAATTTTCTAACAATCCATGATAACACAGGGCACTGCGCAATTCAAGCCTGGCTGCCTTCGCCTGAAGCCCCCTCGGCATCCCCGTCGAGCGCGGCCGCAGGTCCCTGCCTCCCGGTAGAAACCAGCTTGGCCAGCGAGATACGCTGCGTCCACAACATCCCCAGCCCGAGGAATATCACCGGCAGCAGGATGGCGGCGTGTAATACGATGGCATAGGCGGTAACCATCTCTTCATAGAGCAGTTCACTGCCGATATATGCAGCGGGCACGAAGAGCAGCAATATCTCCTTGGCAGCGACATCGAACGGCCCTATACCGCCGGGGGTTACGATTATAAGCGCCCATGCCAGGCTGGCAACCGATGTCACCATCAGCATCATGATGAAAGACTGTTGCAGGTTGAATGATATGGAGATTATGTAAAACATGCTCCCCTCACAGAGCCAGACCAGCAGGGAAGAGACGAATACGATAATGAGCATCTTCGGGCTGTGCAGCACATGGAGGCCACTGAGCGCCGAATCCATCCATCCGTCCGCCTTGTCCCGCCATTTGCCGGGGATCAGCCGGAAGAACGGCCGCGCTGCCCTTCGCGTCAGGTTCTCATAGAAGGTCATGGCGAGGAAAGCGCCCAGGGCACCGACGAAGACGATGGGCATCACCCATGCGATGGTCCTGGTCCAGCCTTCCAGCGGGATAAAGAAGGAAGCCACCGTCAGGAAGAAAAGCAGTGCCAGCCCGTCGAAGACCCGCTCTACGGCCACGGTGACCCCCCCCGCCAGCTTGCTGATGCCCTCTCTCTCCCCCAAGAGGTATGCCCGGGCGATGACGCCGAGACGGCCCGGCACGATGTTGTTGACCATGAACCCGATGATTATCAGCGGGAACAGCCGCATGGACGAGAAGCTGCCCAAGGGTCTCAGCAGGTACTTCCAGCGTATGGCGCGGAAACCAACCCCCAGGAAATAGACCAGCAGCGCCGGAATGAGGTAAACGTATTTGGCGTCGGCCAGCGCCCGGCCCATTCCCACGATAGCGACGGTCCTTTTAAACAGCGGCTCTTTGACGTTGTGGGAATAATCCACGGCCGGGTCTATGTACAGGCTATCGTTAGCCCGTTCCACCGCGGTGACCGTTCTGGTCTCCGCCGTATCTCCGTGGCCTATCACTATGGTGTCCCCTATATTGAAGCCGACGGTCTCATTAACGCTGACCCGCGCATCCCCGAGGGATACCGGTTGCGCCAGAAACGTCTCAGTGGTATCCACCCGGGAGAAGAAATAGGCCAGCAAAGCGGCACTGATTATCAACCC
>CAZYOO010000008.1:0-40417 GCA_964649185.1 uncultured Dehalococcoidales bacterium
AGGACGCCTTCTACCAGAACCCCCACGTGATGTATTTCTCCACCCACCAGTACCCCTTCTACCCCGGCACCGGCCGCGTCGAGGAGACGGGCGAAGAGGCGGGGGTGGGAGCCACGGTGAACGTCCCCATGCCCGCCTACTGCGGCGACGATGAATATCTGCGGGTGTTCGATGAGGTGCTGGTGCCGGCGGCGAGGCGCTTCAACCCCCAGCTCATCCTGGTTTCAGCCGGATACGACGCCCACTGGGCCGATCCCATGGCGATGATGCAGGTGAGCACCACCGGGTTCACCGGGATGGTGCGCGTGCTGAAGGGGCTGGCCGACGAGCTTTGCGACGGGAAGATGGTGTTCACCCTGGAGGGGGGCTACAACCTGGATGCGCTGGCCTCGTCGATCAAGGCGACGCTTGATGTCCTCCTCGGCAAGTCTGATATCACCGACCCCATGGGACCACCCCCCGGAACGAGGGGAGCGCCGGACATCGGCAGACTGCTGCAGGCGGTAAAGGAAATCCACCAGCTGAATTAGGGCCCCGGTATAATCTGCTCCGGCAGGCAGCTGCCCGGGCAGCGGTCGCAGTCCTTGTCACAGGGCTCGACGTGTATAGTAACGTTGGCGTTAGATAGCCTCGACTTGATATCATCCTCCAGACGGTCACATATCTGATGCGCCTTCTCCACGCTGGTGTCAGCGGGCATCACCACATGTAGCTCGATGAGACGGTCGCTCCCCGCCTTCCTCGTCCGCAGCTCATGGTAACCGGCAATCTCCCCCATGTGTTCTTTAATACAGGAATCTATGATGCGCTCTTCATCCTCGGGGAGTTTTACATCGATGAGCTGAGGGAACGACTTCTTAAGCACGTTGTACGCTGTCCTCAGGATGAGCAGCGCCATACCGATGGCGATTACGGGGTCAAGGACGTTAAGGCCAGTCAGGCGCACCACCACCAGCCCTATCAGCACCCCCGACATGGTATATATATCAGTGGTTATGTTGCGGGCATACGCCTCCAGAGCCACCGAGTCCGTCTCCCTGGCAACGCGGACCAGGTACCGGGAAAGAAGGATGTCCACCACTATGCAGGCGGCCATCACCCCTATGCCCGCGGTCACATACCCCACAGCCGCACCCGATATGATTCTGGTTATCGACTGGTAAAAAATAAACACGGCGGCAGCAAAGATCAGTGCACCCTGCACCACCCCGCTGATGTTCTCCGCCTTGCCGTGGCCAAACGGGTGCTCCCTGTCGGGTGGCCGGGCTGCGAACCGCAGGCTGAAGAAGGTGATCAGTGATGCCAGAAGGTCGAGCAGGCTATCTATCGCCTGGGCGATGATGCTGATGCTGCCGCCGAGGACACCCACCACCACCTTGAGCAGGATCAGCAGGATATTAGCAGCGACAGCGATGGCAGAGGCACGGGCTTTGACCCGGGATTGAGACATGTTACCCCCTTGCTGCTACGCGCTTGGGGAACACGCGGCGGAACAGCCTGCCGAAGGCGCCTTCCTCCCAGATGACCAGCAGTTGGCTGGCGATGCAGATGGAGCTGTAGGTTCCGGTGACCACACCGATAATCAGCACCAGTATAAAGTTCTGCAATGTCACCCCGCCCAGCAGCAGCAGGGCCAGCAGCACGAACAGCGTGGTCATGCTGGTGTTGATGGAGCGCCCAATGGTCTCCATGATGCTGCTGTTCACCGTCGTTTTCAGCGGTGTGCCCGGGCTCTTCAGCATATTCTCGCGGATGCGGTCGAAGACCACTATGGTGTCGTTGACGCTGTAGCCGATGACGGTGAGCACGCCGGTGATGAACATGGCATCTATCTGGATATGGAACAGCGCGCCGAGGATGGAGAATACCCCCAGTACCACTATCACATCGTGCAGCAGCGCTATGATGGCGCAGACGCCGAAGCGGAACGGCTTGAGCAGGCGGCGGAAGGCCCAGGTCACGTACAGCAGGATGCCGATGGCGGCCACGAACACGGCGATGGATGCATCGGCGGCTATCTCTCTGGCCACGCTGCCCGATATGGCGTAAGGATCGGTGATATCGGGCTCCTCCCCGAAGCGAGCGCTCAACGCCTGCCTTATCTGGGCAACATCTTCATCCGACAGCAGCGTGGTGGTCACCATATAATCCCCGTGCCCGGTCCCCTGCACGATAGCATCGGTATACCCCAGCCCGGCCAGCACATCGCGAAGCTCCCCCTGATCCACCTCACGTTCGAACTTGACGGTGACCTGCTCCCCGCCGGTGAACTCGATACCCAGGTTGAGCCCGGCGACCAGGAGGGAGATTATGCCCGCCAGTATTATGACCCCCGAGGCCAGAAAGTACCATTTTCTCTTGCCGATAAAATCTATCATGCGGATTATCTCACTTCTTGAACAGCGAACCCTGCTTCGCCAGCGGCGTGAACACGATGGTTCGCAGGAAACTACGGGTTACCACTATCGCGGTGAACATGCTCACCGCCACCCCGACGCCCAGTGTCAGGGCGAAGCCCATCACCAGCGGTGCGGCGATGATCTTGCTCCCGAACCAGAACAGGATTATACAGGTGATGAGCGTCGAGACGTTGCTGTCACGGATGGCAGGCCAGGCGCGGTTGAAGCCCGCCTCGATGGCAGCACCCACCGTCTTGCCGGCCCTCATCTCCTCCTTCATCCGCTCGAAGATTAGCACATTGGCATCCACCGCCATTCCGATGGACAGGATGAAGGCCGCGATATGCGCCAGGGTGAGGGTCACCGGCACCAGCTTGAAGATCATCAGCACGATAGCGCCGTAAATCAGCAGGGCGACGCACGCCAGCGCCCCGGGCAGGCGATAGTAAGCGATCATGAACAGCAGCACCAGTATGAAGCCGATTATCCCCGCGATCAGGCTCTTCTGCAGGGAATCGGCGCCGAGGGTGGCGTCCACGCTCTGGATAACCGCCGGCTCCCCGGGGTGGAAATCGTCCCCATCCCAGTACCCCAGAGGCAGCGGCAGCGCCCCCCCGTTGAGCTGGCTGGCCAGTATCCTCGCTTCGTCGAAGCTCAAGCCCTCGATGATGCCCTTGGCGCTGATCTCGGACTGGACCGCAGGCGCCGAGATGAGATCGTTGTCTAGGAAGATGCCCAGTTGCTGTCCTTGATTGTTGTTCGCTGCCTGAGGGGCGAGGCGCTTGGTTATCTGGGAGAAAAGCCGCGCCCCGGTGTCGTCCCACTCGAAGGCCACCACCGGCTGGCCGGTCTGCTGCTGAAGGTCAACATAGCTGTTGGGAAGCAGGTACTTGCCGGTCAGTGCCACCTGTCCCTCGTCTATCACCCCCATTGCCGCTACCCAGGCGCCCACCGGCTCTCCCATCTGGTGATTGTAGAACAGCGCGGAGTCGAAGGTCAGGGTGTTGTCAGTCTCGTTTACGGCCGTCACCTTCTTCGTCTCCCGGTTCGGCTGTTCACCCTCCACCCTGCCCAGAACACCGATGACGCAGGTATCGCCGACATCGAAGCCGCTGGCGTCGGTGACGGTAACGTTGGCGGCCCCGACGGCTGCATCCGACACCAGGGCGGCATAAACATAGTCCGGGTAGTCGCCCTTCTGCTCGCGGAACTCCAGCTCGGCCACCGCGCCCACCAGCGCCTTGGCCTCTTCGGCGCTGACCCCCGGTATCTGCACCGAGATGCGGTCGTCTCCGATGATCTGGATGCTGGGCTCGCTGACCCCGTAGCGGTTGATGCGCTTCTCGATGATCTGGCGCGCCACCGCGATGGCATCCTCCTCGGCTCCGGGCTGCACCTCGGCGAAATCCGCCTCGTATACCAGATGGGTGCCCCCCTGCAGGTCCAGCCCCAGCGACAGCCCCTGTCGATCGCCTATCTCGTGTATCGCCAGCACCGCCACCGAGAAAACGAGCAGTATCGCGATGACCACCAGCGTTATGGTATGTCTTCTTCCCATATCAACCTACTAATAATACAACAAACCCCGTATTTTAGATACGGTTTCGCACGAAATCCAGCGCCTCTTCCCTGGTGGCTACTTCCCCCGCCGCCTGCGCCTCGCGCACCGCCTCCAACAGCTCGCCGACCCGCGGACCGGGCAGTATGCCGAAGGTGTTCATCAGGTCATGCCCGTCGATCAGCTTCGGCGGCGAGACCACGCTCTCCTCGCTGAAACGCTCCGCAAGGACGAATGCCATCGCATCTGCGTGCTGGCACCAGCTGTCGTACTCCATCATCGGGCCCCGCGCCGCCAGGTGGTCGGCCAGATTAAGAAAGATGGTATCGATGCCCGCATCTGCGGTATCCCTGAAGTAGCGGTAGATGGCACGCTGTGTCGGCATCTCACGATCACGGGCCAGTTGACCCGGCCGCAGGTGATGCTCGATCATGGTGCACACCAGCCCCTTCTCCCTGGCGCTGAACCTCAGCCGCTCCAGTATGGCCGCAGCCGTCTCCGCCCCCTGCTGGGAATGCCCGAAGAATCTCATCCTGCCCGACTCCTCGAACGTTTTGGTCTGGGGCTTGGCCACATCATGGAGCAGGGCGGCGAGCTTGAGCAGCACTTGGCGGCTGTGGCCGGCGGCCGCCTCCGAATCGAAATGGGCTTCGAGCTCAGGCGACCACGGGGCCATGGCGAGGGTATCATCACCGAAGTAATCCGAGCTATCTGTGCGCAGCAGGAACTCGACGGCGGCCACGGTCTCGATCGAGTGCTGGAACACATCCCAGTAGTGCTCCTTGGGCTGCTCCGCCCCCTTGGCCGGCCCGAGCTCAGGGAACACCGCCAGCAGCAGGCCGAGCTCATCCATCAGTCGGAGCCACCGCGACGAACCGGGGACGGCGAGCAGGCGGCACAGCTCATCGCGCACCCTCTCACCAGCCACATTTCGTATCAGCCGGCAGTTCCTCGAGATATGTAACCTGGTTTCATCATCGATGGAGAAACCGCATTCAGCGGCCAGCCGCAGGGCGCGCAGCAGACGGGCGGGGTCGCGGCGGAAGGCCTCCTCGCTGACAGCGCGTACCACTCTCGTCTCCAGGTCGCGCCGCCCGCCGAAGGGGTCGATGAGCTTGGCATCCTCATTCGATATATCCGTCAGGCCTATCGCCATAGCGTCTACGGTAAAATCGCGCAGCGCCAGGTCATCGGCTATGCCGCCGCGCATGGTGGCGATATCGAGATGTAGCGGACCTTCCTTAGCCAGTACCACCCTCGCTATCTGGTTGTCCTCATCCAGCGGCACGTATCTGCCGCGCAAGGCATCGGCGATGCGGGGAGCTAGCTCCATAGCATTCGCCCCAACAGCGATGTCGACATCAATGCTATCACGCCCCATGAGTGAGTCGCGAATGAATCCGCCGACGATATAGCCCTCGACGGCATCCCTATCCAGTATCTCACGTACGCCGGTTAGAATATTCACCATACGGTCATTCATCCTGAAACGCTTCGTCCCCATCCAAGCAACACCCCGCCGGCCCGATTCGCTATAACACTAATCTATATCTCGATTGAGTCCGTGTCCGGAGCGACCCTTTCCAGATCGTCTACGCTGTCCAGGTGATCGATATAAAGGGTGCCGTTCAGATGGTCGATCTCGTGCTCCAGCGCCTCGGCGAGAAGCCCTTCTCCCTTAATGCGAAACTCCTTGCCGTTACGATCGAGCGCCTTAGCGGTGACCCTCGCCGAGCGCTTGATGTCCCCGCGATAGCCCGGTACGCTGAGGCACCCCTCGGTGACCTCCATCTCGCCGGAACGTTTAACGATCTCCGGGTTCACCAGTACGATGGTCTCCTCGCCCGGGATCTCTATCACCGCTACCCTCAGCGAGACCCCCACCTGGGGTGCTGCCAGCCCGACCCCACCGGTCGCATACATCGTCTCCACCATGTCATCGATGAGCTTCGATATCGACCGGTCGATCTTTTTTACCCGCTTCGCTTTCTGGCGCAGCACGGGGTCGGGATAGACACGCAACTGGAGGACTGCCATCGATTCACCACAGACACTCGCCATATTATAGCGGAGGCGAACTGGGCTGTCAAAGCACGCTCACCGGGTCTATGTCTACAACCCACCCCCGCGGTAGCGACAGCCTTTCCAACAAACCATGGATGTCATCGCCGCGCAGGATGATCTGCCACCTAAACCTCCCCCGCACCCGCGCGAAGAACGACGGGGCCGGCCCGATGATATCGATGTCCATCCCCCAGGAGTCCCGCTCCTGGTTTATCAACCGGCTCATCTTCTGGGCCTCCCGTTGACACAGCGCGTTATCGGCGTTGGTATAGACCAACCGCGCCAGACGGCTGAAGGGGGGATTATCATACTGGCGTCGCAGGGCCAGCTCCCGCTCATAGAAGTGTCCGTAGTCATAGTGGGCGACGCAGTCAATAGCGTAATGCTCAGGGGTGTAGCTCTGCAGCACGACCCGCCCCGGAAGCGAGCTGCGCCCGGCCCTGCCCGCCACCTGGCTCAATATCTGGAACGTGCGCTCGCCGGCACGGAAATCGGGGAGATGCAGGCTGACGTCCGCGTTTATTATCCCAACCAGTGTAACCAGCGGCAGGTCCAGCCCTTTAGCGATCATCTGGGTTCCTATGAGTATGTCGGCCTTGTGCGAGATGAACTTGTCCAGTATCTCCTGATGCGAGTGCTTGCCTCCGGTGGCATCCCGATCCCAGCGCAACAGCCTGGCCCCGGGGAATGCTTTTCCCGCCTCTTCCTCCACCCTCTGCGTACCGATGCCGAGGAACTTGATCCGCTTACTGCCGCACCGGGGGCAGAGGCGGGGAGGCCTCACCCTGGAATTGCACTGATGGCAGGCAAGCTTATCGCTCACCGAATGATAGGTCAATGACACGTCGCATCTCCTGCACCGCGGCACGTATCCGCAATCGCGGCACTGCACGAAGGTGGCGCTACCCCTGCGGTTAAGGAACAGTATCACCTGCTCATCCGCCGCCAAGGCTTGCCTTATCCCAACAACCAGCGACCGGCTGAAGATGCTGCGGTTGCCCGACTTCAGCTCTTCCCTAAGGTCTACCACCTCCACCTTTTTATCACCGGTGCCGATCCGCTGGGGCAGCTCCAGCAGACGATACTCTCCAGCGCGAGCCTTGTGATATGTGCCCACATCCGGCGTGGCGCTGCCCAGGATAACGACCGATCCGGTTAACCCCGCCAGCTTAACCGATACATCGCGGGCATGGTAGCGCGGGGCCTGCTCCTGCTGCTTGTAGGTCCATTCGTGCTCCTCATCGACGACGATGAGCCCCAGGTCCGGCTGGGGGGCGAAGATCGCGCTGCGGGAGCCGATCACCACATCGAAGGCCCCCTCCCTTATCCTGCGCCACTCGTCGAACTGCTCCCCCTGGGACAAGCGGCTGTGGAGCACCGCAACCCTGCCGGGGAATCGGGAGGCGAAGCGGTCTATCATCTGGGGGGTGAGGGCGATCTCCGGCACCAGGACGATGGCACGTTTGCCAACGGAAATGGTCTGCTCCAGCGCCCGCAGGTATACCTCCGTCTTGCCGCTGCCCGCCACACCGTGAAGCAGGAATACCTTGGCCTCGGGGGGCGATCCCGGATAGCGCTGAGAGAGCGAATGCCTCAATACGATAGCCGCCTTGATCTCGCGCCATGCGGCCTCCTGTCTCAGAGTGAGGGTGTGTGCCGGTGAAGGATTGAAGGTGCGATGCTCCAGCGGATCGCGATATACCTGTACCTTATCTACAGTGACCAGCCCCTTCCGCTCCAGCGCGGCGACCACCGACGATGTGTTTCCCAGTCTCTTCCTCGCCTCGGAAACGGTGATCGGCCCGGACTCCAGCATCCGCAGCAACTGCGCCTGCTTGGGGGCACCCCTGGCCTTAAGCAGCCGCGCCAGCTCCTGAGTGGCTTCAACGGTAAGGCGGATATAGGGCACCGTCTTGGGCCTCACCCCGCCCCGTTCCATCTGCTGG
Organism: uncultured Dehalococcoidales bacterium; assembly: GCA_964649185.1. GTDB lineage: Bacteria > Chloroflexota > Dehalococcoidia > E44-bin15 > E44-bin15 > CAYUWM01. The sequence continues at coordinate 7,968 of CAZYOO010000008.1, forward strand.
GTCTTCCGTATCAGTTTCCTGCGCACCAGGTGATCGATAACCGCCTTTGCCTCTTTGCGGCCCAACGCTTTCTCCACCTCCTTCACCTCCACCCTGCCCTTCTCCCCCACCAGGTCTAGCAACGCGCGCTGGGACGGGTTGAGCTTGGACATGGCGCTATCCGAGGGATAAGGCATCAAGTCGATAAACGTCAGCATGCGGCGGGCGAAGCCGGGTGGCAGCATCGCGGACATCACATCGAAGAGCGGCGCGAGGTAATAATCGCTGACCCAGCGGGCCAGCTTCACCTGATGGGGAAACAGGAGGGGCTCGGGCGCGATGATTTCGGCGACTTCTCTGGTATCGTCAACTGAAGGCTGTTCCGTGGCCTCACATACAACCCCCTGCAGGATACGGGGGCCGAAGGGCACCCACACGGTGTGCCCCACCGAGAGGTTCATATTGTCAGGCACAGCGTAGCAGAAGGTCCGCCGTCCCGCCATCGGGGAATTGACCGCAACCTCAGCGTAGCTCATCCCCTCTTTGCCCCAGCTCGGCGTACTATAAGTCTTCTATAATGCGGGCTATTTGGCGGCGCCCTCTTCCTTGGTCCGCCGCTCCTTGAGGCGTGCCTTCTTGGTAGTCAGCCCCCGCAGGTAGTACAGCTTGGCGCGGCGCACCTTGCCGTGCCTCAGCACATCCACCTTCTCTATGGAGGGCGACTGGAAGAAGAAGCTCCTCTCCACACCAACACCGTAGGAGATACGCCTTACCGTGAAGCTGGCGTTAACACCGCCCTTCTTTACCCTGATCACCACCCCCTGGAACAACTGGGTGCGTACCCGCTCCCCCTCCACCACCTTGATACTCACCTTAACCGTATCGCCGGGGCTTATCATCGGGATATTGGGATTAGGCGCAACGGGAATCAGCGCTTCCATCTATTCTTCCTCTCTTTCCATCCGGGCTATCAGCTTTCTATCTTCATCGCTCAGGGCAACCCGCTGCATCAGATCGGGGCGGCGTTCCGCAGTGCGTTTCAGCGACTGCCCCCTGCGCCACCTCTCGATCTCAGCGTGGTCCCCCGATAACAATATCTCAGGCACCTCCCAGCCACGGAACGACTGGGGACGGGTGTACTGGGGGTACTCCAGGAGACCGGTTGAATGGGAATCTCCCCCCGCCGACTCCTCCGATCCCAGCGCGCCGGGCAACTGACGCACCACCGCATCCACCACCACCATGGCGGCCAGTTCGCCCCCGCTCAGCACATAGTCCCCGATGCTGATCTCATCCGTAACCAGATGCTGCCTCACCCGCTCATCCACCCCCTCGTAGTGCCCGCAGACGAGGATCATCTCATCCATGCCCGCAAGCTCTGTGGCTAACCCCTGGCTGAACAGTCTGCCCTGGGGGGTTAGCAGTATCACCGGCATGTCCGCCTCCCCCTTAACCGCATCCACCGCCTCGAACAGCGGCTCCGGCTTGAGCACCATCCCCGGCCCTCCCCCGTACGGGGAGTCATCGACCACGTGATGCTTATCCCGCGTATAATCCCTTATATTATTAATATCGATGCTGACCAGCTCCTGATCGACGGCCCGCCCGATGATGCTCTCATCAAACGGCCCGCTGAACATCTCGGGGAAAAGGGTCAGTATATGGATCTTCATCTCTCGCCTTCACCCCGGTGCCCGCACTAGCCTCTTTCACCCGAGCCGCACTCACTTGCTTCACCCCTGAGGGTCTCGATAGCGTGAGGCAGAGCTGGCAGGATCACCTCCAGGCACTCCCGCACCGCCCGCGGGCTGCCGGGCAGGTTCACTATCAGGCTCCTGCCGCGGATGCCGCACACAGCGCGACTCAGCATCGCCGTTGGCGTTACCTTGAGGCTCTCCGCCCGCATCGCCTCGACGAACCCCGGCGCCAGCCGCTGCACCACAGCGAGCGTCGCCTCAGGTGTAACATCCCGCGGGGTCAGCCCGGTGCCGCCGGTAGTGAGAATGAGGTCTATCCCATCCTTATCAACCCACTCGACAAGCCTGCCGGATATGACCTCCCCCTCGTCGGGGACAACGTCATATTTTACCAGATTGGCAGCGAGCGGGGCAAGCGTTTCCTTTATAACCCTGCCACTCTCGTCCTCCCGCTCTCCCCGCGAGCCCTTATCGCTGACGGTCAATATGCCTAGCGTGAACATCTGTTGCTGCCTCCGCTGGTTGGTAGACTATCCCCAGTTCCTATGTTGGCTGCCTTCAGGCTATCTGTATTTAGCGATGTGGTTAGGGTCAGCGCGGGAATGGGCAAACGATCCCCATCACGATCAGACGAGATAGACACAGGTGCCGCATCAGCGGCCGCCACTGACGCCAGCGTCCGAGAAATGCCGCAAACGAGACCCGCGAAAGGTATCGCGACCCTCCACTGCCGGCGGTGACGATCGCCACCAGTAAACGATGCCCACGATGACATATTCAAATCCATCTCCTGTACTCACCACAGGCCAGGCCATAGCTGCCGGAATAGAGCGAACGAATGATATCACAGAAGTGGCCTTTTGTAAATGATATGCACCAATTTGAAAAAACAGCACCCAAGGGTATTGACATGGGTGGGAAAATGTGGTAGATTTTGGATTAAATTGGGAAATAGGTACGGAATTGGTGATTAAGTTAGAGTTTTCCGAAAGCGGGGCCCGGGGACAAAACAGGGCTGAAAAACTTTAGTGGATTAAATTAACTATGTTTCTCGGTGAGTATGAATACAAGGTGGACGCCAAGGGCAGGGTGCCCCTCCCTCCCAAGTTCCGCAAGCACTTCGCAGAGGGTATCGTACTCAATCTGGGCCCCGACGGGCAGATCGACGGTTACACGCAAAAAGGCTGGAATACCAATGCAGAGCAACTCAACTTCGGCCCGATAAAGAGGAATAAACAGCGTGAATTCACACGGGCTTATTTCAGCTCCGCCTTCGACCTCGAACTGGACAGCCAGGGCAGGATAATGCTGCCCCCGGCTTTGCGAGATGGTGCCGGTATTAAGGATAGCTTAGTGGTAATCGGTGTCAACGAGTATATAGAGATCTGGAGCAGGGAGCGCTGGAATAAGGCAAAAGTAGAGGCAAGGGATAACCTGTGGCAGCACTTCGAGAGTATGGAGACGGACAGATGAATCACAAGCCTGTTCTCCTGAAGGAGTCCATCGGGGCACTCCAGGTTAAACCCGACCGGCGGTATGTCGATTGTACCGTCGGTGAAGGGGGACATGCCACCGCCGTGCTCGAGCACGGCGGACGTGTATTGGGTATAGATGCCGACCCCCGAGCCATCGAAACAGCTCATGACAACCTGAAAAGCTACGGCGACAAGGCTATCTTAATCAACGATAATTTCGCAAACCTGGAAACGATATGCCGCAGGGCGGACTTCTTCCCCGTCAGCGGCGTACTGTTCGACCTGGGGATGTCATCCGTCCAGTTGGGTGATGCGAACCGGGGCTTCAGCTTCCAGCAGGACGCCCCCCTCGATATGCGTTTCGACCCCGGGCAGCAGCTGACCGCGGACACCATCGTGAACACCTATCCGGAGAAGGAGATCGCCCGGATCCTCAGGGAGTATGGCGAGGAGCGCAAAAGTGGCGCGATTGCCCGCTCTATCGTGGCCAACCGCCCGCTCAGCTCCACGCTGCAACTGGCTGCTGTGGTGTCGAAAGCCATCGGCAGGCGGGGGAAAATACACCCCGCCACCAGGACGTTCCAGGCCTTGCGCATAGCGGTGAACCAGGAGCTGGAACGCCTTAAGGCGGCACTGAGACAGGCGATAAACATCATCGAGGCCGGAGGCCGGCTGGCAGTGATCAGCTTCCATTCACTGGAAGACCGCCTGGTCAAGGAATTCTTCAGGATGGAATCTCAGGATTGCCTGTGCCCCGCCAACACACCGGTATGTGTTTGCGGGCACCGCGCTACCATTAAATTAATCACCAAGAAGGTGATCAAGCCTTCACCGGAAGAGATAGCTGGAAACCCGCGCAGCCGCAGCGCCAGAATGCGGGTGGCGGAGCGTATCTAATGAAACAGGTACATATGGAGTGGTGTTGGGCAGTGTCCTGCCTGCTGGCAGGACCAACAATAAACATTCGTCGAGCCCAAGGCTATAGGCAGCGACACTGCCCACTCTAGTATAAGGGGGTGGAAGGATGTAATGGATTATAGAGAAAGGTTAACTGCCAAAAATCACTCAGAAGGAGGAGGTAAATGGCAAAAAGCGAAATAATATCTTGCATTGATGTGGGTACGACCAAGATCTGTAGCATCATGGCCAAACCGGGCCATGGCGGCGACCTCCAGATCCTGGGTATTGGCCTTACCCCATCACGGGGGCTGCACAAAGGTCTTGTAGTCAATATCAACGAGGCCAGATCGTCGATAAAGAGCTCTGTGCGCCGGGCGGAGCAGGCCAGCGGACTCAAGATGGAGTCGGTGTACGTAGGCGTGACCGGCAGGCACGTTTCCTCGCTTAACAAACGGGGCGTGGTCTCCATCTCACGAAATGACCGACTGGTGCGCTCAGACGACCTGAAAAGGGTGCTCCAATCCGCCCGCACCTTCACCGTTCCCAACGATCGCAAGCTGCTGCATGTGATCCCCAGGGGCTACGCCATCGACGGCCAGACCGGTGTCAAGGATCCGGTCGGAATGCACGGCTTCCGGTTGGACGTGGAGACCCACGTCATCACCGCCGCGGTGGCCTCGGTACAGAACCTGGTCAAGTGCGTCCGTGGCGCTAACCTGGAGATCGAGGATCTGGTTCTGGAGCCCCTGGCCAGCTCCGAGGCGGTCCTCCGGCACGACGAAAGGGATGCCGGCGTGGTGCTCGCCGATATCGGTGGCGGCACCACCGACATCGCCATCTTCAAGAATGGCAGCATCTGGCACACCGCCATCCTGCCGGTGGCCGGCTACCAGATCACCCGGGACATCGCCATCGGCCTGGGGATGCCCTTCGACGCCGCCGAGCAGATGAAGAGGAAGTTCGGCAGCGTGATGTCCCTCTACGACAGTGCCGAGGAGGAGGAGGCCAACCTCAACACCAATGGCTACGGCGTCTCTTATCAGGACCTCAGCAATATCATCCGGGCGCGGGTGGAAGAGGTACTGAAGCTGATAGCCCTGGAGTTGCCGACCGACTACGAGAGAGAGGTGCCGGCTGGCCTGGTGCTCACCGGGGGCTGCGCCAACCTCAGGGGGATAGCATCGCTGGGGCAGGATGTCCTGGGGCTGCCGGTGCGAGTCGGAGCGCCCGAGGGGGTATATGGCATCGCCGACATACTCCCCGACCCTGCCTACGCCACCGGAGTGGGACTGCTGCTCTGGGGTAACAAGAAGCATGACGGCGAAAAAACATGGCAGTCCGGCAGCGTCGGAGAATCCCTCAGGCGACTCGCTATCCGGATGAGAAAACTGGTTATCCATTAATGAAAGGAGGATATCATGGCAAAACCAGGATTTGTTCCTAACCCGGCAAAGATAAAGGTTCTAGGGCTTGGCGGCGGCGGTTGCAACGCTGTCAGCCGCATGGTGCAGGCGGATATACAGGGGGTGGAGTTCATCGGGATCAACACCGATGCCCAGGCGTTGCTCGGTACCGATATCCCCACCCGCCTTCAGGTTGGCGAAAAGCTGACCAGAGGGCTGGGCGTGGGCGGTGACCATATGCTGGGGCTCAAGGCCGCGGAGCAGAGCCGCGATGAGATCCGCGCCTGCGTCGCTGACTCGGATATGGTATTCATCACCGCCGGCATGGGCGGCGGCACCGGCACCGGCGTATCCTCAGTCGTCGCCGAGCTTTCCAAGGAGTCCGGCGCGCTCACCATCGCGGTGGTCACCAAACCGTTCGCCTTCGAGGGTACGCACCGCTCCATGGTGGCCGAGGACGGCATTGACCGTCTGATCGACAAGGTGGACACCCTTATCACCATCCCCAACGACCGCCTGCTTGACCTGTGCGACCAGAGGACGGCGGTGGACAGCGCCTTCAAGATGGCGGACGACGTGCTCAGGCACGCGGTCCAGGCCATCGCCGAGGTCATCACCGTTCCCGGCATGGTCAACCTCGACTTCGCCGATGTCAGGGCGGTTATGAGGGATGCCGGCCAGGCGTGGATGTCCATCGGCCACGGCAGCGGACAGAAACGCGCCGTCGATGCGGCTCAGGAAGCACTGGAAAGCCCGCTGCTGGACGTCTCTATAGACGGAGCATGCGGCGTCCTGTTCAACGTCACCGGCGGAGAGACCCTTACCCTGTTCGAGGTCAACGAGGCGGCCCAGGTCATCGGCAAGGCGGTGGATCCGGAGGCCAACATCATCTTCGGCGTGACCTTCGACCCCGCGATGGACAACGAGGTGAAGCTCACCCTGATCGCCACCGGCTTCAATGCCGCCAGCAGCAAGGCGATCCGCAAGGACGAGGAGCTGCGCCGCCTGGTCGAGGGTGCCGACAGCGAGCAGGAACTGGATATTCCCACCTTCCTGCGTCGCCCGATGCCGAAACGGCACACCGTCGAGGCACCAGCAGCCCAGCCGAAAACCATGCGTTTCCGCATGCCCGCCCGATAAGCAACCCGGATAACCGGGTCATTGTAGGGCCACAGGCCGCAAGCGGCCTGTGGCCCTCTTGTCTTCCGCCCCGTTTCAGGCCCGACTGATTGCGCATGGTATCCCCGTGATCGATGCATAAATATATTAACTGAAATCCACATAATCGCACCTGCGAGCGAGGGCTATCCCTATCCCTTTTTTGACGGACGATGGCTGACTTATCCTCCGATTTATGCTATTGACAAACACTATATATTGTGGTAGCATTATGCCTGCTGCCCAATATGATGTGGTTTTGCACAGCTTTTGCACATGAAATGCCCTTACTGTAACAGAGGAGATTCGAGGGTCATCGACTCCCGCGATGTCAGCGACGCCATCAGGCGGCGGCGGGAGTGCTTGGAGTGTGGTGCCCGCTTCACCACCTATGAGCGTCTGCAGACGGCTGCCCTGCTGGTGGTCAAGAAGGACGGGCGCCGCGAGGAGTTCAGCCGGGACAAGATGATGTCCGGGATCAGGAAGGCCTGCGCCAAGCGTCCGGTATCGCAGGAGACCATCGAGCGGATGGTGGACGACATCGAGGACCGGCTCCGCAAATCGGGCAAGGGCGAGGTGATGGCCTCGGCCATCGGGGACATGGTGATGGAACGGCTGCGCCAGCTCGACGGCGTGGCCTACATTCGCTTCGCCAGCGTGTACCGCGACTTCGCCGATATCGAGGAGATACGGGAGGCGGCAGAGGCCTACGCCAGGCTCAACGCCCTGCGCCGCGACACCAGCCAGCTCCCACTATTTGCAGAACTCTCGAATGACCCCGACAGGTTTGAACTCGAAGCGAGCATCGGCAGAGGAGGCCTCGGGAATCCAGCCGGTTAGCTGGCCCGCAGGACAAACGCAAATCTATGGCAGGCAATAACAGCAGGAGCAACGGGGCCGCCGCCTTCCGCAACCGGGTGGCCCGCGGCGTATTCAGCGCCGCCGACTCGCTGGGCATCTCCGACCGGGACCTGGTGGAACAACTCGCCGAGCAGGTGATACAGCGCCTTGAGGAAAGGTTCAAGAGCTTCCCGGGAATGGAGGGCGCCATGCCGGAGTGGCGGCTCAGTTACCCTGAGATTGAAGCGATAATCAAACAAATCATGTCCGAAGGGAGCGAGATGGAGGTTACCATACATCGCACCGAGTCAAAGCCGCAGGGAGCGGTCACAGAAACTCATCCGAATTCTTCCGTCAAGGAGACGCCGCAGGTGAAGCCCCCGGCGATCGAAACCGAGCACCCACCGCTGTCCAAGAACTCGATGGTGGTCCTGGAGAGGAGGTACCTCGGGCCGGGCGAATCGCCGTACGATATGTTCCGCCGGGTGGCCCACAATATCGCCTCCGCCGAAAATGAAGCGGATGCAGGGTGCTGGGAAGAGGTGTTCTACCGGGTGATGGCCAACCTGGAGTTCCTGCCCAACTCTCCCACCCTGATGAACGCCGGCAAGGACCTGCAGCAGCTCTCCGCCTGCTTCGTGCTCCCCATCGAAGATTCCATGGAGAGCATCTTCGACACCATCAAACATACCGCCCTGATCCACAAGAGCGGGGGCGGCACCGGCTTCTCCTTCTCCAAGCTGAGGCCGGAGGGAGACACCGTGGGCTCCACCAACAAGGTGGCCAGCGGCCCGGTATCCTTCATGAAGGCCTTCGACGCCGCCACCGACGTTATCAAGCAGGGTGGTATGCGCCGCGGCGCCAACATGGCCATCCTGCAGGTGGACCACCCCGACATCGAGAAATTCATCACCGCCAAGGAGAGCGGCGACCAGCTCACCAACTTCAACCTCTCTGTGGCAGCCACCGAGAGGTTCATGGTCGCCGTAGAGGAGGGCATAGATTACGAACTGAGGAACCCCCGCGACGGATCGGTAGTGAAGCAGATAAACGCCAAAGATCTGTTCGACAAGATAGTGGAGCTGGCGTGGCGCACCGGCGATCCCGGCCTGGTCTTCATCGACCGCATAAACAGCGAAAACCCCACCCCACACCTGGGGAACATCGAGAGCACCAACCCCTGCGGCGAGCAGCCCCTGCTCCCCTACGAGTCCTGCAACCTGGGTTCGATCAACCTGGCGAGAATGGTCAGCGACAGCAAACCCGAGATTGATTATGGAAAGCTGGAGGAAACGGTGAACGTCGCCGTCAGGTTCTTGGACAACGTTATCGATATGAACCGCTTCCCCCTCCCCGAGATAGCGCAGAAGACCAAGCAGACCCGCAAGATCGGCCTGGGCGTCATGGGCTTCGCCGATATGCTGCTCAAGCTGGGGATCCCCTACGACTCTGCGGCTGCGCTGGAGGTTGCCGAAAAGACTATGGAATTCGTCAACCGCAAGGCGTGTGAGGCATCGGTAGCGCTGGCCGCGGAACGGGGCGTTTTCCCCGCCTTCGCAGGCAGTGTCTATGATGTGCCCGACGGCCCCAGGATGAGAAATGCCACCACCACCACCATCGCCCCCACCGGCAGCCTGAGCATCATCGCCAACTGCTCCAGCGGGATCGAGCCGCTGTTCGCCCTGAGCTACGAGCGCCACATACTGGACGGCGACGAGCTGGTGGAGGTCAATCCTTACTTCGAGGAAGCCGCCAGGCGGGGAGGCTTCTTCTCCGACGAGCTGATGAAGGATCTGGCGCGGAGGGGCAGCCTGCGGGGGATGGATGGCATCCCGGAGCAGGTTAAGCGGCTCTTCGTGACCGCCCACGACATCAGCCCCGAGTGGCACATAAAGATGCAGGCCGCATTCCAGAAGTCCACCCACAACGCCGTCTCCAAGACCATCAACTTCCCCCACAGCGCCACCAGGGATGATGTCGCCGAGGCATACAATCTGGCCTACGATCTGGGGTGCAAGGGGATAACCATATACCGCGACCGGAGCAAGGACAAGCAGGTACTCAATATCGCCGCCGAGGAGGAGGAGAAGGGCAGCATCCTCGAGCCGCGGCGGCGCGCGCGGGTGACCAGAGGGATCACCGAGAGGGTGGCCACCGGTTGCGGCAACATCTACGTGACGGTGAACTCCGACGAATACGGCATCTGCGAGGTCTTCTCCAGCCTGGGGAAGGCGGGGGGCTGCGCCTCAGCGCAGCTTGAAGCCATATCGCGCCTGATCTCGCTGGCGCTGCGTTCCGGAGTGGACGTGGCGGCGGTGGTGAAGCACATACGCGGCATCCGCTGCCCCTCCATCGCCTGGGAACAGGGCCATTCGGTGCTGTCCTGCCCCGACGCCATAGCCAGCGTACTGGAGAGGCAGATCAAGGACGAGGGCAGCGATGTGAGTGCAGCCAAGACAACAGATCTGGACAGTCACTCCGGCGAGGCCATGAAACTGGGCGGGCAGTGTCCGGAGTGCGGCGGCATGCTGGTATACCAGGAGGGATGCCAGATATGCCACGGCTGCGGATATACCAAGTGCAGTTGAAGTAAGCTTCTGCCATGAACGATATCGACAGCTTCATCATGATAGGCATGGGGGGGTTCTTCATCCTGCTGAGCCTTTTCGCCTTCCTGTGGGCCAGAGGCGAGCAGCACGGTGTCAACAATGCCCTCTCGCACCGCCCCGACCTCAAGGAGTTCGTCAGCGGTGGGCCGATGCGCCTGGGCCCTGAGGCGATCCGTATCGGGGGACGGCTACTGTTCACTGTGGGTCTGGTGGTGCTGATCACAGGCTTGATATTCCTACTAATTAACTGAGGAGGGCGGATTTGGCACAAAAAACGGAACGCGGAAGCAAGGACGAGGAGTTAAAGGTGGAGCAACTGAAGAAGCGACTTGATGCCCTCGACCGTCGCCTGGACGACATCGACTCCATGGTCAGTGCCATCGCCGAGAGAGCGATGAACCGCCCCCTCAGCATCGCACTGCGCTGCCCCAATTGCGGGAAGATCGTCGAGATCGGCATGGTAGGCAGCGAGAAGATGATGAAATGACCGTGTGATCCTGCCAGATGAGATGGGACAGAGCGGCGCGGCGAAGGCTCTCCGATGAGCGAGGCACCATCGTCAAGGACTGGGGTGGCAGGATACCCGTCGCCCTGATCTACCCCAATACCTACCATATCGGCATGTCCAACCTCGGGTTCCATACCATCTACAGTCTGCTCAACAGTTACGACGATGTAGTGTGCGAACGCGTGTTCCACGAGGGAGCGAACGCCAGCATCGAGTCCGGACGCCCCCTCGACGACTTTGCGGTGCTGGCCTTTTCCATATCCACCGAGCTGGATTATTTCAACGTCGTCGATATGCTCAAAGCGAGCACAATCCCCCTGCTCACCGCCGAGCGGGGCAACCATCATCCCCTGGTCATAGCCGGAGGCCCCTGCATCAGCGCCAACCCGGAGCCGCTCTCGCCATTCTTCGACTGCTTCGCCGTTGGCGAGGGGGAAGTGATCCTTCCGGCACTGATCGAGGCCATCTTCGGCAGCGAGCAGAGCGGCAGGGATGAACTGCTGCAGGAGCTCGTCTCCCTGCCCGGCCTGTATGTCCCTGCCTTTCGTGATCTCTACCGCAAGAAGCCTGTTTCACGCCAGTGGGCCAAGGATATCGACGACTTCGCTACCACATCCGCCATCCTCACCCCCCATACCGAATTCGGCGATATGTATCTCATCGAGGTGATGCGGGGCTGTCGCTGGGGGTGCCGCTTCTGCCTCGCCGGGTACTGGTTCCGGCCGCTGCGCTTCCGTTCCCTGAGCCACCTTTTGGAGCAGGCGGGGGAAGGGTTGAAGCTGAGCAAGAGGATCGGGCTCCTCGGTGCCTCTATCTCCGACCATCCCGATATGGATGAACTGGCGGTCCGGCTGAGGCGCGAAGGGGCGCAGATGTCCGTCAGCTCATTGCGAGTTCGCCCCCTTTCGCCGGTGCTGCTGCAGGCGCTGGCCGACAGCGGGACTGCAACTGTAACCCTGGCTCCAGAGGCTGGCTCCGAAAGGCTGCGACGCGTTATCAACAAAGGGGTAGCGGAGAGCGATATCATCACCGCCGCGGATGCGGTGGGGGAGCAAGGCTTCAGGCAGCTTAAGCTCTATTTCATGGTCGGCCTGCCGACCGAGACCGCGGAGGACATCGAAGGGCTGATCAACCTGGTGATCGCTGTGAAGCAGCGCCTCGACGCCAAGCAGAGGGGAGCCCACCTTACCATTACCATCGAGCCGTTCGTGCCCAAGGCGGGCACGCCATTCCAGTGGCTCCCCATGGCCAGCCCCAAGGTGCTCAGCCATCGCATCTCCTGGATCCGGGGCGCGCTGGAACGCAAGGGCATAACCGTCAGGGCGGAAAGCGTGCCATGGTCAATGGTGCAGGGAGCGCTATCGAGGGGCGACAGCAGACTGGCGGGGGCGCTGGCCGGGGCTGCGGGCAGGTCCCTGCCCGCATGGCGCCTCGCCCTGTCCCAGCTCTCCATCGAGGCCGAGGCCTACACCGGGAAGGAGATACCGCTCGACAGGGAGCTCCCCTGGGATGTGCTGGATTCGGGCGTGGACAAGCACTACCTGGGGCAGGAACTGGAGCGGGCGCTGCGCGGCGAGGGAAGCCCCCCCTGTCCTTCGGTCGAGTGCCACAAATGCGGGGTGTGCTGAAATGGAGGATTTAACGGTTCACAGACTGGAGCCCAGACTACGGGACGTGGAACGCCGCATCGCCGCGGCGGCCGGAAGAGCGGGGCGGTCACCGGATGAGATCACCCTCGTCGCCGTAACCAAGGGCCTGCCCCCTCAGGCCATCGAGGCCGCCGTCGAGGCCGGCATCCGGCACATCGGCGAGAACCGAGTTCAGGAGGCCAGCATCAAGGTAGCTCGGCTTTCGGCCGCCGGACTGCGTCCTATATGGCACATGGTGGGGCACCTGCAGCGCAACAAGGCGAAGACAGCGGTCGAGGTTTTTGATATAATTCACAGCGTCGATTCTCTCAGATTGGCCGAGGCGTTGAATGCCGCAGCTGCATCCACCCTGCCCGTCCTGCTCCAGGTCAACGTATCGGGCGAAGCCACCAAGGGCGGGTTTCCCCTGGCGCAGCTGGGCACAGCAGCGCCCGAGATCGGGCGGTTGCCCAACCTGACGGTGAAGGGGCTGATGACCATCGCCCCCATGGCTGGCGATCCGGAAGAGATACGCCCCGTATTCCGCCGGCTGCGCCAGGCGCGCGACTCGCTTGGGCTGGAGCATCTATCCATGGGGATGACCGATGATTTCGAGGTCGCGATCGAGGAGGGCGCCACCATGGTGCGGATCGGTCGGGCCATATTCGGAGGTTAGAAAATGAGTCGGAAGAAGAAATCGGAGCGCAAAAAGGGATTCGTGCACATGGATTCAACACCGCGGACGGTGGTGCTGCAGACCGGCCGCCAGACCCCGCCGGACTCCCTGTTGTGGGACCTGGACTTCATCGGCGGCATATCGGTTCAGGCGAAACGGCTGGGGACGGATTTCCTCGGCGGCGGGGTGGCCAGCTTCGTAATGATCGATGTCTCCGCCACTGCCGACGCCGATGCCCTGGCCAAGTCCATGCACCAGCACACCGAGCGGCTCAAGAAGAGGGGGGATGACGACCTGGTGATACTCGTCGGGGGGCAGATCACCACCGACGAGGAAGAGGTGAGCTTCAAGGACGTGAAGTGCCGCAGGCAGATACCGCTCAAGGGCAAATCCGTGGAGGAGATCAAGGAGGCGTTGGACGAAGCGCTGGCGGAGGCGGGATGAAGATCGGCTTCATCGGCGGCGGTAACATGGGCGAGGCCATGATCCGGGGGGTGCTCGCCGCAGGGATCAGCGCACCCAAGGACATCCGAGTAACCGATATCAGCGCCTCACGTCTGAATGAACTGCGAGCGATTTACAACGTTGAAACGAGCGAGGATTGCCCGGCTGCGACGGAGGGTGCCGATGCAGTGGTGCTGGCGGTCAAGCCCCAGAACCTGACCGAGGTGATGCCCCTTCTCAGGGGCCGATTCTCCGGCGGCCAGCTTGTTATCTCCATCATCGCCGGGGCCCGGATCTGCGCCATCGCCGACGGCCTCGACCACCGCCCGGTGGTGCGGGCGATGCCCAACACCCCCGCTCAGGTGGGCGCCGGGATCAGCGTGTGGACCGCCGCCGCCGAGGTCAGCCAGCGGCAGAAAGAGGTCGCAGCCTCCATACTGAAAGCCATGGGCAGGGAAATCTACGTGCCCGACGAGGGCTACATAGATATGGCAACCGCGGTCAGCGGCAGCGGCCCGGCGTATGTTTTTCTGCTTATGGAGGCGCTTATTGCTGCTGCGGCGGACATCGGCCTCCCCCGCGATATGGCGCAGGAACTGGTGCTGGAGACGGTGCTGGGGACGGCGCGCCTCGCCAGTGAGACGGGCACTCCCCCAAATGAGTTGAGGGAACGGGTCACCTCCCCCGGCGGAACCACGGCCGCCGGATTGCAGAAGCTGTATGAGGGCAATGTAGAAGCGACGTTCGCCAGCGCGGTCAGGGCCGCCTACGAGAGAGCCAAAGAGATGGGAGGCAATTAAACGCCTTACTTATTATGTCAATAATAACCCCCAGCCCTACTTCTTCGTATCTCAGCCGGTGAAGTAGCCAGCCGGTATCTCTCCGAATGCTTCTGACCGTCGTCCATGGCCCTGTCACCTATTGCACCAGACAGCCGACAGGTCTAAAATCAGTAGCTGTGAAAAGGGTGAACGTAGTCACCGACAGCACATCCTGTCTACCCGATGAACTGGTAAAGGATAACGGCATCTGCGTGGTGCCGCTGACGATAGTACATCAGGGCCAGAGCTACCGCGACGGCGTCGACATCAGCCCCAACGAGGTCTACAGGATCATGAGAAAACGGCAGGACCTGCCCACTACCTCCACCCCCTCTGCCGGGGATTTCCTCGACGCCTTCCAACGGCTAAGCGAGGATGCGGAGAGCATACTGTGCATCACTGTTACCTCGAAGCAGAGCAAGATATACGAGACCGCACTGCTGGCCAGAGAGATGGCTCGGGAGCAGCTCCCCGACACAGCGGTCGAGGTGCTCGACAGCCGGGCGGCGTCGAGCGCCATGGGTCTCATCGCGGTGGAGGCGGCCCGCGCCGCCAGCAGCGGTGCCGACCTCACCCGGACGCTGGATGCAGCCCGCAGCATGATCCCCCGTGTGAGATACCTGGCGATGGTGGATACGCTGTACTATTTGGCGCGGACCGGCCGCATCGGCAAGGCGGCGGCCTGGACCGGTTCTGTATTGAATATAAAGCCCATCGTAGGGCACGATACCTCAGTAGGGGTAACCACGCCGGTGGCGCGCCCGCGCACCCGGGTAAAAGCGGTCAAGCTCCTGCTGGAACTGATGGGAGAGATGGCCGGAGACTCGCCGCTGCATGTTATCGTGAACCATGCCGATGAGCTTGAAGAAGGAAGGAAGCTGCAGGCGGAGATCGCCTCCCGGTTCAACTGTGCGGAGATATACCTGGCGGAGTTCGCCCCCAGCATGGGGATCCATGCCGGCCCCGGCGTGCTCGGCGCCGCCTTCTACAGCGACGAGTAAGGACCGTGTTCCAATACTCGGGGCGGTTGACATCGCCGCTGTGCCGAGATATCAAGTGAGGTCGCTGATGTATCGAGCGACACTGGCGTACAATTGCGGTATAATAAGAGCCTGATGCGGCATAACCGACGAAGGAGATCAGCATGGAGGTAACAGTCACCACCGGCGACATCGGCGAGTTGCCCCTGGACGCGATAGTCGTCAACCTGTTCGAAGACGTGAAAACATCCGGGGGGGCCACCGGGGCGGTGGATAAGGCCCTCGGGGGAGCCATCACCAAGCTCATCCAGGATGGCGAGATAAAGGGCAAACGCCATGAGATGACCCTGATCCACAGCCTGGAGAAGATCAAGCCGGAAAGGGTGCTCATCGCCGGCCTGGGCAAGCAGCAGGAGATGTGCCTGTCCCGGATACGCGAGGTCTCCGCCGAATCCTGCCGCTACCTCCGCAAGCTCGGTGCGAGGAAGGTGGGCACCATCGCCCACGGCACCGGCGCCGGCGGCTTGGATGCGGAGGGGGCAGCCCAAGCGATTACCGAGGGCGCCATGCTGGGAACATATACCTTCCGCCGTCACCTTACGCAGGAATCCGAGGAACGGGACATCGACCAGCTGCTCATCGTGAACAAGGACAAGAAGGGGCTGGCCGCGCTGGAGCGGGGATGCCGCACCGGCCGCATCATGGCTCAGGCCACCAACCTCGCCCGCGATATGGCCAACGAGCCCGCCAATTTCATGACCCCCAGCGACATGGCCCGGATCGCGCTGCAGATTGCCGGTGAGTACGGTCTGGAGTGCTATGTTCTGGAGCAATCCGACATGGAGCGGCTGGAGATGGGGGCCCTGCTCGGCGTGGCCAGGGGCAGCACACAGCCGCCCAAGTTCATCGTCCTCAATTACAAGAGCGGAGCGAAAAAGGGCGCCATAGGCCTCGTCGGTAAGGGGATCACCTTCGACTCCGGCGGCATCTCCATCAAGCCGTCGGAGAGGATGGGCGACATGAAGGGTGACATGGCCGGGGGCGCCGCCGTGATCGCCGCCATGCGCGCCATCGGTGAGCTGAAGCCCAAAGTGAACGTCACCGGGATCGTGCCGGCGACCGAGAACCTGCCCGACGGCAGCGCCCTGAAGCCGGGGGACGTAATCCGCGCATCGAACGGCAAGACTATCGAGGTGGTGAATACCGACGCCGAGGGCCGCCTCATCCTGGCCGATGCCTTGAGCTACGCCCGCAAGCAGGGCCTCTCGCCGGTAATCGATGTCGCCACCCTCACCGGAGCCTGCCAGATCGCCCTCGGCGAGTTCTGCACCGGAGCCTTCGGCAACAACCAGGAGCTGGTGGATCGGGTGATCCAGGCCGGTGACGCCTCCGGCGAGCGCATCTGGCAGATGCCGATGCACGACGATTATAAGGAGCTGAACAAGAGCGACATAGCCGATATCAAGAACAGCGGCGGAAGGTACGGTGGAGCCATCACCGCCGCCCAGTTCCTTCACGAGTTCATCGAGGATACCCCCTGGGTCCACCTCGATATCGCCGGCACCTCTCGCACCGATAAGGACAGGAACTGCCTGGTCAAGGGGGAAACCGGCGTTCCGGTGCGGACGCTGGTGAATCTGGTCTTGAGTTATAAATAGCGACCGACAAGAAATGCGAGGAGGCAAAAGATGAAGGTGAAATGGTTGGGACATGCCGCATTCCTGATCACGTCCGAAGAGGGCGTCAGGATCGTTACCGACCCCTACAAGCCGGGGGTATACGGGCTGGAGTACGGCGCCATCAAGGATGAGGCAGACATCGTCACCGTAAGCCACGAGCACGACGACCACAACTACGTTGCCGGCGTTCCCGGCAACCCCCGGGTGATAAGGGGCGCCGGCTCGCACCAGGTGAACGGGATTGAGTTCAAAGGCATAGCCTGCTACCACGATGAGAGCGGCGGTAAAGAGCGCGGCGACAATACCATATTCCGCTTCTCGGTGAATGGGGTTAGGCTGTGCCATCTGGGGGACCTGGGGCACAAGCTGACCGACGAGCAAGTTGCCGCCATCGGCGATGTCGATGTACTGATGGTTCCGGTTGGGGGCAGCTTCACCATCGATGCCGCAGGAGCTGATGGGGTCATCGCCCAGATCAAGCCGGCTGTGGCCATACCCATGCACTTCAAGAGCGATGGATGCCCCAACTTCCCGGTATGCGACGCCGAGCCCTTCCTGTCGGGCAATAAGAACGTGAAGCGTACAGGCAGTGCAGAGGTCGAGTTCAACAGAGGCCAGCTTCCCTCCCCCACCCAGATCATCTTGCTCGAGCATGCCCTGTAGATTTACAGCCTTAAGTGATTATTACGCGATGCGACGGCGATGAAATCGAACCCTCGGAAAGCCATACTGGCATGGCAGATCATCGGGCTTGTGGCCGTACTGGCCCTGATTGTAATGCCTTTCGCCGGATTAGCCCGCCATACCGGTGCGCCCACCCCAACACCCTCACCCACCGCAACGCCGCATCTAACGGCGACGATGACCTCTACGACAACCGTGGCTGCTACACCCACAGCCGTTGCCACCCTGACAGCGACAACGGCAGCGGCGGGAACCTCAACGCCGACTCCAACTGCGACCCCCACTGCGACCCCAACGACTACATCCGTCTCCACTATGACAGCCACCCCGCATGAAACGCCTTTCGTGCCGCAGACACCACCCTAGATGCCACGACCAGCGTACGCCTCTTGGTGGCCTGAAGCCAGTGGTTTGTGGTATCATGGCTGTATCTTATTGATAGAAACGGTCTCAGCTTGGAGAGTAAACGATTGGCATGAGTGAAAAGGCCCTAAAAAAAGTGTGCGTGGTCTTCCCCGCACTGAATGAGGAGGAGACCATCGGCAAAGTGATCGACGAGGTTCCTGTACGACAGCTGGAAGAAGGTGGATACAAGGTCGAGATTGTGGTCGTCGATAACGGCAGCACCGACAGCACCAGGGAGAGCGCCGCAGCGAAGGGGGCTCATATCATCTTGGAGCCGGGCAGGGGCAAGGGGAGAGCGATGCGCACAGCGTTCAAATCTGTTGATGCGGACTTCGTATTCATGCTGGACGCCGACTTCACCTATCCCGCCACCTACATCCCCCAGACGGTGGAACTGCTGGAGAATGAATACGACGTGGTGCTGGGCTCCAGGCTCAAGGGCAATATTGAGGATGGAGCCATGAACAGATTGAACCTGGTGGGGAACCGCATGCTCGCTTTTCTCGCCAACGTGCTCTACCGGGGCGGCATAAGCGACATGTGCACCGGCTACTGGGGCTTCAGGGGGGAGGTTATCAAGAACCTCGATATCGATGCCGTCGGGTTCGAGCTGGAGGCCAATATGCTCATAGAGGCCATAAAGAAGGGTTATCGTATCGGTGAGGTTCCCATTCATTATAGGAAAAGAGGTACCCCTACCAAGCTTCACGCCCTAAAGGCCGGCTTCAGGATAGCGCGGACCCTGATTCGAAAGCGTTTCAGCTAGAATGTCCCTGACGCACGGGGTGAGTCTATCATGCTTCTATCCGTTGTAGTCTGCACACACAACAAAAAAAATATTCAGAACCTGAGAGAGGCTGTCGATAGCCTGCTGAACCAGAGCTATCGGGAAATGGAAATCGTGGTAGTGGTGGACGGCAATCGCGAGTTGTACGAAGAGGTGCTGAACATCTACCAATCATGTAAAAACCTCAAAGTCGTGGACACCGGCAAGAACATCGGCCTCTCCGGCGCAAGGAACGCCGGCGCTAAGGTCGCTGAAGGCGATGTGGTGGCCTTTTTCGACGATGATGCCTTCGCCGATAAGGGTTGGGGCGAGAATATCATGCACATTTACCAGACCAGCGATGCCATCTCGGTCGGCGGCAAGATATTGCCTGTATGGCTCTCCGGCAAACCGGATTATTTCCCCGAAGAGCTCGGCTGGCTGGTGGGCATAACCCACGAAGGCTTCGCCGGTGATGAAGTGACCGAGGTTCGCAACTCGTTCGGACCTAACATGAGTTTCAGGATAGAGGTCTTCGATAAGGTGGGGTACTTCGATCAGAGGCTCGGATTCGGCCATAGGGGAACCTCCTACATGCAGGGCGAGGAGGCTGACTTCACCCTCAGGATGAGGCGGGAGATGGGCAGAGGGGTGATCTACAACCCTTATGCGGTGGTATACCACAAGATCCCCCAATGGAAGACCAAACCCGCAGTGCTGCTGCGGAGGTCGTTCTACCAGGGATACTCCAAAGCGCTGCTGCAACGATTCAACCCCGCATCGGGACCTCTAGCCACCGAGGGCTCGTACCTCAGCGAGGTATTGTTCAGGTTCATTCCTCGTAGAATGAGGAGGGTGCTCTCCAAGAATGCGATAAGCGAGATGAAAAAACTATCGCTGCTGATTGCCTCCGTTATCGGAGTGGGGCTCGGATTCGGGTATGGATACTTGAGAAGATGAAGCGGATGAGGATACTGATGGTGCTGCCCCGTTATTACCCCGTCCTGGGCGGGGTGGAGGAGCACGTGCGCAACATCAGCGAGCGGCTGGCCCGGCAACATGAGGTAACCGTATTCACTACCGACCCCTCGGGCAGATTGCCCCGGGAGGAAAGCATAAACGGCGTCCTGGTGAGAAGGTTCCGCGGCTTCTCCCCGCAAAACGCCTATCACATCTCCATCCCCATGCTGCGGGAGCTGAAAAAATCCGCATTCGATGTAGTCCACGGGCACAACTACCACGCACTTCCCGCCTTCTTCTCACGATATGCCAGCCGAAGGAGATTCATCGTCACCCCCCACTACCACGGACACGGTTCGTCGATGCTCCGCAATTACCTTTTAAAGTTGTATAAACCGTTAGGCGAGAAGATTATCCAGGAGGCGGACAGGGTGATCGCTGTATCCAATCACGAGAAAGCATTATTAATGAGGGACTTCACCATCAACGGTGACATCGCCGTCATCCCCAACGGGATCGAACTCGCGGAATTCAAGGGGATAAAGACAGCCGACAGGAAGGGCGCCCCCGGCAGGACGATACTCTACGTGGGAAGGCTGGATGAGTATAAAGGCATACATTACGTGGTGCAGTCGCTGCCCCTACTGGAGCCCGATATACACTTGGAGATCGTGGGCAACGGCCCCTATAAGAAGCATATTTTTAGCATGGTAGCTAAACTGGGTCTCGAGGGCAGGGTCAGGTTCTATCATGACCTGTCACGGGAGGATCTGCTCTCCAGATACGCCGGCGCAGACCTGTTCGTGCTGCTGTCGAGGTTCGAGGCATTCGGGATCACAGTGGGTGAAGCCCTCGCCTCCCGGACACCGTGTATCGTGGCCAATACCTCAGCCCTGAGCGAGTGGGTCGACAACCGTAACTGCATGGGTATCGATTACCCTGTAGACATCGACAACTTGGCTGGTTTAATCAAACAGACCATCGGACGCCGGGTCTATGAAGTCCAACTCTGGGACTGGGACGAAGTGGTGACGGAGCTGGTCAAACTTTACGGCGGTGAATCATGAAGATATTGATGTTGTCAGACCTGTACCACCCGATTATCGGCGGAGGCGAGAGACATGTAAGAGCGCTAAGCCAAAGACTAACCGAAATGGGACACCAGGTTTCTGTATACACTATAGGCAGTCGCGATCTGCCCAAATATGAAAATGATGGGGGCATACAGGTATCACGAATGGAAGGATTCTATCAGAAGATACCTTTCCTGTTTAAAGACTCAATGAGAAAGTGGCACCCCCCCACTTCTGATTGGCTTATTACCAGGCAACTCCGAAGTGCAATTGAGGATACGAGACCAGACATCATTCACGCCCACGGCAGGGTATTATATTCCGCCCTCCCTTTGAGGAAGAGTAGTGGAATCTCCATTGTCTCAACTTTGCACACCTACGCCTTGTTCTGCCCTAAAACAGACCTGATGCGGGGAGAAAACATCTGTGACAGGCCCTTCACAACAGATTGCATTCCATGCGGCAAGGAGTCCTACGGTCTGCCGAAATCCCTGTTCGCTTATATCGGGACGAAGATGGGGAGGGAGAAGCTGAGGTCGGTCGATAAATTTATTGCCGTCAGTCCCTTTGTACGGGAGGTCTATGCTAGGCAACTCGGCCTGAGCGACGATGATATAGTAATGATCCCCAATTTCTACCAGCCGGATACGGACGAGAGGATGGAAAGGGTTCCCGAAATGCCTTCCGACTTCATACTGTTCATCGGGACCTTTATCCCCACCAAAGGTGTGAATGTACTTATCGAAGCCTATCGGAAGCTAAAAACCGAGACGAAGCTGGTGCTCATCGGCGGGAAGCACCCAGACTACCGATATGAGAGTAGGGGAAACATCTTAGTATTTGAAGATGCCCCCCACGGCATGGTGATGCAGGCACTACACGATTGCAGGTTCGCTGTCTTCCCCTCCATATGGCCCGATCCATGCCCTACCGTCGCCCTCGAGGCGATGAGTCAGGGCAATGCGGTCATCGCCTCGGCTGTGGGAGGGTTCAAGGATATGGTACAGGACGGAGAGACCGGGCTTGTTGTGCCCCCCGGCGATCAGGATGCACTGTCGGAGGCCATCTCCCGCTTGCTTCAAGAGCCAGCGCTGGCCTCCGAGATGGGTGAAAAAGGACGCGATAGGTTCAGACAACACTATGCGCTCGACATTGTAGCACCTCAAATTGTAGAGGTTTACCAAGCCCTGACTTAGCTTTATACAATCATATTATGTTATCATTATCGTCAGGTCGAATAATATGTGACTTTACTAAGGCCACAGATGGCAAATGTGGAGATGAGTAAAAGAAATCCCAGGAGACTATTGCTGATGCGGGAAGTCGATCCCGAGGCTTCCACATTCGGTAGGCTTAAATACGCTGTAAGAGAACTGGGGAGGCATTACAGCGATATACGCTGGTGGGAGAGACAAGCCTTAAAGCTAACTGCAGGTTTCTACTACGGCGTAGTGAAAGGCAACAAGGGCACATACGTGTTAGACGAAAGCTGGGACAACCTGATAATTCTGGACGCCTGTCGTTACGATGTACTGGAAGAAGTAATGGGCAAGGAGATAGACCATCGCATATCACGAGGGTCGAATACACTTGAGTGGTTCAGAGAGAATTTTGTTGATCTCAAGTACGATGATATAGTATATGTAACAGCTAACCCCTGGATAAGCAGGATAGCAGGTAACCTGTTTCACAAGACCATATCGGTATGGCAAGACGGCTGGGATGAGAAACTTGATACCGTACATCCCAAGACTACCACTGAGTACGCAAAAGAAGCTGCGCGAAACTATGCGGATAAACGGTTAATTGTTCACTACCTTCAACCCCATGCACCATATATTGTAGATAACGATCTCCCCTCCCCAAAACAAATGATCAAACAGCTAGAGAAAGGTGCCCTCAATCCAGCCGATGTTCGGGGTATATATACCAAGAGCCTCGAAGCTACTATGCCTCACGTTTATGAACTCGCGGACAGCCTAAAGGGGCGAACGGTTATATCAGCAGACCATGGAGAACTTTTCGGTAAAAGGGTGCTGTTATTTAACTTTGCCGGCCATCGCTGGGGAATCCATATCCCTGAATTGGTAAAGGTCCCCTGGGTAGTCTATAAAGGCGATGCAAAAGAAGTCGCAGGGGAGACAGCCGAAAGAAGAAGGTTAAAACAACACATTCAGGGGTTGAAAGACCGTGGGCAATTGGCAGGTATATACAAAGGCGTCTGATTGTGGAACGCACCCCGTTAGAACTGGACACCGGGATAAGATATAATTGGGGCCACCGGGAAGGGGTAGGACATAATGAATAGAAGAGTGTGGTCTAACGAGGAGAAAGCAGCAATAGTCTTGGAGATGCTTCGTGGCGATGAGGCTATGTCTGTCATTTGCAGCCGGCACGGTGTAAGTACCACTCAGGCATACAGGTGGCTGGACCGGTTTCTAGAAGGAGGGCGAAAAGCGCTAACTGACAAGCGAAGAGGGAACGGGCGCGATCCCCTTACAGATGAGAACCGCCGGCTGAAAGAGCTGGTAGGGCAACAGGCCCTGGTCATCGAAGCCCCAAAAAAGCTGGACGGAGTCTTGGGACGGCGATGAAACGTAATCTGGCAGAGCAAATGATAGCGGAAGAACAATCAGTAAAAGTGGCGCTGGAGACGGTAGGTCTGTCGAGGTCCAGTTATTACTATAGACCCGTAAAACAGAGAAAGCCGCGCCCGCTGGATGAATCTCTGGCCAAAGCCATTGAAGAGGTGAGACAGGGATATGCGGAGCTCTACGGCTATCGCAAGGTCACCGCGGCACTCAGGGCTACAGGCCTGGCAGTCAACGGCAAAAAGGTATTGAGGCATCTTCGAGTACTTGGACTTACCCAGCCCAGGAAGATGAAAGGGAGGAGGTGGAGCAGACCCTCCATCGTCAGGCCGGAAGCCCGCGACACATACTGGGAGGCTGACCTGACATACGTGTGGGCTGGTGGTTCTAATGCCTATCTGTGTGCGGCAATAGATGTCTATGACAAGGACATCGTGAGAGAGGTCTTCTCAGACCGCTGTCGTGCCAGAGAGGCTGCAAAAGCCCTGGAGGACGCCGTAATCAGACGCTTCGGGGGACGGGTGCCTGAAGGCCACGAGTTGACTCTCAGGGTCGATCGCGGGACACAGTTTGCAGCACGCGGTTTCCGTGATACCGCTAGGGTGCTGAATGTGAAACTGGAGTATGCCGGAATCCAGTGCCATGATGACAAGCCATACATAGAATCATTCTTCGATAAGTACAAGCTGGAAGAGGTGTACCGACATGAATAACTCAGCTTAGCCGAAGCGAGATCAGGTTGGGAAAGCTACCGTGCATGGTACCGTAACGAGAGATTGCATCAGAATCTGGGGTACAAGAGCCCGAAGACGTTTGGTGAGACAAATCTAGTGCCAGCAGGAGAATCTAACTTATTGGCGGCCCAAAACTGTCCAGTTTAACGGGGTGCAGTCCACAGTTTAGCGGGGTGCACGTCAATTGCCCTATCCTTAAAAGCGGTAAAGAAAATGACTAGAGGTAACTCCAAACGCAGCAGATTGACACTGATAAAAGGGGTCGACCCCAGAGCACCCGTACATATCAAACTGAAACATGTGGTTAAAGAATTCAAGAAAAAGTGTCGAGATACACACTGGTGGAAAAGAGAGCTATGGAGATACATTTTCGAGTTCTACTACAAGCAACTGAGGGTCAACAACGGGATATATATAGTGGATGAGAACTGGGATAACCTCATCATATTAGATGCATGCCGCTATGATGTGCTCGCAGAAGTAATGGGCAGGAATATAGAATACCGAATTTCACGCGGTTCAACCACACTGGAATGGGTTCGAGAGAATTTCATCAACGATATGCACAATGATATAGTGTACTTAACTGCCAACCCCTGGGTAAGCAGGGTGGTAGGGAACCTGTTCCACAAGACTATATCGGTATGGCAAGACGGATGGGATGAAGAACTGGGAACCGTCCATCCCAAGACCACAACAGAATACGCTAAAGAAGCGGCGAAGAGATATCCTGAAAAAAGGCTAATTATCCACTACATGCAACCCCATGCGCCTTACATAGTAAAAAATGATCTTCCGAAAAGGCCAATGCCGGATTTAGCGAAAGGTAAACTCAATCCACTAGACGTCTGGGCCGTATATAAAAAGAGCTTAGAGGCTACCCTCCCATACGTGTATGAACTCATTGAAAACCTGCAGGGAAGGACAGTTATTTCTTCGGACCACGGGGAACTTTTTGGTACAAAGGTACTATTCTTCACTTTCGTTGGTCATCAATGGGGGCTGCGTGTGCCTGAATTAGTTAAAGTCCCTTGGGTTGTATTCAACAGTGAGCGGCATACCACGAGCAGTAAAGACAGCGAGAAACACAAGATAGAGCACCACATAGGAAGACTAAAAAGCAAAGGACGGATATAGATGGCACGGAACATCGTAATAATAGGTTCAGACAGTATAAGGGCAGACCATTGCGGCTGTTATGGATACGAACGGGAAACAACACCGTTTCTAAGCAGCATGATAGACCGGGGGGTAAGGTTTGAAAATCCTATAGTTAGCGGTCTTGCTACACCGAACTCCTTTATGGGTTTATTCACCGGAGAGCATTCAACTGTTGAAGCACACCTTATATTACCAGAAGAATGGCGAAAGGCTCTAAACCGTAAAAGAACGCTGGCGCATGTACTTGCAGAGAATGAGTATAACACCTACGGATTCAATACTAACGCTTTACTGTCACGATACTATGGGTTCAATGTTGGATTTCAGCACTATTATGATGGCCTATGGACCGTATCGGGAGAGCATAAGTGGTGGTGGAAAGCGAAGAAATTCCTCGTACTACCATTCTTGAAAAGGATTGGCCTGGCCGGACATGCTATCAACCTCAAGAATCTGCTTAAAGCCGATATAGGTTATTCCCGGACAGAGGACTGGATCGGTGAAGTACTGAATACCAAACTGGAGGAACCTTACCTCCTGTGGGTTTTCCTAGTCGATACCCATCATCCATACGTGCCTCCTCTGGAGTACGCCAAGTGGGGAGAAACAGGTACCAGACGGATGATATGGCTGAATTATAAAATGAGGAGGCAGGGCCACGGGGAAGTCGCAGCGGAGGGTAACAAGTGGGCCATGGCACAGCAGAAATTTGAGCCAATTTTGAGCCCCGAGGAACGCGATGCCATAATAAACGGTTATGACGCTGAGATCCTCCATGTAGATGCGATAGTAAAGCAACTATGGGAACACCTGAAAGATACCGATCCTGTATTTGTATTCCATTCAGACCATGGAGATGGCCTCGGGGAACACGGCTTCTACGGACACCCTCCGGAGCATTACGAGTACCTGATAAGGGTCCCTCTGGTCATTTATAACTCAGGAAGGACAGGCGTTATTGAAGATCCGGTGAGCTTTCTAGGGATTGCTAACACTATTTGCGAGATCGCTGGGGTAGATCCCGAATTCGCCCAGCCAAGTCTGTTCAACAACTCAGCCTACACCCCGCCGATAGTGAGCAACAAGCTGAACATCGGTTTCAGGGTAACAGCCAGAGACAGAGAGTGGAAACTGATTACGAATCCCGACAGGGAGGATGAACTATACAATATAAAAGAAGACCCCCTAGAGACCAGAAATCTCATCGGAGTAGAGAAAGCAGTAGAAAAGAGGCTGCGAGATCTAATCGAAGAAACCCGAGCAACAAGAAGCGAACAGGAAGGTCGGCGTAAAGCTGCGGGATCTCGCGGCCCAGGTGAAAAATCGAGGGAGAGTGACCGGATAGGCAAACTGAAGTCCAACGGCAAAGTATAATTATTTCTACATTTATACCTGTCTGATCTCGGGCTAACTATCAGGCTTTCGGGCAAACCCGATCAGGTATTGCCCGTATCTCCTACCAACGAGTTTCTGTAGCAAAAAAGCGAAGACATCCGCCATTCTCTGAGCGAACATCCAAATAGGGCTATGGATAAAGAAGCCGTCGCCCGAGAGTCGCTCTTCAGTTAGCGTTTCTATCTTCTTCCTCTCGATCTGCAGGTTCAATCTCTGCGGTAAAAATGTAGCGGTCAGGGTCCAACGGTTCACGCCATCGACCTCGGTAGCAATGTCTTCGAAACCAATATCGGTTAGCATAAAGCCCAACACCTGCCTCGACCACCTGGTCAGATGGTTCGGGGGGTAATCCAGCAGACCCCGCCGGCCCAGTTTCACTTCCAAACGATCCCGATTAGGCACACTCACGATAAAATAGCCACCGGGGGCCAGCAGTTCGTATATCTTCTGAACCAATTCCCGCGGTCGCTCAACATGTTCTAAGACCTCAAACAGAGTGATAAAGTTGAAGTCTCCCCAGGCAGGAGGTACATCGTCGATCGTCCCCGCCAGAACGTTTTGCAACCCGAAATTATCCCTGGCATATCTCACTGCCTGTTCCGCGGGGTCCAGGGCATAGACATCGAACCCTGTATCTTCCACCAGCTTGGGGAATACCCCTACACCGCAACCGATATCGAGCAGTTTGCCCTTGGATGAGGTCGCCTTCAGAAAATCGAGGGCGTATTTAAAATTTATAGTAAGCTCAGCCTCCCGATAGATATCTTTCAAATCCTGGCTTGCCCTCAATTTGCGGTTAACTTGAAATGTATCCTTATCTTCCAAATACTCCCGGTTGTAATCAATTAAATGTTCGATATGGGGGAAATCACCGCCACAGTATGAGCAACGATATATGATATAATCACTCCCCCTCTCTACGGGCGGGGCTTGGGTTTCTCTATTACATATCGGGCATATCTCCACCCTGGCTGCCTCCTCTATATGATCAAGCACTCCTTATGATAAAACGATTTCTCATGAACAGCATTATATATACACTGACTGCCGCCTGAGAAGCAAGCCAAGCGTAGCCCACCCCTATTATACCCGTTGTTGGTGTAATTATGTAGGTCCCTATAAGAGTGGCAAGCGCTATGAACCCACTGAGCACTATAAGTTCCCTGATCCGGCCATGCACCTTCAGAACACTGTAATAAACATGATTCACCGCAACGAAGAGGCTGGAAAACGTTAACACCCGCAATAGCGACAGGGCATTCTCTGAATAGCTTGCTCCGAACAGCAGGAGGAGCCACTTGCCGGCCAGCAGGACCACCACAACGGCAGGAACCAGCAATATGAAGGTGAATTTGTAGGACCGACGTACATTTGCTGCCAACTTATCTTCGAAGTGTGAGCCTTCAGCGAATAGGGATCTCGAAGTCGCGTTCGGGATCATGAACAAGAAAAAAGCCAATCTCCACGCCATGTAGAAAAAGGCAACTTGCATCGCCCCCTCGGCAGGCGACACCCCCGGGAGGCGGATATTTACGATCAGTATCGGTAAAAGTTTATCCGGCGCTTGACCGAAGATGTTTGCGAGATAATTGCCCGCCGAATAGCGCCATATCGTCTTGATCCTGTCGAATTTTAACCTAGGAGCCGGTTTGTACCCTTTTATTACGCGGGGTAGAAGGATGAACAATGACACTAACAGTGTGATGCCAATAGCTATACCGCAGGAACTGACGATCCCGAACGCGCGGAAGAAGATAACCATCAGTAACGGGAGAGCTATCCTCAGCAGGCCTAAGAGGGAGGTCCTCAACAGAAATAAATCGGCCCTCCTGAGGGCAATGAACACCTGCTCCATCATCCCTGACAGCGTGCTAAAGAGGGCGAAAAAGATGAAGGCCACAATAAAAGCAGCGTTACCTTTGATGAAGCTCAACACTGGAGACCAGACATCTATGCCTGCGATGAATATCGCCGATATCGCCAAGGAAACCAGTCCGGTCAGGGTCAGGCAGGCGTTTATCAGCTCCGTCGGTTTCTCCTCCTTGGAGATGAACCGCACTATAGCGGTACCGAGGCCCAGTTTGCCGAGTGCAGCTATCAAGAAGATTGCATTTAAAGTGGCCACACCATAACCCACAGCCGTCACATCATAGAATCTGGCGATGATTATCCAGAAAACGAACCCCAGCACGGAGGTAACGACAGTGCTAGACATTATGAACAGGGAGTTACGATGAAGGGGGTCTTTGATCTGTTGCCTGAGCAGTGAAGGAGATTTCCTCAGCAGGTTACATACGCCTCCGACGGATAGTCTGCCCTTTCTCATAATCTAGCGTGAACTCCTGAACATTGCTCGATTATACATCAGGCAGGAATCGAGAACAAGAGAACTATAAGACAAGAGAACTATAAGAAATGAACACAGTTCGGCCAGAGAAGATGGCCCATTGGCCGAAGGAATAATCTGTCCAATAGCTCATATTCTTACACTTGCTGTTTCGAAATCGCCGATTGGCAAAAACTAACATATTTGACAAACATGGTTGCCTTATATAGAATCAACCTTGACTTTTCTATGCTTATGTGTTCGTCTGAAAGGAAGTTCGGTAAGCACGAAGGGCTGACCATGGTGGCCTCTTCTTATAGACGGTCCTTTCGAGATATATGAGGTTGATTATGCTACAGGAACGAGCGAATAAACTTAAAGCAGAGGGTGCCTTTTTAGGTGGGCCCATCGAAGTATTTGAGACGGCCGGGCGAAAGGTATTAATAACGCTATTGAGTGTAGGACTGTCCCCCGAATCCAGAGTGTTAGATATTGGCTGTGGATGCTTACGCTGTGGTTACTGGCTTATTCATTTCTTAGATAAGGGTTGTTACTTCGGGATTGAGCCTAATATCGATATGCTTAACACTGGACGTAAATATCTACTAGAAGCACAGCTGGAAGAAATAAAGAGCCCTAGCTATGACTCCAACTCAGTTTTTGACTTCACGGTTTTTAACGAGAAGTTTGATTTTTTTGTCGCTCGTTCAATTTGGACTCATGCGTCAAAACAACAAATCAAAATCATGCTAGATGGCTTTGTAAGCACCGCCAATGCAGGGGGGATATTCATTACATCTTACATAAGAGCAATCCCGTTACTAAATGATTACAAGGGTGCTAACTGGGTGGGGAAATCACATGAAAGTAACACACGCGGAGTAATACGCCATAATCTCGGTTGGATCAAGACCGTCTGCGCTGAACGGGGGCTAATCGTTAATGAGATTAAGGGTGAGGCATACGATTTCGGCCATCAAACTTGGCTAAGGATTAAACACAAGCCCACTGTAACAGATTAAAGTGAAGGTTCTCATGCCTCGCTGCTAGCACTTCTACGCTCTTTCACGCTTTTGCGCCCTGGTTTATCTCTTTCACTCTATGACCTGAGACACTTCAATAAGCACAGAATAGCCTTTCACCGCGAAAACTACGAGCTTAAAATGAACGTGGGGCTGGAGCGTAACTAAACCGAAGTAAGCTACGGTATATACTCGAATATCCTGACATAGGGGAACTGTATACCGTAACCAGTATTAGCTGGTGCGGGATCGTAAACCATATCGAAATGTTCCAGCTCCTCGAGACGTATGGGGCTCATAAAAGGGGTTATCCCTACAATGATGTACTCCGGGTTAGCATCGATAAAAGCCCGCGCCTCATCGTAAGTAGGGAATGGCCTGCCTTCATTGGCGGCGCCGGTAAGCACCCTGTAGCTGTTGCCCGCCGAATCCGCGCTTTCTGTGAATGTTATGGCCCACGTTGAGTTGTTCGGTTCTACCGCCTCCGCCCCGAAATTGTAAAGCCGGGAGCACATCGACTGGTAGTATGGAACGCCGTAGAATGTTGCCCATTCATAACCCTGATCCCTAGGGATGAGATATCGGCCGATATAATCGGCAGGCTCCTGCCCGGACCACTTCACCGGCGTGTGGTACTTACCGGTGGCCGTCTCTATATCAATGACCACATATCTGGAGCCGAGTTCATCGAGCTGCTTTCCGCCCTCTAATTCATCCTGCGCGGTGAGGAACGTGCTGGCGCCGTAAGAGAAGCCGCTCTTCCTGGGACCGCCGATGCCACGCTGGAACGGGTTAGCGTTGGGTATCCGATGACCTATCCTGGTTATCCAGTGGCCGTAGTCCCACCAGCTCATGACCCCATATGTCGATTCCGGGTAGTCGTATGCCTCACCGGCATCGGGGCGCTCATACAGCTGGTAGTAGGCATCGGGGGCACCGAACGGTTCGGGGGTGTTCTCCCGCAGCCAAACCATGGCATTGTACCAGTGCTTGTTGGGCCCGAACGGGGTCTTTGACAGTTGCATTGTCTGACCCACAGCGGGATAGAATGCCAGGAAAAACACCGCTATCACCGCAAGAGCGCAGGAGACGTAACGCACCGACTTGGCGTAATCCGCAGCAGCCCCTGCGGGTCCCGCCTGTTCTTCGACTACTCCCCGCTTCGCCCGATCCCGCTTATCCGCCCTGCGCTTTTTCCTTCTGTCGACCGGTGAGGCCTGCCCGGAAGAGGAGAACCACTTCAGTGCTTTCCATGCCCAATTGGCGATGGTGTAGAACCAGCCCGGCATCCTCCAGCAGAAATAGGCCATGAGCAGCGCGGCGTTCACCGCGAAGTAGTATGAAAACCGGGTCTGACCCACCATTGCCACCAGCATTGCCGCCGTCCAGAGAACCAGCAACACTCGGCCTTCACTTTTCTCATAGTAGGCATATACTATCAGCAAGAACCCGTATATAAAGTAGAGCGCAAATCTGAACCAGTCCGGCATGTCAGCGAATACATATATCAGAGCGGTCAGCGCAATCAGTATCCCCCCGGCGATGAGCACTCGGTTGCCCCCCGCCTTCTTCTTAACCGCTTCATAGATCATCACCAACACCGCCAGCGGGACAACGAAGAGGCCGGTGGTGAAATAGCGCCAGATACGTTGTTCCGTCAGATGGCTGATATTAAAACCGCTGAACACCGGCTGCGCCTCCATGATGGTCAGTTTCGTTAACGACGGGTTGAATATGCTGAACTTATTCACTATCGACACGAACATGGAGGATTCGATCGCGTAGAAGAGTCCGGTTCCCACCGCAGAGAATAGTATCACCGCCAGCGGATAGAGGGCCTTATGCAACCCACCGCGTGCCATGAGGCGGGACATGATGCTCAACGCCGCAACCGTTAAAACGCTGATGCACAATGCCCATACCGCCCAATCGCCGAAGCGCAGGATGCCGACAGAAGGAGCGATCAGTATAAGGGCGAGGATGAACATCGGCAGAGTGACTATAAATAGGTAATCCGTCGATAAACCCCTCAGATGGTCGATGTTATACTGCACTAACAGGTAGAGAAATATGATGAACACCAGCAGCAGCCCGCCCAGCCAGGATAACAGGTATATCCCCAGCATGAATCCGGCCAGCAGAGCAAGGACCAGCGGCACGCCTAATCTGCTCCAGTCGCTGGCACGCAGCAGCCCTCGCCAGTCCCCCGCCCTCAGCGCTTTCCAGCACACCCCAAACTGGAAACTGCCGAAGTATATCTCCCTCTGCCTGGCCCTCTTCATCGCTATGATCAGGAACATCAGCACCGTCGTGCTGAACAGTGTCTCGGCAACGTGGTGGTCGGTGAACCCCAGCATGGAGCGGAAGAAGAACTCGCCGGGCATGATGGCGATTAATCCCGCGGCGATCAGGCCGGCGCTGCGGCTGAACAGCTCCTTGCCGATGAAATACACCGGAATGACGACCAGAGCCCCCAGAACGGCGGGGAAGTACGCGCCTATCGTCTCTATGGTCTCTATCGACGGGTGTCCGACGC
>CAZYOO010000009.1:0-34802 GCA_964649185.1 uncultured Dehalococcoidales bacterium
CGAGGAGTTTGCTCACGTGCCCTCCAGTTTCTTCTTAAGAGCCAGCGGTCGGAATCGAACCGACGACCGGCGGTTTACGAAACCGCTGCTCTACCTCTGAGCTACGCTGGCGTTCAAAGCATAGTATAGCACAAAGGAAAAGGGATGTTGCAAGGCAACGCTGAGGTGTTATATCACACAGGTTGAGGTAGAACTACGCACGGGGTTTGTTAATCGCATCGCTCTAGTTCACCGAAGATAATGCTCTCTATAACCGCAGTCACATCCTGCTCATCATCGCTTCTGGATATGTTCCAAACCCCAAGTACTTTGTAAAAGGTTGAATCCTTGAGGCAGTATACCCTCATTCGATAATATCCACTTTCAGGATCACACTCTTTGGCGAAGCCAGCTATGCGATCGTCGATATACATCGTTCCGTACTCTACGCTGTACTCTTCTGTTCCATCGTAGATTATCAGATGTGATAAAGCCTCTCCGTCGTTCTCAAGCTCCTTAAGCTCCTCATTAGCTTCCATATAATATATAGATACATAAACCTGATTATCCCAGTCACGTCCTCCTAGACGATAAAGAAGCGCTCCAAAACACCCCGTACTCAGCATGGTGCTTTCACCGCAGCCACATTCCATCTCAGAATCAAGATACCATCCTGTAGGCAAGTAGTTAACATCGGGCTTCATTAGTTCTGGTGCGCATGCGACTCCGGTCACCAACATCGTACCCAGCAACACTACAACAGCAAGCCGCCTGATTTTCATCGCTCAATACCCTGTTTCTAAAGTTCTATAAGGCATCGTTGGTATTATAACTAAAAGTTGATACTCTCAATTATTGACTCTATCACCGCTTTAGTAGAGTAATCATCACAATCCCAAGACGCCCAAATAAACACGTAAGTGGGTCCTTTTATACAGACGATATCTTTCACACAATCCTTGTCAGACCACCCTTTATATTCAACATATCCTGCAAGTTCACCAGCTATAATCATCGTTCCTGTTTCTTCTGGATTGCTGACATCGCCTGGCCATTTAGCTATTTCAATTAAGGTTTCTTCATCCAACTCACTTCCCATAAATGGAGGTGGCATAAGGACGTCAACATCACCATACCATATCGTGACATGGTCGAAATCCTCTGTCCGACATCTCAACTCTCCATATTGGAACCCAGGTTCTCCCGCATCAGGGTTATCTTCAGACAATATCCAGCCTTCTGGTAAATAACCAAATGTGGGTTTCGATATACCTCCCCCACAAGCCACACCACTGACCAGCAGGATGCTTAGTAGTGTTGCTAACACAAGCCTTGTGAGTTTCATTGCTCTACCTCCATGCGCCGCAAGCGTACAACGGGGGAACAGGTTTGTCAACCTGCGCTGGAGCGGGGGTGGCCGCTCTGCCGGGCCGTTATTCCTGTGAGCACACCGTGCCACACTTGCACTGTCAGCACATCTTTTCCTGCGGCACGCACACCTTGCCCTCCGGGTAGCTTGTAAACGTCCGTTGTAAAGGCTGCTGAGCTGTGTCCCAGCGCCCCTGAAATTACCTCTGGCCCTGCCCAGCGCGGCAGCATAAGGCTGGATAAGGTATGACATACGTGGTAGCGAGTATCATTCAGCCCGGCCCTCTTCAGTTATCCTGTGAAATCCGGTGTACACGTCAGCGCTCTTAAGCTTGACAAAGTCTCGAATGCGTATTAATGTATGGTATCATTCGGCTGATATCGAACCGTGTGACATGTGACAAAGGTTACATACTGCTGCCCGTGGGTCATTCATAATGTTGCCAGTCTAATGCCGATGGCTGTTACGAGGAAAAACCATGAAGTTCCACAGGATTAAGACCAGCGTACGTGTTCCTGTAAGTATCGAGAAGGTGTTCCCTTTTTTCTACGATGTGACGAACCTGCAGAGGATAACCCCCTCCGAGCTCGATTTCAAAGTAATGACGCCACAGCCCATCAAGATAGAGCTGGGAGCCATAGTCGATTACCGCCTCAAGCTGTTCGGCATACCGTTCAGGTGGCGTTCCGTCATATCGACGTGGGATCCGCCCAACAGGTTCGTTGACGAGCAGGTATCCGGGCCGTACAGCCTCTGGAAACATACACACAATTTCTATCCCGACCGCGAAGGTACAATCGTTGAGGATGATGTATCATATGGATTGCCGCTGTGGCCGCTGGGCGAGATAGCTTATCCGCTGGTAAGGGCTCAGCTCAAGCGCATCTTCACCTACCGCCAGTGTACCATTCAGCAGATCATGTCAGGGCTTGCGAAATGAAGATACTCATCTCAGGCGCCTCGGGACTGATAGGCTCGGCGCTGGTCCCGTATCTTGAATCGCAGGGGCATACAGCCGTCAGGCTCGTTCGCGACAGGTCGAAGCAGGGCGTGTTCTGGGACCCACCGGCTGGCATTATCGAACTGCCTCCGGATGTCGATATAGAAGCCGTGATAAACCTTTCAGGAGAGAATATCGCCGAAGGACGATGGACGAAGCGGAGGAAAGAGAGTATCTTATCCAGCCGCATCGATACCACCTCCCTGCTGGCGAGAACGGTCGCCGAACAGAATCCGGGGCTGAAGGCGTTTATCTCGGCATCAGGCATTGGTCTCTACGGCAATTCCGGTGATGTCATTATCAATGAAGATAGCCCGAAGGGCGATGGATTCCTGGCCGATGTATCCCGGGATTGGGAGGCTTGCGCCCTGCCCGCCCAACAGGCCGGTATAAGAGTGGTATATCTGCGCATAAGCCCGGTGCTCAGTTCGGAGGGGGGCATGCTGCGCCGCCTGCTGCCCCTGTTCAGGTTTGGGATGGGCGCAGCTATGGGGTCGGGGAATCAGTACATCAGCTGGATAGCTATCGACGATTTCGTTGCCGCTATCGAACACATACTCCGCACCGAGTCGCTGTCCGGGCCGGTGAACATGTGCTCGCCCAATCCGGTCACCAACCGCGAGTTCACCAAGGCATTGAATCGTGTATTGAAACGGCCGACGCTGCTCCGCATCCCGGCCTTCGTACTGAAGGCGGCGTTTGGCGAGATGGCCGATGAGGAACTCCTCTACAGTACGCGCGCGGTTCCGCAGAAGCTGACCGATTCGGGGTTCGAGTTTGAGCATCCGCAAATCGAAGAGGCGCTGCGGCATTTGTTGAAGCGATAAGAGGGCGGCTCCCCCATGAGGGATACGATACTTTAAGTTAGTGTCAGCGAAATCCTGAGTCCCCGGGTACAATTCCGCATCGTACTAACAGCCCTGCTCAACTTCCTGTGGCGAAACCGTACACTGCTACGGCATCTCTATCGAACTGCGTTGAGTTGGAGATAGCTGTCCTGTGTGTTGCTTATTCCTGTGAGCACACCGTGCCACACTTGCACAGTCAGCACATATATTCCGGGGGCACGCACACCTCGCCCTCCGGGTAGCTGTTCACCTGCCAGTAGCAATGGACCCTGGTGTACGGATGGTACGGAAGGTAATCATTTACCAGCTTGGACCAGATTATGGCACCCGGCCTGCCATCGGCGGTGGGCCATTCCCCATGTGATGCGTTGTAGGAGTAGATCGCATCTTGGATAGCGTCCCTGTCATAGACGCAGCCCTCAGGCCCGAGGGTGGCGGTGGGCCCCGGCCACGACCAGTTGGGCGTAACCACCGGGAGCGATGTTCCCGTGGGGAAGGGGGACGCTGTGACTATCATCGTGGCCGTGGGTGTCGATTGCGGTTTAGTCGTCAGAGTCGCTGTAGCCATCTGCGTCGGCGTGGCCGTCGGCTGCGCCCCCTGCCCGCTCTGGCACAACGCCCCGGTCAGAAACAGCATGCTGACGAGCAGCATGGCAGCCAGACCCGTGACCTTAACATATCTCATCGCTATGCTCCGATTAAAATGCCCACCATATCAGTGCCCCGATGACTATGAACATGGGGCCCACCACCCAGGCGCCCCTGAACGCGCCCATCTCCATGTTGAGCGGCAGCGGCAGCTTCAGTATGCAGAAGCATACCCCCAGCGCCATCAGAACTATCCCGAATATCTCCATTATGTCCTCCGCTTCCTTCCCCACCTGCCTGCGCAAAATTACAAGAGGATACAGCATGGAGCCGCATTTGTCAACCCGCTTGCACAATCATGGTATAATAACAGCAAGGTGCAGGTATGAAATACTGGGTTATGGCGGGCGCAGGCCTGGGGCTCTTCATCGCTGGTGCGGTGATGGGGGCACAACACATGTCCGCCCCTGCGGCATCGATACTGTTCATTATAGGCATCGTGCTGCTGGCTCTATCCATCGACAAGGTGGGGAAGCGTCAGCAGGCCGCCGGCGACGGTTCAGACCAGAATAGCGTCGGCGATTATCAGATATAGCCGCCCTATGCCCCGCTCGCTACCACACTATGTTATACCTGATAACGGTATCATCGTAATCCGGTTTCTCGTAGCCGTTATTCCCTGAGTAGCTGTCACCCAGCACCAATACCACCTCATCGTCGAACTGGGGCTCGATGAAGACCAGCCCCCGGTCCACCGTCTCGAAGGCGGCTATGGCGTGAGCGCGGTCGACGGGGAACTCCATGTAGACGTATGCGGAGCGCAAGCCGTTGGCCTCTGCCTTGTTGTTCAGTTCACCGACGAAATCTACGCAGGTGTACACCCCCTCGAGGTACTCGTTCTGGTCGGTGGTGTCCCGCGCCAGGAAGTCCATCAGCTCGTGGTAGGTGGGGTTCCTCAGGGTGTAGCCACTGCCCGCCCCCTCGATGGAGCCGACCCGGTACCCTTCATCATAGCCGTCCTGATGACCGTAGAAATACCCGACGTAACCGGCGAAGAAGAGCAGCAGCGCCACCATCAGCGTCAGCAGCAGCTCGAGCAAGCGTGTCATTACAGTTTCCCCCGATTAAGTTTAACCGACCCTGCGCCGATGTCAAGCGATGGGTTGAATGGCACATAGGGAAAGAGTATCATATGGGGGAGTAACGGAGGCCTCATAGTGAAGCTGGCTGTACAGATCGCCCCCGGTAACGAACGGGGGCTCGAGTTGAAGAACCCGGTGGTGGCGG
This sequence comes from uncultured Dehalococcoidales bacterium, assembly GCA_964649185.1. Lineage (GTDB taxonomy): Bacteria > Chloroflexota > Dehalococcoidia > E44-bin15 > E44-bin15 > CAYUWM01. Next base: position 5,072 of record CAZYOO010000009.1, read on the forward strand.
CATCCGGCACCATCGGCTACGGGACGGAGTATGCCGAACTGGTGGATATAAACTGGCTGGGGGCGGTGGTGTCCAAGGGGACCACCCTCAAGCCGCGACCCGGCAACCCGCAGCCGCGCCTGTGCGAGACGGCATCGGGGCTGCTCAACTCGGTGGGGCTGGAGAACAAGGGCATCGAGGCGGTCATCGCCGAGGAGGCGCCGGTCTGGGCCACATGGAACGTGCCGGTGCTGGTGAACATCGCCGGGGACGGGGTGGATGACTATGCCGAGCTGGCGTACGCGCTGGACGGCGTGGCGGGGGTGAGCGGCATCGAGGTGAACATCAGCTGCCCCAACGTGGCGCGCGGCGGCATGGAGTTCGGCACCATCGCGAAGGACGCCGCCGCGGTGACCCGGGCGGTGAAGGGGCATACCAGCTTACCGATTGTCGTCAAGCTCACGCCGAACGTGACCGATATCGCCGAGATCGCTTGCGCGGTAGAGGAAGCGGGCGCCGATGCCATATCGCTGGTCAACACGCTGAGGGGCATGTCCATCGATGTCGAGGCGCGGAAGCCGTTCCTCGGCGGGGTCACCGGAGGCCTCTCCGGGCCGGCGATAAAGCCGGTGGCGCTGTACATGGTGTACCGCGTGGCGCAGGCGGTCAGGGTGCCGGTGATCGGCGGCGGTGGCATCATATCGGCCCGCGATGCCATCGAGTTCATCATGGCGGGAGCCAGCGCATTCTGGGTCAGCACCGGCGTGCTGGTCGATCCCAACGCGCCGTTCGATGTCCTCGACGGCGTTGTCGATTTCATGGAGCGCCAGGGGGTGGAGGACATCGCCGAGCTGATAGGCGCAGCCGCCTCTGCTTGACAATAAGTGGGCGCTGTGATACCTTTTGCCAATAATCACCCGATAACTGCACGAGGAGCATGAATTGAGAAGCGATTCAGTCAAGAGAGGGACAGCGAGGGCTCCACACCGGTCGCTGCTGCGGGCGGTGGGCCTCACCGACCGTGACCTTGACCAGCCGTTTATCGGCATCGTCAACAGCTTCAACGAAGTGGTCCCCGGCCATATCAACCTGAACTCGATCGCGGCTGCGGTCAAGGGAGGGGTGAGGAACGCCGGCGGAACCCCCCTCGAGTTCAACACCATCGGGGTGTGCGACGGCATCGCCATGGGCCACCTGGGGATGAAATACAGTCTGCCCAGCCGCGAGTTGATCGCCGACTCGGTGGAGATCATGGCGCAGGCGCATGCCTTCGATGCCCTGGTGTTCATCCCCAACTGCGACAAGATAATCCCGGGGATGCTGATGGCGGCGGCGCGGCTGAACATACCCGCGATCTTCGTCAGCGGCGGGCCGATGCTGGCCGGCAGGCTGGGGAGCAGGCCGGGGGAGAAGTTCGATGTCAATACCATCTTCGTCGGCGTGGGCAAGGTAAACGCGGGGGAGATGAGCGCGGACGAGCTGGACGAGCTGGAGCGGATCGCCTGCCCCGGCTGCGGCAGCTGCGCCGGCATGTTCACCGCCAATACCATGAACTGCCTCACCGAGGCGCTGGGCATATCGCTGCCGGGCAGCGGCACAATACCGGCGGTGGACGCACGGCGCATCGGGCTGGCGCGGGACACGGGCATGCAGGTGATGCAGCTGCTGGAGAAGAACGTGTGCCCCCGCGATATCCTGACCAAGGCCGCATTCCGGAACGCCTTCGCGGTGGACATGGCACTGGGCGGCAGCACCAACTCGGTGCTGCATCTCATCGCCATCGCCCATGAGGCGGGGCTGGAGTTCCCGCTGCCGGAGATAAACGATATCAGCGACAGCACACCGCACCTGTCCAAGCTGAGCCCGGCGGGTGAGTACCGCATCGAGGATCTTGACCTCGCCGGCGGCATCGGGGCGGTGATGAAGGAGATCGAGCGATTGCTCGACATGAAGGTCAAACGGGCATCGGGCAGATCGCTGAAGCAGGAGCTGGCGGAGGCTCAGGTGCGTGACCGGGAGGTCATCCGGCCGTTCGAGCGGCCGCACTCGGCGACGGGAGGGCTGACCATGCTCTTCGGCAACCTGGCGCCCGATGGGGCAGTGGTGAAGAGCGCCGCCGTGGCGCCGCACATGATGTCCTACAGCGGGCAGGCGCGGGTGTTCGACTCCGAGGAGGAAGCGACGGAGGCCATCCTCGCCGGCTCCATCGGGCCGGGGCAGGTGGTGGTCATCCGATACGAGGGGCCGAAGGGGGGACCGGGGATGAGGGAGATGCTGGGGCCCACCTCGATACTGGCAGGCATGGGGCTGGCCGACAAGGTGGGGCTGATAACCGACGGCCGCTTCTCCGGGGCTACCAAGGGGGCGGCGGTGGGTCACGTGTCGCCGGAGGCGGCAGCGCGGGGGCCTATAGCAGCGCTGCAGGACGGCGATACCATAGTGCTCGACATCCCCAACCGGCGCATCGATGTGGACTTGGGCGAGGAGGAGCTGAAGGCGCGGCTGGCCAAGCTGCCCCCGTTCGAGCCGAAGATAAAGACGGGGTACCTTTTGCGCTACGCCGAGAAAGTGACCTCGGCGGGCAGAGGGGCGGTTTTCGAGACTTAGGGGGAGATATGAAACTGAACGGAGCGCAGATACTGTGTGAGAGCCTGATCAAGGAAGGCGTGGATGTCATGTTCGGCATCCCCGGCGGGGTGCTGCTGCCGTTCTACGATAACCTGCCGGGGTATCCCCAGATCCACCATATCCTGTGCCGCCACGAGCAGGGTGCGGCCCACGCCGCCGAGGGGTATGCCCGCGCCACCGGCAGGGTCGGCGTGTGCATGGCCACATCCGGACCGGGGGCCACCAACCTGATCACCGGGGTGGCCTCGGCCTATCTCGACTCCGTGCCGATGGTGGCCATAACCGGGCAGGTGGCCCGCCCGTTCATCGGGAAGGACGCCTTCCAGGAGATAGACATCACCGGTATCACCCTGCCGATAACCAAGCACAACTACCAGGTGATGTCGGCGGCAGAGATGGCCGGCATGGTCAAGGAGGCGTTCCACATCGCCGGAACCGGCAGACGGGGTCCGGTGCTGATAGACGTCCCCAGCGATGTGCTGGTGGAGGAGGCCGAGTTCCGCTACCCGGATAAGGTCTCGCTCACGGGCTACAAACCCACGCTGCGGGGGCATCCGGCGCAGGTGAAGAGGGCGGCGAAGATGATCAGCGATTCCAAGCAGCCCCTGATCATCGCCGGGCGGGGGGTGATAGTCTCCTCCGGCTGCGCCGAGCTCAAGGAGCTGGCGGAGAAGTGCCAGATACCGGTGGTGTCCACGCTGCTGGGGCTGGGGGGCTTCCCCGGCACGCACCCGCTGTTCCTGGGGATGCTGGGGATGCACGGCAGCGCGCACTGCAACTACGCGGTGAACGCCGCCGACCTGATCATAGCTATAGGAATGCGGTTCGACGACCGGGCTACGGCCAGGGTTTCGGGCTTCGCCCCGAATGCTCAGGTGATCCATATCGATATCGACCCCGCCGAGATCGGCAAGAATATTAAGGTGGACGTGCCCATCGTGGGGGAGGTCAAGAACGTGCTCAAGGCGCTAAACGCCGAGATGGAGCCGCAGAATCACGGCGCCTGGCTCTACCGCATAGAGGAATGGCAACGGGAGTGCCCCCCCCTGCAGATACGGGAAACGTCCGACCTGCTGCCCCAGTACGTGCTGAACCAGATATACGAGGTCACCAGGGGCGATGCCATCGTCGTCACCGGCGTGGGGCAGAACCAGATGTGGGCCGCCCTGTATTATAAGTACGACCGGCCGAACACCTTCATCTCCTCCGGCGGTCTGGGCCCCATGGGGTTCGAGCTGCCGGCAGCGATGGGGGCGCAGGTGGGGCGCCCCGGCGATGCGGTATGGTGCATCGCCGGCGACGGCGGCTTCCAGATGACGCTGCAGGAGCTGGCCACCATCGTGCAGGAGAAGCTTCCGGTAAAGATAGCCATCCTCAACAACGGGTTCCTGGGCATGGTGCGCCAGTGGCAGGAACTGTTCTACGGCAAGCGCTACGTGGCCACCCCGCTGAGCGGGCCCGACTTCGTCAAGCTGGCGGGGGCCTACGGCATAGCCGCCGAGCGGGTCAATGACAGGGCGCTGGTGACCGGCGCCATACAGAACGCCATGTCCCATTCGGGACCGTACCTCATCGATTTCCAGATAGAGCCGGAGGAAAATGTGCTGCCCATAGTGAAGAAGGGCGAGATCATATCGGAGATGATACTGGACAAGCCCAGGGAGGGGGTCAAAGCGAAGTAATGGCCAAACATACACTGATAGCGCTGGTTGAAGATAAGCCCGGGGTGCTGAACCGGGTGTCCAGCCTGTTCCGCAGGCGGGGGTTCAACATAGAAAGCATAGCGGTGGGACACACCGAGACGCCGGGGGTATCGCGGATGACGATAGTGGTCGACGGCACTACCGTCTCGGTGGAGCAGGTGAGGAAGCAGCTGGACAAGCTCATAAACGTGGTCAAGGTTACCGATATAACCGACGACAGCCTGTTATCGCGGGAGCTGGCGCTGGTCAAGGTCAGATCGACCCCCGGCACCAGGGGGGAGATAATAGAGATAGTGGATATATACCGCTCCAAGATCGTGGATGTCTCCGCCGACTCGGTGGTGGTGGAGATCACCGGCGACGAGGAGAAGCTGGGGTCCCTGCTGCGCCTGCTGAAGGACTACGGCATCAGGGAGATAGCCCGAACCGGCAGGGTCGCCATGTCCCGCGGGTCCGCCGGGCCGGTGCCCGGGGAGGAGCAAGCCCATGCCAGGGGCAAGCGCGTGAGGAAAGCAGCGGAGCCGGAAGCATAACATAAAACGAAGAAAAGGAGCAAGACATGGCCAAGATTTATTACGACAAGGATGCGGACCTGAAGGTTATCAAGAACAAGGTCATCGGGATCATCGGCTTCGGCAGCCAGGGTCACGCCCATGCCCAGAACCTGAGGGACAGCGGCTGCCAGGTGATCGTCGGCGAGCTGAAGAACAGCGCCCCGTGGAAGGACGCGGTCAAGGCCAAGTTCGAGGTGGCGTCGGCAGGCGAGGTGGCCAAGAAGGCCGACATCGTGGTGATGCTGGTCCCCGACCAGCTGCAGAAGCAGATATATCACAGCGACATCGAGAAGAACCTGAAGAAGGGCGACATGCTGATGTTCGCCCACGGCTTCAACATCCACTACGGGCAGATAGTCCCGCCTCAGAACGTGGATGTGACCATGATCGCCCCCAAGTGCCCGGGGCACATGCTGCGCCAGCTGTACACCGAAGGGATGTGCCCGCCAGCGCTGGTCGCCGTGCAGCAGGACGCGTCGGGGAAGGCCAAGGCGCTGGCGCTGGCTTACGCCAGGGGCATCGGCTGCACCCGTGCCGGTGTGCTGGAGACCACCTTCGCCGAGGAGACGGAGACCGACCTGTTCGGTGAGCAGACGGTGCTCTGCGGGGGGGTCACCTCCCTTATCAAGGCCGGATTCGAGACGCTGGTGGATGCCGGCTACCAGCCGGAGATCGCCTATTTCGAGGTGTGCCACGAGCTGAAGCTGATCATCGACCTGATCTATCAGGGCGGCCTGTCCTACATGCGCTATTCGGTGAGCGACACCGCGGAGTACGGCGATTACTCGCGGGGCCCGCGCGTTATCGACGACTACGTGCGCGAGGAGATGGAGCAGATACTCTGCGAGATACAGGACGGCAGCTTCGCCCGGGAGTGGATACTGGAGAACCAGGCGGGGAGGCCGGTGTTCAACGCCGCCCGCCGCGGCGAGGCGGAGCACGAGATCGAGGAGGTCGGCGCCAAGCTGCGGGCGATGATGCCCTGGCTCAAGGGCAAGAAGTGATCGATATTACATGCGGTTGAAGGCCGGCTTAGCGCCGGCGGTGGAGATATGAGCACTAAGAGGTCAAAGAGCGCTAAAACGGAACGGGTGATAATCTTCGACACCACGCTCCGCGATGGGGAGCAGGCCCCCGGGGCCACGCTCAACATCGACGAGAAGCTGGAGATCGCCCGTCAGTTGGAGAGGCTGGGCGTCGATGTGGTCGAGGCCGGGTTCCCCATCGCATCGCCGGGCGACTTCGAGGCGGTCAGCCTGGTCGCCAAGGAGCTCAAGAACTCCGCTGTCTGCGCGCTGGCCCACGCCAACGCGGAGGCCATCGACTATGCCTGGGAGGCCATCAAGGAGGCCAAGCGGCGGCGGATACACGTCTTCCTGTCGAGCTCCGACATCCACCTCAACTACCAGCTGAAGAAGGGCCGCGCCGAGATGCTGGAACTGGCCTGCGAGATGGTTAAACGGGCCAAGCGTTATGTCAATGATGTGGAGTTCTCCCCGATGGACGCAACCCGCACCGACCCCTCGTTCATCTACCAGATCACCGAGGCGGTCATAGATGCCGGGGCGACCACGGTGAACATCCCGGACACGGTGGGTTACACCACCCCCGGCGAGTTCGGCAGCCTGATCAGGGGCATCTTCGAGAACGTGCCCAACATCCGGAGGGCGGTGATCAGCGTTCACTGCCACGACGACCTGGGGCTGGCGGTGGCCAACAGCCTGGCGGCGCTGGCCGCGGGCGCCCGGCAGGTGGAGTGCACCATCAACGGCATCGGAGAACGGGCGGGCAACGCCTCCATGGAGGAGATCGTTATGGCGCTGCGCACCCGCAAGGACTTCTTCGGACTGAGCACCAGCATCGACGTATCGCAGATATACAAGACCAGCCGCCTGGTGAGCCAGCTGACCGGGTTCTCCATATCTCCCAACAAGGCTATAGTGGGGGCCAATGCCTTCCGCCACGAGTCGGGGATACATCAGGACGGGGTGCTCAAGGAGCGGACCACCTACGAGATCATGGACGCACAGGACGTGGGCTGGCCCTCCAGCACGCTGGTACTGGGGAAGCACAGCGGGCGCCACGCGCTGAAGACGCGGCTGGAGAATATAGGCTACACCCTCAGCGATGAGGAGCTCGACCGCGCCTTCGCCGCCTTCAAGGAGCTGGCCGATAAGAAGAAGGAGATAACCAACCGCGACCTGGAATCGCTGGTGGCGCAGGAGATGCGAACCACGTCCGAGGCATATCATTTGGAGCAGGTGCAGGTTTCCTGCGGCGACCGCAGCGTGCCCACGGCCACGGTGCGGCTGGTCGCCCCCGACGGCAAGGTCATGGCCGATGCCGCCTTGGGCACCGGGCCGGTGGATGCGGTGTACCAGGCGATCAACCGGCTGGTGGGGGTGTCCAACAAGCTCATCGAGTTCAGCGTAACCTCGGTCACCGCCGGCATCGATGCCATCGGCGAGGTGACCATACGCATCGAGAGCGAGGGTATGGTATACACCGGCCGCGGCGCCGATACCGATATCATCGTCGCCTCCGCCAAGGCATACATCAACGCGCTCAATCGCCTGCTGGCGGCGAGTGAATGAAGGCGGTGTGTAATGGATGAAGAGAAGCTGGAGGGCCGCATAAAAGGCCTGGAGCAGCATCACAAGCTGATGATGATACTGATCCTCATCAGCCTCTCCAGCAGCCTGATAGCGCTGGCGATAACCTTTGCGGTGTTGTTCTTCGCCGACTGACTGGCTACTGATATGTCGCAGACTAACCCTGTTACATTGACGGCTTACTGCGGCCTCGATTGCGGCCGGTGTTTCGGCTATACCAAGACCATCAGCGAGGCGGCGAAGCATCTGCGGCGCACCATGAGGGCGGAGAAGATGAAGCAGGTGTGGCCCTCTATGCCGTTCCTCGGCGATTACGAAGCTTTCAAGAAGGACCTGGATACCCTCTCCGGGTTCAGGTGCAAGGGCTGTCGCGATGGCGGCGGGAACCCCTTCTGCCAGATAAGGAAGTGCGCTCAGAAGCTGAATTATGAAGGCTGCTGGGAGTGCGGTGAATTCGAGACCTGCGGTAAGCTGGCCTTCCTCGAAGCAGGGCATAAGGATGAGCACCTGAAGGGCTTGAGGGTGTTGAGCAAGAAAAGAGCCGGATAGCAGTCGTTTGGAGGTATAGTATCTATGCCGGTAGAGCTTGAAATGGTGCTGAGGCTGTTACTGGCGGCAGTGCTGGGAGGCATTATCGGGTTGGAGCGGATGCATGCCGGGAAGCTGGCCGGCGTTCGAACCAGCATGCTGGTCAGCGTCGGCGCTGCCCTGTTTACCGTCGCTTCCATCTACGGCTTCGGGAGCGCGGACGCAGCCCGCGTAGCGGCCGGGGTGGTGGCCGGCATAGGGTTCCTGGGGGCAGGTGCTATCATCCGCACCGGTGAGGGGTATCTGGCGGGGCTGACCACCGCCGCGGGGATCTGGGCGGTGGCCGCTATCGGGCTCGCTGCCGGCGCCGGAATGTACATAGTGGCTACCGCTGCCGCAGTGATAGCGCTCGTAGCGCTGTTGATGCCCAAAAGGTTCGGTGGACAGTAATGGGTTCAACCATCGCCGAGAAGATACTGGCGGCACACAGCGGCAGGGAGCAGGTCGCCCCCGGCGAGTTCCTGAATGTGGCTGTCGACGTGGTCATGTCCAACGACATCACCGCCCCCATCGCCATCCGGGAGTTCGGGCGCATCGGGGTGCCGAAGGTATTCGACCCGGACAGGGTCATCATGGTGGCCGACCACTTCGTGCCCAACAAGGACATCCCGTCGGCGGAGCAGGCCAGGCTGATGCGGGACTTCGCCCGGGAGCAGGGCATCGTGTATTTCGAGTCGGGCAAGGGTGGAATCGAGCACGTGCTGCTGCCGGAGCAAGGGCTGGTGCTCCCCGGCGACGTGGTGGTGGGCGCCGATTCCCACACCTGCACCTACGGCGCGCTGGGGGCGTTCGCCACCGGCATGGGCTCCACCGATATCGCCTGCGCCATGGCCACCGGCGAGGTGTGGATGAAGGTGCCGCCGACGATCAAGTTCGTGTACCACGGCAGGCTTAACAAGTGGGTCAGCGGTAAGGACCTTATCCTATACACCATAGGTGATATCGGCGTTGACGGGGCGAGGTACGCGGCGATGGAGTTCGCCGGCGAGGCTATCAGCGCCCTGTCGATGGACAGCCGTTTCACCATGGCCAACATGGCCATCGAGGCCGGGGGAAAGGCCGGGCTGTTCCGCGTGGATAAGAAGACGCGGGCGTACCTGCAGAAGAAGGCGGGGCGGCCCTACACCGCCTACGAGCCGGACAGGGATGCCGCTTACGAGAAGATTATCGAGTACGACGTATCTGAAATAGAGCCGCAGGTGGCCTTCCCTCACCTGCCGTCGAACGTCAGGCCGGTGAGCCGGGCGGGCAATGTAAAAATCGACCAGTCGGTCATCGGCAGTTGCACCAACGGCCGCATCGAGGACCTGGAGATGGCCGCTGACGTGCTGAAGTGGAACAAGGTCCACCCCGACGTCCGTCTGGTGGTGCTCCCCGGCAGCCAGGAGGTGTACCTGGAGGCGCTGCGCCGCGGCTACATCGAGACCTTCGTGCGGGCGGGCGCTGCGGTGAGCACGCCCACCTGCGGGCCGTGCCTCGGCGGGCACATGGGGGTGCTGGCCGCCGGCGAGCGGGCGATATCCACCACCAACCGCAATTTCGTGGGGCGGATGGGCAGCACCCAGTCCGAGGTTTACCTGTCGAACCCGGCGGTGGCCGCCGCCAGCGCAGTGCTGGGGCGCATCGGCAGCCCTACCGAGGTGGCGGAGTAAGAAAGACGATATCATGAATATCCAGCGTGCCAGACACCGCATCGTGAACAAGGTCACAATCGTGGCGGTAGGTCTGCTGGCAGTCGCCGTACTGGTGGTGGCGGCCAAGTTTTTCTTCAAGGGTTTTGTAGTGGGCGTGGCAGTGACACTCGTTGCGTGTATAATCATTATCATCTGGATGAAAAGGTCGGTGAGAGGGGATAAATAGGCGCCGGGGAGGTGCAAAATGGGCATGTTCAGCTGGCTCTTCGGGAAGAAGAAAAAGAAGCGGAAGAAACGCCCGGTGGCGGGCAAGCGCCCGCGTCCGGCGGCGCAGGGGCCGAAAGGCGCGCCGACGTCAGTGGCCAAACCGGCGGCCGAACCGCCGGAGGTTGAGCTATTGCCTGAGGGCTACTTCGAGGTGCCGCTGCCCGACGGCGACGGCAGGTGCTGCGACGAGGGCTGTGTATGCGGCAATGTCGTTATCGCGCGGGGGACAGGCTACCTGTTCATCGAGCAGGAGACGGTCGATTTCCGCAGCAACGCCCCCACCGTGGAGCAGGCCCGGGCCAAGGAGCGGCGGGTGCGCTCGCAGATGGGGGACATGGACGAGGCGGCGGCGGTGATGCACGGCAGGACCACCGCCCTGCTGATCTGCGAGCAGTCGGCACGGCAGAGGGATATCGACCTGGAGGTGGCTGCGGCGGACGCTAGGCACTGGTGGGAGACCGGCCAGGCCCCGCTGCGCGCCACGCCGGAGGCGAAGCCGGTCGAGGTCGAGCTGGTGAAGGAGGCAGCCGCCGAGCCGGTCGCCGAAGAGCCGGCGGAGAAACCCAAACCGAAGGCCAAGAAGAAGGCCACGCCCAAGGCCAAGACAACAGAGACGAAAGCTAAGAAAGCCGAGCCGAAGGTCAAGAAGGCTGCCGCCGAGAAGGCGGAGCCCACGACCAAAAAGGCCAAGCCTACGACCGCGAAAGCGAAGCCCAAGGCCAAAAAGACGGAGCCGAGGGCAAAGAAATCGACCCAAAGCACGAGTAAGAAGAGGAGGGAAGAAGGAGAAGTTGAAACTCAAGGGCAAGGCGCATAAGTACGGGGCGAATGTAGACACCGACGCCATCATACCGGCGCGTTATCTCAACGTGTCGGAGGCGCAGGATCTGGCGCAGCACTGCATGGAGGACATCGACGCGGAGTTCCTCAGTCGCGTGAAGCCGGGCGACATCATCGTGGCCACCACCAACTTCGGCTGCGGCTCCTCTCGGGAGCACGCCCCGCTGGCGCTCAAGGCGGCGGGGGTATCCTGCGTGATAGCGCAGAGCTTCGCCCGTATCTTCTTCCGCAATGCCATCAACATCGGCCTGCCGCTGCTGGAGTGCGCCCAGGCGGACGAGATCGACGCCGGCGATGAGCTAGAGGTCGAACTCGAGAAAGGTCAGATAAAAGATATCAGCAAGGATAAGTTGTTCACCGCTGAGCCGTACCCCGATTTCATGATGGGCATAGTATCGGCGGGGGGACTCATCGAATATACCAGGAGTAAGATGAAGGGAGCCAAGTGAAGTTCGATATAGCGTATCTTCCCGGCGACGGCGTCGGACCCGAGGTGGCGGCGGAGGCGGCCAGGGTACTGGTGGCGGTCTGCAACAGATTCGGCCACGACGTCACGCTGCACGAGGGAGATATCGGCGGCATCGCCATCGACCGCCACGGCGTGGCGCTGACTAAAGAGACGCTGCGCATGTGCCGCAAATGCGATGCGGTGCTGCTGGGAGCGGTGGGCGGCCCCAAGTGGGACGACCCGCTGGGGTCGGTGCATCCGGAGGACGGGCTGCTCGGCCTGCGCAAGGGGCTCAAGCTGTTCGCCAACCTGCGGCCGGTGAAGGTGCTGCCCATGCTGGAGAACTCCACCAACCTCAAGCCGGAGGTGATCCGCGGCGTGGACCTGATAGTCGTGCGCGAGCTGACCGGGGGTATCTACTTCGGCAAACCGAAGAAGCGGTGGACGACGGCCAAGGGACGCAAGGCGGTGGACTCCATGCTGTACGCGGACTACGAGATAGAGCGCATCATGCGGGTCGGCTTCGAGATAGCCCGCAGCCGCCGCAGGAAGCTGGCATCGGTGGACAAGGCCAACGTGCTGGCGTCATCGCGGCTGTGGCGCGAGGTGGCCGTCGAGGTGTCGCGGGATTACCCCGACGTGGAGCTGCAGCACGTGCTGGTGGACGCCTGCACTATGCGCCTGATCCAGAGGCCGGTGGAGTACGATGTACTGGTGGCCTCCAACATGTTCGGCGATATCATCACCGACGAGGCCTCGATGCTCGCCGGATCGATGGGTATGCTGGCATCGGCCAGCCTGGCCGGGGTGCCCCGGGACGGAGTGCGGATACACGGCATGTACGAGCCGATACACGGCAGCGCGCCGAGCCGGGCGGGGCAGAACATGGCCAACCCCATCGCCACCATCATGAGCGTGGCGATGATGCTGCGCTACTCGCTGGGGCTACCCCAAGGGGCGGAGGCGATAGAGCGGGCGGTGACGGACGTGCTCCAGACCGGATACCGCACCTATGACATAATGGGCACCGGTAACACCAAGGTGGGCACCAGCGAGATGGGGCGATTGATACTGGAGAGGGTTTTGCAGGAGGCATAGCAGTTGTCGCAGGTACAGCTGTATGACACCACCCTGCGCGACGGGGCCCAGCGCGAGGGCATATCCTTCACCGTAGAGGACAAGCTGCGCATAGTCAAAAAGCTGGACCATTTCGGCATCCACTTCATCGAGGGCGGCTGGCCCGGCTCCAATCCCAAGGACGAGGAGTTCTTTACCAAGGCCCGCGATTCGAAGCTCGCCAACGCCGTCCTGGTGGCCTTCGGCAGCACGCGGCATCCAAAGGCCAGGGCGGACAAGGACCCCAACCTGCGCGCCCTGCTGGAGGCCGGCACCGGCGTGGTGACCATCGTGGGCAAGAGCTGGGATATGCACGTGACGCAGGTGCTGGAGACCACCCTCGACGAGAATCTGCGCATGATCGCCGACTCCGTCGGCTACCTCAAAAACAAGGGCAAAAGGGTGTTCTTCGATGCGGAGCATTTCTTCGACGGCTATAAAGCCAACGCCTCCTACGCCGTCGGCACGCTGAAGGCCGCCGCTGAAGCTGGCGCCGAGTGCCTCGTGCTGTGCGACACCAACGGCGGTGCGATGCCCGCTGACGTGGAGGCCGCCGTGCGCGCGGTGCGCGAGGCGGTAGATATACCGCTGGGCATCCATGCCCACAACGATGCCGAGCTGGGGGTAGCCAACTCCCTCACCGCCGTCGCCGCCGGCGCGGTGCAGGTGCAGGGGACCATCAACGGCTACGGCGAGCGCTGCGGCAACGCCAACCTGTGCTCCATCATCCCCGCCCTCAAGCTCAAGATGGGCATCGACTGCGTCAGCGACCGTCAGCTCGCTATGCTCAATGAGGTGTCCCACTTCGTCAGCGAGGTGGCCAACCTGGCGGTGGACAGCCACCTTCCCTACGTGGGCGCCAGCGCCTTCGCCCACAAGGGGGGTCAGCACGTGGCGGCGATGATGAAGTGGGACGAGAGCTATCACCATATAGACCCCGCCCAGGTGGGGAACCGGTGGCGCACGCTGGTTTCCGAGCTTTCGGGCAAGGGCAACATCATCCACAAGGCCAGGGAGCGTGGCCTGAACGTGGCCACCGATGGCGAGGAGGCCCGCGCCGTGCTCCAGCGGGTCAAGGACATGGAGAGCCGCGGCTTCCAGTACGAGGGTGCCGAGGCCTCATTCGACCTGTTGATCATGCGCGCCCAGCCGGGATACCACCCCCCCTTCGAGCTGGTGGATTTCATGGTGGTGGTGGAGAAGAGGCGCCGCCCTTCGCTCAAGAGGAACGAGGAGGAGATGCTGTCCGAGGCCACGGTCAAGGTGAAGGTGGGTGATGAGGTGATACATACCGCCGCCGAGGGCAACGGCCCGGTGGATGCGCTGGATGCCGCCATGCGCAAGGCACTGCTGGTGTTCTATCCCGAGCTTGAATCGGTGCGGCTGGTGGACTACAAGGTACGTGTCATCGAGGGGGCCCGCGGGACCGATGCGCGGGTGCGGGTGGTCATCGAGTCCACCGACGGCGAACGTGAGTGGAACACCGTCGGCAGCTCGACCAACATCATCGAGGCCAGCTGGCTGGCCCTGGCCGACAGCCTGGAGTACTGGCTGCTGCAGAAGGGCGCCAAACCGCCGCAGCGATAGCCGAACCGTTAGCCCGCCTTGCCCACAGGTATTACATACAGCGGCTGCAATCCCTCAGGCAGGCACATCGCGGTGCTTACCGCATCGTCATCGAAGGCGCCCACCATCACCGTGCCCAGCCCCAGCGCCACGATAATGAGCGTGGCGATGATGCTGCGCTACCCGCTTGGTTATCGTTCCTAGCATCTGTGTATCTGTCTTACCGGCCTAGCCTCAATATAGCCGCGGTAGCCCTGAGGCTCAAGTTGAAAGCGAGGCCCGTCTTCATCCGCCCACACAAAGCCGTACAGCTCAGGATTGTAGGTCTTCATCACTGCCCAAAGGTCACCGATGGCCTGCTCGAATTTGGCGTCATCATAAGGCTGTCCCTGAAAGACCATCATCTTGCACGGCTTGAGGTCGATGGTTTCGTAGCCTTCCGGCACCGGGCCTTCGTATCCGGCAGGCATTTCCACTCCCATAGCGTATTCCGATGTTCCCTGCTTGCGCAGGTTATCAGGCAGCCACATCCCGATAGGCTCGTAAAGGGCTTCCTTCACATCCTTAAGCTCCTGGTAGACATCGCAGCCCAACTCCTCACAGTACTCAAAGTAGTGCGTCGCTCTGACGCCACGCTTCAGTATGAGCTTCCTTGCGGGCCGTTCCACAACTTGAACGAAAATGGTATTGGCTTTAGTTCTCTTAGACATACTGTCATCTCCTTTTTGCATTTTAAGGTAGTAATCGTGGACGGATGCGGGCATAAAGAGTCTCAGAGGCGGTTTGTTCTTGGAGTAGCTCTTTGGCGTGATGCCGAACTGTCTGGAAAAGGCCCGTGTAAAGCCCTCGTGAGAGTCGAAGACGAAATCGAACGCCACATCGATGATTCTCTCGTCCCCATCGATCAGTCTCTCGGCCGCCCGGGACAGTCGGAGAGCCCGGATGTAATCGAACGGCGTTTTCCCTGTCAGCTCTCTGAAGAGCCTCGCGGAATGCCAGGGCGAATACCCTGCCGCGTTCGCGAGCATGCGCAGGGTGACCGGCTCGGTCAGATGTGCCTCGATACAAACCTGCATACGATGGACCGCTGTAATCTTTTCCCAATGCTCCACGTTTCAACCTCTTGCACAAGGATACAACCTGTCAGCGATGGCTTCTTGACCGGAATTGCTGAGAAAATGGGCTGTACTACTATAAAGAATAAATCGGTTTGTGGCTTCTGAACACCGTATAGTCGGCTAGACGTTCGGACTCGCCTGTTTTCCCACCGGGATGATATACAGCGGCGCCAATTCCTCCGGCAGGCACATCGCGGTGCTTACCGCATCGTCATCGAAGGCGCCCACCATCACCGTGCCCAGCCCCAGCGCCACCGCCTGCAGGGCGATGTTCTCAGCGGCGTGCCCGGCGTCCATATGCACGTACCTGACCCCGCGCTGGCCGTAGAAACCGGTGGTGCGCTCGCAGACGGCGCAAACGACTATGTCCGCCGGCGCCTGCGCGATGAAATCCTGCTTGAACGAAGAGGCCTCGAGCAGCTTCTGGCTCTGTTCCCCCTCCATATGCAGATGCAGCGAGTGGTTGAGGACATCGTAGCTGTAGATGCCTGCCTCCAGCCCTTCGACCCTGCCCGCCACCACGAACAGCTCCAGCGGGTAGGTGGCGCCGGCGCTGGGGGCCGCCCTGAACCGGTCGCCGTGAGTGATCCCCTGCGCCGCCCACAGCAGTTGTGAGAGGTGAACGACCGACAGGGCGTCTGTAGAGTATTCCCTCACCGAGCTCCTCCCGGCGATGGCCTCCTCCAGGGACATCTGTCCCTTGGTCTTCGGCGGTGGTAATTTGATTGCCTTACCGCTGTTCATTCGCTTCCTCCTGCGGTATCGACCCTGTTCACGCGCGATGCCCGGCCGGATCCAGAACGACACGGGAGTAGCCCAGCGACCCGAGCTCCGATACCGCGCGTTGCCATGTCGAGTTCTCGTTGAGCATTGTCACATCGGCAGGGCTGGCCTCGATGCGGGCGGTGTCGCCGTGGTGCCGCACCCGGAAGTCGGTCAGCCCCAGCTTCCGCAGCGATCCCTCCGCTGCGGCGATGGTGCCGAGCAGCGCCGCGGTTATCGGGGTGCCGTGCGGGATGCGGGTGGCCAGGCACGGCGATGACGGCATATCCCAGTTGAGCAAGTGAAGGCTGCGGGCCATTAAGCGCACCTCCTGCTTGCCGAGGCCTGCTTCCGAAAGAGGGCTGATGATGCCGAACTCGATGGCGGCATCGCTGCCGGGGCGGTAATCGCTGCGGTCGTCGCAGTTGGTGCCGTCGGCCACATTCTCCAGACCTTTGTCGATGGCGATGCTATGCAGTCGTTGAAAGAGTCGCCGCTTGCAGTGGTAGCAGCGCCGGGGGTCGTTGGCCACGAACAGGGGATCATCCATCTCATCGGTCTCGATAACCAGATGACGGATGCCGATGTCGTGGGCTAGTGATTCGGCATAAGCCAGCTCTGCGGTGGTTCGGGTAAGCGATGAAGCGGTGACCGCCAGCGCCCTATCGCCAAGTACATCACGTGCCAAGTACGCGAGCAGGGTGCTGTCCACGCCCCCGGAATATGCCACCAGCACCGAACCCAGCCCCCGTATCAGGGCCCTGAGATGCGCCTGTCGGGTCTCCGCCGATTCGACATCCATGCGTTTCACGCGGCGAGGCCTTCTAGTCGGTTTCAGGCTTACCGGATTTGGGCAAGGCCAGCCTCAGAGCTTCCCTTATCGACGCCGCCCCCAGCAGCGTCATCCCCTGCGGGGCAGCGAGGTTCTTCGATGCAGGCAGCAGGCAGCGCTTGAAGCCCAGCTTGGCCGCCTCGCCCAGCCGTCGCTCCAGGTGGGGCACCGACCGCAGCTCTCCGGACAGCCCCAGTTCGCCGATGGCGACCATCTCGGGGTCGACGGCGACGTTGCGCAGGCTGGAGGCGATGGCCAGGGCGACGCCCAGGTCGGCAGCGGGCTCGTTAACCTTGAGGCCGCCGGCGACATTGACGATGATGTCCTGGTTCCCCAGCGCCAGCCCGGCCCGCTTGGTGAGGACGGCGGCGATCATCAGCAGGCGATTGAAATCTATGCCGTTGGATATGCGACGGGGCGGGCCGTAGGGGGTGTTGGTGGTGAGCGCCTGTATCTCCACCAGCAGCGGCCGTGTGCCCTCCAGCGTGGGCACCACCGCCGAGCCCACCGTCTCCCCGCCGCGTTCCGCCAGGAAAACCTGAGACGGATTGGTCACCTCCACCAAACCCTGGCTCCGCATCTCGAAGATGCCCACCTCATTGGTGGAGCCGAAGCGGTTCTTGACCCCCCTCAGCAGCCGGTAGGCGCTGAAGGGTTCCCCCTCCAGGTACAGAACTACGTCCACGATGTGCTCCAGCACCCGCGGGCCGGCGATGGTCCCGTCCTTGGTCACGTGGCCTGATATCAACACCGGGACGTTGGCCGGCTTGGCCCACTGCATCAGCCTCATGGTGCATTCTCGGATCTGCCCCACGCTGCCGGGGGCCCCGCCCATATCGTCGAGGTAGGCGGTCTGGATGGAGTCGATGATGGCCAGGTCGGGCGATGACTGGGACAGATGCTCAGTGATCAACTCAATGTTGGTCTCCGCCAGCATGAAGAGGCGGCCGCCGTCCACGCCCAGGCGCCTGGCACGCAGCCCTATCTGCCCCGGGGACTCCTCGCCGGCGATGTACAGCACCCTGCCGCCGCCCTGTGCCACCATCGCCGCCACCTGCAACAGCAGGGTGGATTTACCGATCCCGGGCTCACCGCCGATGAGCACCAGCGAGCCGGGCACGATCCCGCCGCCGAGCACCCGGTTGAACTCCGATATATTTACCGCCAGCTTCGGGGCTTCCTCGATGGTAGCCTGGGAAAGCTCCAGCGGGGCATTGGAGCTGCGAGCGGCTCTCGACTGGCTGACCGGCGCGCGCAGCGTCTCCACGAAGGTGTTCCACCCCTCGCAGTCGGGGCAGCGCCCCAGCCACTTGATGCTCTCCCTGCCGCACTGCTGGCAGACGAAGACCCGCCCTTTTTCCAAGGTTTAACCTCGGGAGTATTATACATTACTTACCGGGAGGCCTCAATCGAAAGGTGTCTCCGGATCGCCGAGACGTAAAACCCCGGGGCGCTGCCCGGGGCTCGTGTGCTGTTTCGATACCGTCGATTTACTGTGCCGGCTGTGTGGCAACCTCCAGGGTGCGCAGCACTATCCTGCCGTCCTCGCAGTCCACCAGCACGGTGTCACCGGTGCCGAAATCGCCGCGGAGCAGGGCCTCCGAGAGGGGGTCCTCCACCAGGTCCTGGATCACGCGCCGCAGCGGGCGCGCCCCGAACACCGGGTCGAAGCCCTTCTCTCCGAGCAGCTCCTTTGCCGCTTCGGTAACCTCCATCTTTATCGCCTTGTCGGCCAGCTCCTTCCATACGTCGCGGAGCATGAGATCCACTATCTGCTTGATATGATCCTTGTTCAGGGCGTGGAACACCACCGTGCCGTCGATGCGGTTGAGGAACTCGGGGCGGAAGAACTTCTTCATCTCCTCCAGCACCTTGTCCTTCATCCGCTCGTAGGCCTGCTGCTCGGACTTGGACTCCTCGGTCTTGGTGGCGAACCCCATCGTGGAATCCCGCTTGATCAGCTCGGCGCCGATATTGCTGGTCATGACGATGATAGTGTTGCGGAAATCGACGCGGCGCCCCTTGGCATCGGTGAGGTGCCCGTCATCGAATATCTGCAGCAGGATGTTGAACACGTCGGGGTGCGCCTTCTCGATCTCATCCAGCAGGATGGCGGAGTATCCCTTGCGCCGCACCGCCTCGGTGAGCTGTCCGCCCTCGTCGTAGCCTATATAGCCCGGCGGCGCTCCCACCAGCCGCGCCACGGCGTGCTTCTCCATGAACTCCGACATGTCAAGCCGGATGAGGGCGTCCTGGCTGCCGAACATGAACTCGGACAGTACCCTTACCAGCTCGGTCTTGCCCACGCCGGTGGGGCCGAGGAAGATGAAGCTGCCTATGGGGCGCCGGGGGTCCTTGATGCCGGCCCGCGCCCGCCTCACCGCCTTGGCTATCGCCGTTATCGCCTCGTCCTGCCCCACGATGCGCCGGTGCAGTACCTCTTCCATCTGCAGCAGGCGGGACGATTCATCGCTGGCGAGGCGGGTAACCGGGATCCCGGTCCACATGCTCACCACCTCGGCTATCTCCTCCGCAGTGACCACCGGCTTTTCGGCTTCCTGCTCCGGTTGCGGCATCTCGTCGGCGGGCGGCGGCTCCAGATCCGCTTCCGCTACGCTGCCGGCGTCCTGCGCCGCAACGAGCACCTCTTCCTTATCCTCATCGCCGATGGTCTCAATCTCCTGGATGGCTTCCTTCAATGTGGAGGCAGCACAGAAGTTGCGGATACGCACCCGCGATGAGGCCTCGTCTATGAGATCGATAGCCTTATCCGGCATGAAACGGTCGGGGATATACCTGGCCGCCAGCGAGGCTGCTGTGGTTACCGCCTCGTCGCTGATTATCAGCTTGTGATGCTCCTCGTAGCGGCTCCTGATGCCGTACAGGATGGCTACGGTCTCTTCGACCGAGGGCTCCTCGACGGTGACCGGCTGGAACCTGCGCTCCAGTGCGGCATCCTTCTCCAGGTGCTTACGGTAATCATCGGCGGTGGTCGCCCCGATGCACTGCAGTTCGCCCCGCGCCAGCGGCGGCTTGAGGATGCTCGAGGCATCAACGGCGCCCTCGGCGGCACCGGCCCCGACAATGGTATGTATCTCATCGATGAACAGGGTGCAGTTGCCCGACGTTTTTATCTCCTCGATGACCTTCTTCAATCGCTCCTCGAACTCCCCGCGGTACTTGGTGCCGGCCACCAGCGAGCCGATGTCCAGCGTCAGCAGCCGCCGGTTGCACAGGGTATCCGGCACCTCCCCGGCCGCTATACGGTGGGCCAGGCCTTCCACAATGGCCGTCTTGCCCACGCCGGGCTCGCCGATGAGGCACGGATTGTTCTTGGTGCGCCGACTGAGTATCTGGATGACCCTCTCTATCTCCTTGCTACGCCCGATGATGGGATCGAGCTTGCCGGCTCTTGCTGCCTCGGTCAGGTCTACGCTGAGCTGATCCAGGGTAGGGGTCTTGGATACGGGGCGTACCCCGGTGGAGGATTGGGAAACGCTCTGGCTGAGAAGGCGCACGGTCTCCGCGCGCACCTTGTCCAGGCTGATGCCCAGGCTCTCCAGGACGCCGGCCGCCATCCCCTCGCCCTCACGCAGCAGGCCGAGGAGCAGGTGCTCGGTGCCGATGTAGTTGTGATTCAAACGCCGCGCCTCATCCACCGCCAGTTCGATGACCCGCTTGGCCCGCGGCGTCAGGCCGATCTCGCCGCTGACGGTCTTCTCCCCCCGGCCGATGATGTATTCCACGGCGCTGCGCACCTTCTCCAGCTCCACCCCTAGATTGGCCAGCACCTTGGCGGCAACCCCCTCGCCTTCCCTCACCAGCCCCAGCAGGATATGCTCCGTCCCGATATAGTTGTGATTGAAGCGCTGCGCTTCCTCCTGGGACAGCGTTAGCACCTTGCGTGCCCTCTCGGTGAACTTCTCGAATCTACTCGGCATCTATACCCTCACTATCTGGATACAAACGACCAGCTTATATTATTTTAACACATTTATCGCTGGAAATAAAGACGGGGCAGGCTTACCGGCACGTGCAGCACACCCCGCGCCGGCATCGAACTGTGTGTTTATCCGATCCTTTTCAGAGAGCTGATCGCGAGCCCTGGCTTATCCCGCCCCCGCTTGAATTATCAGCCTGCGCCGCATCCCGACAGGGTATCGCCATCCCTTCGAAGGCGACGCGAGCGTACTCGCCGCCGATGCTATTCCTGTTGAGTGTGGGTGTGGTGCAGCCGGTCGCCGTCGCCCCACAGGTGCAGGTGGGATGCGGTGCCGATCAACTGCTGGGTATACGGATGACGGGGCTCGGTAACGACGCGGTTGGCGGGGCCCTGCTCCACGATACTCCCATCGAGCATGACCGCCATCCTATCGCTGACCTTGCGTGCCATCGCGATGTCGTGGGTGATGAACAGCATGCTCAGCCCGCGCTGCTCCTGCAGGGTGAGCAGCAGCCTCAAGATCTTGGCCTGCACGCTGGAGTCGAGGAATGCCGTCGGCTCATCGGCTATCAGCAGTTTGGGGTCCAGCACCAGGGCGCGGGCGATGGCCACCCGCTGCATTTCCCCCCCGCTCAGATGATGGGGGTAGGTATCGAGGAAGGCTTCGCCGGAGGGCAGCTCCACCTCTTCCAGCACGCGAACGACCTTCTGTAGCCGCTCCTCCCCGTTCCCGATACCCTGGATGTCCAGCGGCTCCATCACCAGCTCGCGGACGGTAAGGCGGTGGCTCAGCGCCTCCCCGGGGTTCTGCGAGACCATCTGCACCTGCTTGTAGAATTCCTTATCCCGGCTGTCGACCCTCTGTCCCTCGAAATACAGCTCGCCGCTGTCCGCCTCCAGCAGCCCCACGATGGCCCTGGCCAGCGTTGTCTTGCCCGATCCGCTCTGCCCCACCAGCGCCAGCGTCTCTCCCCCCACGATGTCCAGGCTGACCGAGTCCACCGCCCTGGTTTGGCCGAAGGCTTTGCTGATGTTGCGGGTCTCGAGCAGGGTAACGACCCCGCCGCGGTGACAGGCCACGGCTCGGCCCTCGCAGGCGCGAAGTTCGGGTATCTCCTGAGCGCACACCGGTATCGCCTGCGTGCAGCGGGGGTGGAACGGGCATCCGGGGACCGGCCGGACCAGCCTGCCCTTGATCCCCTGCAGATCCTTGACCGTGGTCATGTTGGGGTATGACCTCAGCAGGGCGCGGGTGTAGGGATGCTTCGGGCTGGACAGCACATCGGTGGTGGCCCCCAGCTCCATTATGCGCCCGGCGTACAGCGAGGCCACCCTGTCCGCCAGGTGTGCGGCGGAAGATATATCGTGAGTGACGATTATCATGGTACTGGAGCCGCGAATGCCCTGCAGCAGCTCGATGATCCCCGCGCGGGAGGCGGCGTCCAGCGAGGAGACCGGCTCGTCGAGTATTATCAGCTCCGGCTCGCTCACCAGAGCCATGGCGATCAACACCCGCTGCTGCTCGCCGCCGCTGAGCTGGTGGGGGTAGGCGCTGAACTTGTCCGGGTCCAGCCCGCAGCGTGTCAACGAATCCTCGGCACGCTCCCTGGCCTGCGGCTTGTCGACGATACCGTGAGCCAGCAGGGGCTCCATCACCTGCCCCAGCACATCGTGTACCGGGTTAAGGGCGTTGTTGGCGTTCTGGAAGGCCATCGACATCCGCCTGCCGCGGATGTCCCGCATCGAAGATTCAGGAAGTGAGAGCAGCTCCTCCCCGTCGAGATATACCTGCCCGCGGATATCGCCCTCCGCCAGCCGCATCAGGCTCAATCCCAGCGTGGTCTTGCCCGCGCCCGACTCGCCGATGACGGCCAGGGACTCTCCGTCCTTCACCTCCAGGTCGATACCGTTCAGTATCTGGTCGCGCCCGTAGCTCACCCTCAGGTCAACCAGCTTAAGCAATGGCCTCTCCCTCCACTTCCTTCCGCAACCGGGGGTCCATCGCCGGCTCCATAGCGTGGCCGATGAAGGTTATGGCGACGATGGTGAGCGACAGGGCGACCCCCGCCGGGATCAACCACCAGGTCCACGCGTCCATGTAACTGAAGTCCAGTGCCTTCTTCATCATCATGCCCCAGCTAACGGTGCCGGGGTCGGCGATGCCGATGAAGGCCAGCCCCGCCTCCAGGAAAACGGCACGCCGCAGGCTGTGGATGAACCCGACGACCAGTATCGGGCTCAGGTCGGGCAGTATGTGGCGGCGGATGAGGTACCACCTGCCAGCGCCGAAACATCGCGCTGCGGACACGTGCATGCGCTCCTTTAGGGACAGGGACTGAGCCCTCACCGTCCTGGCGCCGCCCTGCCAGCTGAGCAGGGACAGCATGACTATCAGCACCCACAGGCTCGGCTTCAGGTAAGCCGCCAGCAGCACCATGATGATCAGGATCGGTATGACGATAAAGGCGTCCACTATCCTCATCGTTATGCGGTCGAACAGGCCGCCTATGAGCGCCGAGGCAGCGCCGATTATGGCGCTCAGGAGCGTCGCTATGGAGGCCACCGTGAAACCTACCAGCAGTGACGTGCGGGCGCCGTACACCAGCTGGCTCCAGATGTCCTGGCCCACATGGTTGGTGCCCAGCAGGTGTCCCGCCGACGGGGGCTGGAAAGCGGCCGTGCTCTGGACCAGGGGGTCGTAGCCCGCCAGCAGCGGGGCGAACAGCGCCATCGCCGTGATCAGCGCCAGCAGGCCGATTCCGAAGCGGCCGCTGTGGCTGCGCGATACCTCTCTCCTCATGCTAATGTGCATAGCCGACCCTCGGATCTACCCTGGTGTAGGCCAGATCGACCAGCAGGTTGACCGCCAGCACCGCGGTGGCCACCAGCAGCAGCACCCCCTGTATCACCACGTGATCACGGAACAGTAATGCCTCATACATGAGGTAACCGAGCCCGGGGTAAGAGAAGATTATCTCGATGAACAGGGTGCCGGTGATCATTACACCCACCCATACACCGGTCATGGTCAGCACCGGCAGCATGGAGTTGCGGCCGGCGTGCCGATACTTGAGCACCCGCGGCGACAGGCCTTTGGCCCTGGCGGTGAGCATGAAGGGCTCCTTGAGCACGGTTATCATCGTATTGCGGGTGAGAAGGTAAGCGGCGGCCACGTGGGCCAGCGTGAGCGCTGTGAGCGGCAGCACGAGGTGCTTGAGTACGTCCAGCAGCAGCGCCCCGCCGGATAGCCCGGAGTACGGCGTCATCGCCCCGGACAGCGGCAGCAGCCCCAGCGTGACCCCGAAGACCAGCAGCAGCACCGTGCCGATGAAGAAATCGGGGAAGCCGTTCAGCGACATCATCCCGGCCAGCATGCTGCGGTCGAGCCTGCTGCCGCGGCGCCACCCCGACTCGATGCCGAGGAAGACGCCGACGAAGGTCGACAGCACCAGCGACAGGCCCACCAGCAGCAGCGTCCACGGCAGCCGACCCAGTATCACATCGAAGACCGGGGCGTTGTAGTAGTAGGAGTAGCCCAGGTCGCCGGTGAACAGCCCCTTGAGGTAGGCGCCGAACTGCTGCCATAACGATTGATCCAGGGCGAAGCGCTCCACCAGGTTGGCCTGGAGCTGCGGCGACATCTGCACCAGCGCCTCGTCGCCGTAGATCGCCATCAGCGGGTCGCCGGGCATCAGCCGGGGGAGCAGGAAGTTGAGCGTCAGTATGATGGCCAGCGCGATGATGTAGGTGGTGATGTTTTGAGCCCCCAGCACCCGTCCCAGCAAGCCGAAGCGCGATGCCGACCGGCTGCAAATCGTTCTAATCGATCTCATCCTCTCGGAACTCTCTGGTTATCAGCTCCATCCACTGCGGCATGCGAACATCATGCACCTGGTGATATCCGGGAGTGTAAGGCTTGATATCGATCAGGGGGCTGCCGTCAACCGCATCCAGGCCGGTTACCCTCAGCACGTTGCCGCGCCGTTCCACCAGTTCCACGGTGGTCAGCAGCACGGGATTGGGCCTCATCGGGCTGCGGGTGGCGAATATGCCCACCAGCGGGAATTCCTTCCTGCCTATCGGGTGTCCCCGCGTCAGCTTCCTGCCCTC
Organism: uncultured Dehalococcoidales bacterium; assembly: GCA_964649185.1. Lineage (GTDB taxonomy): Bacteria > Chloroflexota > Dehalococcoidia > E44-bin15 > E44-bin15 > CAYUWM01. The sequence goes on from CAZYOO010000009.1 coordinate 29,772, forward strand.
CGGCGAGCCCAAATGCGCCCAGTAGAGCACCAGCAGGTGCGAGAATTCCTCTATGCCGTCCAGTATGCCGTCCTCCACCAGCCCGCTGTCGATCACCAGCTCGGATATCGACCTCCGCTCCTCTTTGTATTTCTCGATTCGCGCTTGGTGGTCCTCGATCGGGGAATCACAATCCAGGTCTCCCGCTCTGGCCACCAGGCTGGGCTCAGCGATACTGCTCCGCACGAATCCTACGGGCCTGAGCTTCATATCCTCCTGGCTGTGGGTATCGCTACGTTTCTCACTAATAGCCATAGTCACCTCTAAAAAGCTGGATTCGGTTCACGCCGATTTGAGAGCCCGCAGCGCCTCCTCTAGGGCGGCGGTGGCCTGCGCCATCAGTTCCGCTGCCTCTATCAGACGGGCCTCGACCGGGGCCATGCCGGCCTCCCCCGCTTTGCCGGCCCATTCCCTGAACTCGTCGCCGTGCTCCCGGTTGTGATGTATCCAGTACCCCAGCCTCGTTTCGAGTTCTCGCCCATCGATATCTCCCATCTTAACCCTCCTCGTACCTATTTGTTGTATTCCAGAAACGCCATCTTGTTCAGCGGTATGGGTACCCCCGATGAAACGCCCTCGAAGGTGTAAAACAGTTCCACGGTGCCGTCGTGCGCCCAGTACCAGTCGGGGTGGTACAGGGTCAGCGCCGGCAACTCCTTGGCGTATATGTCCTGAGCCTGCTGCACCAGCTCCAGCCGTGCATCCGGGTCCATCTCATGCAACTGGTCCTCCAGCACCTGATTCAGCGTTGCGTTCTGGGTGTAGCGGGCGCTGTTGAACCCCCCGGCGGTTATAACCTTGGGCAGTATCGACGGCTCGTACAGGCCGCCGTGGCCGTATATCGAGAGGTCGAAGTCCCACGCCTCCACCTTGGCATCGAGCGTCTTGCCCTCCATCACCTGCAGGTCGACCGCGATGCCGATATCCTCCAGCGCATCCTTGACGAACTGGCCCACCTCATCGAAACCGTACATCATCTGTGTGAAGAGCTTTACCTCCAGCTGCTTTCCGCCCTTCATCAGATTCCCATTCTGCAGCTCGTAACCCAGGCCTTCCAGCAGCTGCAGCGACTTCGATACGTTGTAATCGTACCACTCGATGTCTGGGTTGAACCACTGGCTGTCGGGGGGCAGCAGGCCGGGGCTGCCGGCGATGGCGTGCCCCCGCTGCGTCACTTGCACCAGCGCCTCGCGGTCTATGGCGTAGGCCAGCGCCTGGCGGAACTCCCTCGATGAGAAGGGCTCCTTCTGGTGGTTGATGGTCATCTTGGCATTCCAGCCGTAGGGGCAGAGTATCACGTCAAAGCCAGCGGCTGCCATATCGGCAGCCAGGTCGGCGGGTATGCTGGCGGCGTCCACCGTGCCCTGCTTCAGCGCGGCGGCGGCCATATCGTCACTGACCTTGGTGAATATGATGCGATCGACTTCGGGCTTGCCCAGGTAATAATCTTCGTACGCTTCGTAGAGGTAGGTGCCGTGCTCCTTGCTGTAGTCAACCAGTTTATAGGGGCCGGTGCCGATGACCGCCTCCGGCCCGGCAAGGCTCATCGGGTCGTCCACCCCGTCCCATATATGCTGCGGCAGTATGACCATGGTGTTGGCGATGTCGGTGAGGAACGGGGCGTACGGCTGCTCCAGATACAGCTTGATGGTGTGATCGTCGATTACTTCCGACCGGTTGATGCCGGTGGGACCGACGAGGGTGACGAAGGGGTCGGGATGCGACTTGACGTAGTCGACGGTGAAGGCGACATCGTCGGCGGTGAACGGCTGGCCGTCGTGCCAGGTGACGCCGTGCTGCAGGCGGAACAGATAGGCGTTGTCCGCCTCGATATATTCCCAGTCTTCGGCCAGGGCGGGGATGAATCCGTCGGCGTCCTTCCACACCAGCGTATCGAATATCAAGCTCATCCTTATGTGTCCGGGGCCCCGTGAGTAGCGGAGGTAAGGGGAGGGGTAGCCCCAGTCGCCGGTGGGGTCGCTGATGGTGTAGGTGACTGGCCCGGTCGGCGCTGCCGGGGTACAAGCAAAGGTTAACAGTGTCGCCGAAATCAGGGCAAGGGACAGGGCTGCGATTAGCAATAATCGATGTGGACGATTCTTCATAGTATCTCCTTCGTCTATTCCTGTTCAAACGTTGTGAGGTAGATCTCGTTGTTCTCTTTGCATCCCCTCACCAGGCTGCAGTGCCTCAGGACGGCGAAGCTGGTCATCAGCTCGTTCTGCGACAGGTCGAACGCCTCCCGTATTTCATCCGCGCTCACCTTACCCTTCTCTTTCACGAACTGATACAGGGTCTGCTGCAATTCGGTGAGGCCTGCCTCCCCCTCAAGGCCCATGTTCTCCCTGCAACTCTGCGCGTTGTATGCCGCCCACGGGTCGCAGACCTGAGGCTTGCTGACCTCTTCCAGATAGCAGTCCTCACACAGGTTCAGGCATGCATGGACGAAGGCCTCATCCTCCGTGATTTCCCGCCGACAACGTTCACATTTCATTGGTTATCCCTTCAACCCGATAACATCGATCAGCGCCGCCACATCCTTTTCCGCCTCAGCAGCGTTCAGCGGCTCTCCTTTAAGGCAGGCACGGAACACCTCGGGGTCGTAGCCGATGCTGCCGGAAACATCCATGCCCCGCTTTTTCAATTCGCTCTTCATTTCATCCACCACGTCGGGGGTTGCCCGGTTAAGGGCCACCAGTGTCCTGACGCCGAAGCCTTTAGCCAGCGATTCTATCTTCTCCGCCAGCAATAACGACTCGTACGATGGGTCGACCACAATAAGTACTGCATCCACACCGCGCTCCACGCCGCGGCCGAAGTGCTCCAGCCCGGCCTCGTGGTCGGTGATGACCACTTCCCTGTCGCCTAGGGACAACTTCTCCAGGAAGTCCCGGGCCAGCGCCCCCATGGGGCAGGCGCACCCCTCCATCGCGTGCTCGATCTTGCCGATCCTGAGGACGCTTATGCCGTCAGCGCTGGCAATATAATCGGGCGGCAGGTCGCTCAACGAGATGGAATCCTGCGGCAGGATGACCATCTGCGGTTCGCCGGTCGACTGCTTGAACGCATCGATCATCTTCTTCTGCAGCGCCGGCTTGCCGCCGAGGTATTCGAGCAGGGGCCTGGGTTCAATCTTCAACCCCAGCAGGCGCTGCAGCCCCAGGTTGGACTCGTCCGCGTCCACCAGAAGCACGCTGTAGCCGCGGGCCGCCAGCACCTTCGACATCAGCACCGCGACCATGCTCTTGCCGCAGCCGCCCTTCCCGGTAATGCATATCTTCATCTCGCCTCCTTTTCCCTATCAGCACTTGCTGGCAGGTGCAACTTATTGCACTTATGGGTAAAAAATATATCAACCCCGGCATGATTTGCAGGTTCCGAAGATGGCCATGTGGTCGAACACCGCATCGAAGCCGTAGCTGGACTTGAGTTCCTTTCGCAGGCCCTCGAAGGCCGAGACCTCTATATCCTGAACCCTGCCGCACTTGCGGCACACCAGGTGATGATGGTGAGCTTTGCCCACCGGGTGGTACAGGAAGCGACCGCCGCCCATGTCCGACTCGGCTACCAGACCCTGCTCCTTCAACAGATCCAGGGTGCGGTACACGGTGGAGATATTCATGTACGGGTATCTGGCATGTGCCTGGCTGTGGATCTCCTCGGCGCTGATGTGGTCATCGCTGGCCTCGATGGCCTCCACCACCAGCAGCCGCTGCGGCGTCAGGCGATACCCTCGCTCGCGCAAGCTCTCGATCAAACTGCGCTCACTATTCGGACTCACGGAATTATTATAAATCGGGTTGACATATAATGCAACTGGTTGCAGGAGCAACAGGTCGTGGTTGCAATAGCGGACTGCACTGTCTCGACCCGACGGATATGCTAATATAAAGGCATGTCGAGAATAGCGGTAGCGATGAGCGGCGGGGTGGATTCCTCCATGGCTGCCGCTATGTTGCAGGAGGAGGGCTATGAGGTCATCGGCGTGACTATGCGGGTCTGGCCGCCGCGCGCCGGTGATGCTCACTCTGACGGATCGGTCGACCAGCGCGGTCTAGATGCTGTATCGGCGGCCGCGAGGATAGCTCGTCGGCTGGATATCCCCCATCAGGTGGTGGATTTACGGGATATATTCAGCGAAAAGGTGGTAGCGGATTTCTGCCGGGAATACAGCATGGGGATGACACCCAACCCCTGTATCCGGTGCAACCAGCATGTGAAGTTCGGCGCCCTGCTGGAAGCAGCCATCGAGTCGGGTGCGGACGCCATGGCGACGGGGCACTACGCCCGCATCGATAGGGAGCAGTCCACAAGGAGATACCTGCTGCTCAAGGGGGTCGACCGCAGCAAGGACCAATCCTATTTTCTAGCCATGCTGCGGCAGGAGCAGTTGGAGCGCATCGTGATGCCGCTGGGCTGCCTGACCAAGGCTGTGGTGGAGCAGCGGGCAAGGGAACGCGGATTGGCCTCGGAGCGCCAGAAGGAGAGCCAGGAGATCTGTTTCATCCCCGACGGCGATTACGGCGGGTTCCTCAAGGGCTGCACGCCGGAAGCATTCAGGCCGGGGCCGGTACTGGATAGCGAGGGCAACGTTTTGGGGCAGCACCACGGGCTCCCTCTCTATACCGTCGGGCAACGGAAGGGCTTCGGCATATCATCCCCCGATCCATTGTACGTGACCGATATCGACGCCCAGCGCAACGCCGTCATTGTCGGCAGCAAGGACGATGCCTGTAGCGATGAGCTTATCGCCTCCCGCGTGAGCTGGGTGTCGGGGAGTTGGCCACAGCAGCCGCAAGCGATAAAGGCTAAAATAAGGTATCGGCATCGGGAAGCGGATGCAGTCGTTACGCCTGTACCACGAAAGGAATCAGTCCATGTGAAGTTCAAGCAGCCCCAGATGTCCGTCACCCCCGGCCAGGCGGTCGTGTTCTACGATGGGGACGTGATAATCGGTGGCGGGACGATAGAGCAAGTGTTGTAGCGACAAAT
>CAZYOO010000010.1:0-5715 GCA_964649185.1 uncultured Dehalococcoidales bacterium
CCCATGTTCGTTCAATGGTGAGCGGGCACCACGCTTGATTTCCTGCCCCTGATGTTAAAAATGCGTCTACCGCTAATATTGAAGGGGGCTACATTTAGATGAAGATCCCAACTGGGGAAGAGTTACAGGTTTTAATTGATAACCGGGAGGATCCGGCTGTTTCGATCTACATGCCTGCTTACAGCAAAGGTGATACCGAGCAGAATCCCACAAGATTAAAGAACCTGATCAGAGAAGCGCAGGAACGCTTAGTCAGTCTAGGCCACTCTATTTCAGATACCAGCGCGATATTAGACCCGGCTGAGCAGATGCTGCCAGATTCACAATTCTGGCAGCATCAGGATGAGGGCCTGGCCCTTTTCCTGTCAACAGAGTTTTTTCGATACTACATGATTCCATACAGCGTTAAAGAATTGGTGGTGGTCGCCGGGAGATTCCATATAAAGCCCTTGTTTTCCCTTTTCTGTGATGGAGGGGGGTTCTATTTATTGGCAATTAGCCAGAACCATGTCCGCCTGCTTCATTGTGGCAAATATCACGTTAGGGAATTAGCCCTTGACAAGGTGCCCTCAAGCCTAGACGAAGCCCTGAAATACGATGAGCCGGAGAAGCAACAGCAGTTTCACACCACGGGTCAGGGCGGCTCGGTGATGTTTCACGGCCACGGCGTTGGCAAGGACGACAGCAAGATGAATATCCTGCGCTATTGTCAACAGGTAAACAGCGGGTTAGGTGAAATACTGCGGACTGAGCATGAACCTCTGGTCATAGCCGCGGTCGATTACCTCTCTGCGATTTACCGCCAGGCAAATACATACCCGCACCTAGCAGATGAGGGGATTGATGGCAATCCTGAAGGGCTGAGCATGGAGGAATTACAACGTCGGGCATGGCCAATAGTGCAACCTTACTTTGAACGAGCCAGAACAGAGGCGCTGGAGCGATACGGTGAAGCTGTTACCAAAGGATTGGCCACTAATGACGTGGAGCACACCGTCTTGGCCGCCTATGACGGGAGGGTGTCTACGTTGTTTATTACTGAAGGTGTAGAACTATGGGGAAATTTTGAGCCTGAACAGCGCAGAATCACCCTTTATAATGGACCGGAAAACGGAGCGGAGGATTTACTAGATATAGCAGCAGCCGACACATGGACCAGAGGAGGGGTGGTTCATATCATGGAGCCGGAGAACGTGCCTGGTGAAGCACATATAGCAGCACTCCTACGCTATTGAGTTGAAAGGATTGACATTTAATAGTCGCTGCGCTTAGGGAGGTGGTCATGCCATACCAGGATATAAAAGAGCTTCCGCAGAGCCTTCAGGATAATCTGCCTGGGCATGCCCAAGAGATATATCTTGCTGCCTATAACAATGCTCTGGAACAGTATGCAGATCCGGCAAAACGCAAAGGGGATGCAAGCATGGAAGAGACAGCCCAAAGGGTTGCCTGGTCGGCGGTGAAGAAGCAATACAGGAAGGATCGTGAGACAGGTGAATGGAAGGAGAAGTAAGTGGTGAGGGCTCATTATCCTCAATCAGGGACAATGAGCGCTTGAACCAAATAGACTACAGCGGCTACCGCTGCAGTGAATGTAACCATCTTCAAGGCTGAGAACGCAATGTTTTTACGGGACACTTTCCCCATATATATTCCGAGAAAAGACACCATTACTATAACTACCCCTATGGCTACAATCATGGCCTCAAAACTCGGCAGAAACAGATAGGGCAATATGGGGATGCTGCCGCCTATAACAGTCCCCAAGCCATCGATGGCGCCGACCTTTGCAGTCCTTTTTGATATCTGAGTATCAAGTTGTGACCCTTTTAATTCTACAGAGACCATCGCATCCTCTATCCTGCGCAGCTCTTTATATTGCTCCACTTCTTCTGCTGATAGGGCGCTAAGCAAATTAGCTATGCCGGCGGTCAATGCCCCTCCCAGCGCAGCAGCGATGATTATTGCGCTTGAAGCAGCTGAGGCACCGATTACTATGCCAAGTATGGATAAGGAGCCATCCAGAAAACCCCTCAGGAATTGGCCCGTCACTATTCTTCTTCACCTGTTACCTTTGATTCAACCAGCTTCGAGCCTGCGGACACCTGATCTATGGAGTGAACCGAACCGCCCAGCTCCTGAATGACTTTCTTTATATCCTCGAAAGATAAGTCACCCCCTTCAATAGTCATCTCTACAGTTTTTGTCTTTTCATCGATCTCCTGGAGATGAACAGCGACCCCCTCAATCCCTTCCAGTCCGCTGATTTTATCAGCATAGGTTATCTCGCTCGGGTCGTGCGGTATGAGTACGTCTATAACCAATCTTCTTATCGGCATGACAGACCTCCTGAATTGTCGTTATCCGTGTTCAACGTCCTCGCCCGGTTTCTGTTCACTAAAAGGCTCCTCGCCGGACAGCTCTGGTGCTTCCGGATATAACGATACCTGATCTAAAAATTCCCGCCTTACCGTCTCGATGTATTCATCGTCATCGGGCTCATTAAATTCTAGCACCTCGGGGTCGGATGTCAATAGTAGACACCAAACCCTTCATGCTGCTACCAGCCCTACATAGTATTTCCGTGCTTGAACATTGCACTAGCCTGACAGATTTGTTCTTTCCCTACAACAATATCAGCGACCTCACACCGCTATCCAATCTCACAGCCTTGAAGGAGTTGTATCTTCATGACAACCAGATAAGCGAGATATCACCGCTACTCAATGATACTATGGGATGGGATATTGAGGGATACGGATGGCTGTTATTGAGGATAATCCACTGAGCGAAACTTCAATTAATATATATATCCCTGAGCTTAAAGCTAGGGGTGTTTACGTATATTACCAGATAATAGCTAGCGATTCTTCCCCACTCGGCCAATCGTAAGTACAAGAAATCAGGCATCCCCCTTATTGACAAACTGAAATTTCGGGTGTATGCTTCCCGCATGTACCGATTCTCCACCGGACGGCCACTTGCAGGTACAAGAAACCAGACATCCCCCTGTTCGTATCGTGGCGATTGTTACCCTCAGTCGATACTGGGATTCCGATAGCACAATGAGGAGGTATGGAAACATGAGAAAGAACTTGTACGGCCTGCTGATGATCCTCTTGCTTGCGCTGATAGGCGCTGGATTCACGTGCGGCAAGGAGGCGGCGGTGGAGTGCCCTACCGGGTGCGAGTGCCTTACCAAGGCGCAGGCTGAGGTAAAAGGCTATGAATTGTGTCAGGGGAAGGAGATAAAGTGTGGGACCCTTGACGACGGGACCCAGAAATACTGCTATCAGAAACCGGCTGAGCCGGAGGAGGCCGAGTGCCCTGCAGGTTGCTACTGCATGACCAAGGACGCAGCGGCGGAGCGCGGTTTTACCGAGATGTGCCAGACTGAGCCCTGCGGCAATGATACGGCGCAGAATGAGATGTACTGCTTCAAGCAGCCGACGGATGAGGCCGAGTGCCCGCCGGGATGCGGTTGTCTGACGGAGGCGGAGGCGACAAGGCTGGGCTTGAACCAGTGCCAGGGGCAGAAGATACAGTGCGGTGGTGCAGCCGCCGCATTCTACTGTTACGAGAAGCCGACCGATGAAGCCGAGTGCCCCGAAGGCTGCTACTGCATGACGAAGGAAGCGGCGGAGAAACGCGGTTTCACCGACATGTGCGAGGATGACCCCTGCGGCTACGACACGGCGCAGAACCCGATGTACTGCTTCAAGCAGCCGGTCGATGAAGAGGAGTGTCCTGCCGGGTGCGAATGTCTGACGGAGTCGGAGGCCAGGAAGCTCGGCCTCACCTGGTGTGACGGTGAGAAGACCGTATGCGGGAATGATGCTGCAGGCAACCTGTTGTACTGCTTCGAGGAGCCGACCGAGGAAGAAGCCGAGTGCCCCGACGGTTGCTATTGCATGACCAAGGACGCGGCGGCGAAGCGCGGTTTCACCGATGTGTGCCAGAGTGATTCCTGCGGCTACGACACGGCGCAGAATCCGATGTACTGCTTCAAGCAGCCGATGGATGAAACCGAGTGCCCTCCGGGGTGCAGGTGTCTGACGGCGGTGGAGGCCAAGCGGCTGGGCTTGAGCAATTGTCAGGGGCAGGCGACACAGTGCGGCTATGACGCTGCAGGGGCCGCATTGTACTGTTACGAGGAGCCGACCGAGGAAGCCGAGTGCCCCGAAGGCTGCTTCTGCATGACGAAGGAGGCGGCGGAGAAGCGCGGCTTCACCGATGTGTGCGACGAAGACCCCTGCGGCTACGATACGGCGCAGAATGAGATGTATTGCTACAAGCAGCCGGTCGATGAATCGGGTTGTCCCAGCGGATGCAAATGTGTGACAGAGTCGGAGGCCAGACAGCTCGGCTACACCTGGTGTAAGGGCGAGAAGACCGTATGCGGCTATGACGCTGCGGGGAACCTGTTGTATTGTTTCGAAGAGCCGGTCGAGGAAGCCGAATGCCCCGACGGATGCTATTGCATGACGAAAGAAGCAGCGGCGAAGCGCGGTTTCAGTGACGTGTGCCAGAGCGATCCCTGCGGCTACGATACGGCGCAGAACCCGATGTATTGCTTCAAGCAGCCGACGGATGAGGCCGAGTGTCCGCCGGGATGCAGGTGTCTGACGGATACGGAGGCCAAGCGGCTGGGCTTGGCTCAGTGTCAGGGACAGAAGATACAGTGCGGGCAGGGCGTTGTAGGGGCCGTGTTCTATTGTTACGAGGAGCCGACGGATGAGGCCGAGTGTCCTGCAGGTTGCTTCTGCATGACTAGAGAAGCGGCGCTAAAACGCGGTTTCACCGACATGTGCGAGGATGCGCCCTGCGGCTATGACACGCAGCAGAATGCGATGTATTGCTTCAAGCAGCCGGTCGATGAAGTCCAGTGTCCGAAAGGGTGTCAATGCTTGACTGAGGCGGAGGCCAAACGGCTTGGCCTTACCTGGTGTGATGGCGAGAAGATCGCATGCGGGCATGACGCTGCGGGCAACCTGTTGTATTGCTTCGAGGAAACACTACTGCAATAGCCTTCACCATGCCCGGTCTATAAATCAGCAACCCGCTATCAGGGAAGACGCTCGGAGGGCAAACCCCCGGGCGTCTTTTTTTGGGAGATAATGGATAATCGCAGGATAAGGAAGGCAGACGGCTCCCACGTTTGACAAACGCACTTCCCTGCTGTAATCTTTCCACACAGCGCAGGGAATATGGATAGGAGGTAAAATGGCTATTCAGGTCTTGCTCTATATAGGCGGCGTGTATCAACTGTTGTGGGCGTTCGCCCATTTCAAGTTCCCCAAGCAGCTCGACTGGGGGAATGCGCTGGCGGCGCTGGATGATTTCAACCGTATCCTGATGCTTATCTTCAGCAAGCTGCTGCTGTTCTTCTATCTGGGCACGGCGCTCATCTGCTTCATCTTCGCGCGGGAGCTGGCGGACACGAACGCCGGGCTGGCGGTGCTGATATTCCTGTCCATATACTGGCTGGTGAGAGCCCTGCTGCAGGTCCAGTATTTCGGCTTCAGGAAGGCGGACACGCTGAACGTGAAGCTGTCCTCCGCCGATGTCTCCAATCAGGTTATATCGTACATCCTGTTCGTTACTTTCATGCTTGGGTTCGCGCTGTTCCTAGCGCCGGCCCTGCTCGCTGTGCTGTAAGACTGACGTTCAGAGGTGGTCGGTATAGGCTTCGACCGTTTCTCCTGCTAGCTCAGG
>CAZYOO010000010.1:5815-30622 GCA_964649185.1 uncultured Dehalococcoidales bacterium
CTGACGTTCAGAGGTGGTCGGTATAGGCTTCGACCGTTTCTCCTGCTAGCTCAGGCGACGTGTGACCAGTTGAATCGCTTCCTGAACCGGTCCAGCACCGCGATGGTCTTGAAGCCGAAGCAGCCGAGGAGTACGGCGTTGGCCACGGCGTGGAAGGTGTCGAACCACACGCTGGTCAGTTGATACGTGAGGAATGTTCGCCACGTCAGCGGGTAGATTAATGAAGCCCAGTACCAGGTGTTGAGTATCCACCCGTAGAGGTAGCCCCAGAATATACCGAAGGCCACCAGGCATACCGCCAGCCACTTCCCGCTCAGGTTCAGCTTCCGCAGGTACGCGGCGGTGACACCAGCCAGACCCCAGGCGATCATCTGGTAGGGGGTCCACGGCCCCTGCCCCAGGAACAGGTTGGACACCAGGGCGGTCAACGCTCCCACCATGAACCCGGCCACCGGCCCGAACACGTAGCCGGTGCAGATGATGAGGAAGGTGCAGGGCTGCACGCCGGGTACGGCGGCGAACGGCACCCGCAGCACGGCGGATATGGTGCCCAGCATGGCCACCAGCGCCACCTCCTTGGAGCTGACCGCCATCGACTCGAACTCGAAGAAGAAGGCCAAAATAGCGAGGATTACCAGCACGGTGGCAACCAGCCCCCAGTTCATGACCGAGTTCAGCGGGCTGGAGGGGAAGGCGGGGACGATGAACGCGGCGGCGCCGACTGCGACTATCAGGCCGAGGAAGATATAGCTCGTCTTGCGCAGTTTCACCCCAGCGCCTCCAATGCTTCATCGACAGTCAGGATGTTACCGGGGACGCCGTCACGGGCGAAGGCCTGCACCAGGCGGTTTATCTGCGGCGAGAACAGCAGCGCCTGGGACAGCGCATCGTGCTTGTTGCCGTCAATCACCACCCTGCCCTCGCTGAGCAGCACCACCCGGTCGGCGTACTCCGCCACGATCTCCACGTCGTGGGTCACCAGCACAACGGTATTGCCCTCGCCGCGGTACCGCTCGATGAAGCCCATCAGCTCGCTCTTCAGGCGGTACTCCATGCCCCGGGTGGGCTCGTCCAGTATCAGCACCTCGGGTCGGGCCACCAGCACCGATGCCAGCGCCACCCGCTGCCGCTGCCCCCCGCTCAGCAGGCGGGGGTATCGCTTGCGGTATTCCCCCAAGCCGAATATCTCCAGCATCTGATTCACCCTGTCGGCGATCTCGCCCCTGCCGAACCCCAGGTTCTTGAGGATGAAGGCGATCTCGTCCTCCACGGTATCGGCGAAGATGTGATCGTTGGGGTTCTGGAACACCATGCCCACCCTCCTCGAAAGCTGGGCCACGGTGGCTTTGCGGGTGTCGTCCTCACCGACGGTCACCTTCCCCTTGGTCGGTTTCAACAGTCCGTTCAGGTGCTTCACCAGAGTGGTCTTGCCCGAGGCGTTGCGCCCCATGACGGACACGAACTCCCCCCGGCGTATCTCGAGGTCAACCCCCTTGAGCGTGGAGGGGCCCTGCGGGTATGCGTGCCACAGGTGCTCCACCTTTATGATCGGTGCCCCGTCCGTCGCCTTAGCCGGAGTTTTGGGATTGGCCTCCCCGCATCGGGCTTGACGGAAGGCATCGTTCAGCATGGAGCGCCCTTCCTTGACCGTCAGCGGGATCGCGGCTATCGAGTTTCCCCTCTGCTTGAGCCGCTGCACCAGCCGCGCGATGGGAGGGGCTCCGACCCCGATATCGGCGACGGCCTCGTCGTCGAGCACCCGGCGGGGGTCGCCGTCGGCTACGATGCGGCCGCCGTCCATCACGATCATGCGGTCTATCAGGTGCACCACCCGGTCGAGGCGGTGCTCCAGCAGCACTACCGTCAGCCCCAGCTCGTCGTTGAGGCGCTGGATCACGGACAGCACCTCCTCGGCGCTGTGGGGGTCGAGTTCCGAGGTGGGCTCGTCGAGGACCAGCACTTCGGGGTGCAGGGCCAGCACGGAGGCGATGGCCACCTTCTGCTTCTCGCCGCCGGACAGCTCGTGCACCGGCCGATGGCGCAGGTGGGCGATGCCCAGCGTGTCCAGCGATTCCTCCAGCCTCTTGGCGATGATCGGCCGGGGGAAGGCCAGGTTCTCCAGCCCGAAGGCGATCTCCCGCTCCACATCCATGGCCACCAGCTGATTCTCGGGGTCCTGGAACACCATGCCCACCCTGGTGGCCATCTCTTTGGTGGGGCGCTCCAGCACCTTGATGTCATCCACCTCCACCTCTCCGCTGATCCTGCCCCCGTAGAAATGGGGTATCAGCCCGTTGAGGCAGCGGCACAGGCTGGTCTTGCCACCGCCCGAGGGGCCGGTGATGAGCACGAACTCGCCGCCTGCGATGTCGAGGTCTATATCCCGCAGCGCCGGCTGCACCGCATCGCTGTAGTAGAAGGTCAGTCCCCTGATCCTAATCAAGCTCCAGCCTCCTCTTGAGGAAGGCCAGCGGCACCAGCGAGGCGGACAGCAGCGTCAGCACCGCCATCGCCGACCAGGTATCGATACCGAGGTTCAGCGCGCCCAGAGCGGGGTAGTAGCGGTACGCGGCGTACCCCGAGACGCTGACGAAGATGCCGAAGGCGAGAGGGGAAAATGCCAGCACCAGGCTGATGACATCGATCGTATTGAGCTTTATATCGCGATAATATGTGCGGTTGCTTCCGCTGCCGAACGCCCGGGACTCCATGGCCTCGGCCACCTGCACCGTGCGGTCCAGCGAGTTGGACAGCAGCGGCATGATGATGTGGATGCGGTTCTTCATCCGCTTGAAGAGGCTGCCGCGGTTCAGCTCCAGCCCCCGCGACCGCTGGACATCGGTGATGCGCTCCGCATCGTCGACCAGGGTAGGCATGAACCGGGTGGACAGCGAGGTCACCAGCACCGACTTGTAGGGCAGCTTCAGCTTGATCATGGCCAGCATGATGTCGTCGGGATGGACGGTCAGGGTGATGACGGCGAATGCTGAAATTATCGCCAGCAGGCGCAGGCACATCGCCACCCCGAAGACCACCGCCTCCAGCGTTATGGTGGGGATGCCCAGCACCGGCACGCGGAAGGGGGCCTGGTACAGCACGTGCGCCCCGCTGTAGCTCAGCAGGGCGTTTATAATTATTATGGCGATGCAGAGGTACAATGCGAGGCGGATGAACGAGGCCCATTCCTTAATCACCCCGGCGGCGAACACCAGCGGCAGCGTCGAGAGGAACAGCAGCAGCAGGAACAGCGGGTGGTCCAGGATCAGGGCCAGCACCAGGATGCCGGCGCACCACAGCAGCTTGCACAGCGGGTTGAGCCGGTGGATCGGGGTCCGCCTCTCACGGTATCGGAAACTTATCACTAAGGCACCCTGATTATCTCGCCGCCGGTTACCACCACGGCGAAGGCGTGCTGCAGCTCGCTGGAGCGGGTGGCCAGGGCTTGCGCCGCGGCCTCGATACCGGCCGCATCCGTGCCAGAGACCATCCATACCACATTCTCGCAGGCGGCGGTGCCCCTGGGGTTCCACGGGCTCTGCGTCGCTTGGATGATGCCGGTACCCGGCCCGTATCGACCTACCTTTTCGCCGGTGCCGGTGTAGATGCCCAGCATCCCGTCCTCGAAGCGGGCGAAGAACCCCAGCCGGTTCCAGACGCCGTTCATCTCGGTGAGCATCTCGCCGCCGCTGTAGCCGATGATGATCAGGTTGGCGTTTCGTTTATCGTCATCGCCCAGCTCGCTGATCGGTTGTGACGATACGTCCGCCACGCCGAGGCCGAGCAGGGCGTCTTCCACCGCCTCGGCGTCCTGCTCGAAACCGCCGTCGTATACTATAATCGTGGGCTTGACCCGTCCGGCATACCCGTGGAGGAAAGGCTCGGGGAAATCGCCGACGATGGCGGGGACGGATATGCGGAAGCTCCAGTGGCGGAAGTCCCAGCGCTGGACATCATCTTGGCGCAGGGTGTAGTCCAATGCTCCGGTCTTGGACTGGATGCCGTTAAAATAGACCAGCCAGTCGTATTGTTCGGCCTGCCCTCCGCTGTATTGCGACCTGAGGCCGTTTATCGAATCGACGAAGCCCCCGCCGTAAGCCGTCGTAACATCGGTTACCTGTTCCAATGCGGCTAGGGATGAGCACCCCGGGGCCACCTCGATGGTGGCATCCAGCAGTACCTGCCGACCGAAATCCCTGGTCACCACCACTCGAACGTCGATGTTGTCATCTGTGATTGGCACCGGTTCGGTTGTGACCGACACCGGCTCGGTGACAGCCGCCGGCTCAGGGGAACAGCCGTTCAGTAAAAGGGCGAGGGCCATTATCGATACGATCGAAAGGATCCACCTACTTGCTTTCAAGCTTCCTCCTGCGCGGGCGCCTGTTTCTGCGCCAGATGAGATAAGCGCTCAGTATCAGGATCAGCAAGGCGCCAACAGAGATGCCGATAATCAGGGCCAGCATATAGCCGCTGGTGGAGATATAAACCGGCACCTTTATGCCGGCACCGACCTGCAGTTCCGATGTCGCCTCGAAAGATACGACGCGGATATATGCCGTGTGCTCACCGTGGGCAAACCGAGGGGCTGATACCGTTACGTGTACCTCGGCTACCTCGTTGGGGGCTAGCAAGAGCTCATCTGGAGTGATATTAAACCAGTTTTCATACTCGGTATCAACATATAATCGGTATAAGGAATCTTTCTCCCCTGTATTAATCACATAGAGGATACTGTCGAAGCTTGAACTATTATCCCCAAACTCCAGATGGCTCGGAGAGACACCGACCCCTGAAGCGGAGGCGGGCGCCGCGGGTAAAATGGCAGCCAAGGCGATGAAGAATGCCAGTAAAAAGGTCGACTTGCGCAGACATTTTAATACAGACATATCGTTTTTATCAGGGGGAGGCGGGTATGCCTCCCCCTGCGACATTACCTTTTTTCTTTACGGGGCCTCGGTCGCCCAGAAGATCATGGTGCCGGTTTTCTCCCCGACCCCGATGTAGTCTTCAGGGACGTGCAGTGTAGCGCTCGCTGTCCAGTCAGCAGCCCTTAGAATAGTCTTCGAGAAAGCGCTCCACAGGCTGCCGTCCAGGTACAGCCCCTCGACGAAGAGCCCATCGGCGGTATCCGTAACTTCGGCCGTCACCAGCACATCCCACGCGCCTACGTTGGATATAACCACCGAGTGCGCGGGGCTGGTGTCCCTCGGACCCAGTCCGCCCCCGAAGTCTACTGTGTTCGGGTTCACGTTGATGGCGATGGCGGGGATGATGCTCGCCCCAAGGGAGACCGTGCCGCTGGACTCGCCGCCGCCGCCAGTGCCGACGGTGACGGGCAGTTTATCGCTGCGGACGAAGCCGTCCATCTCGGCATATACGTCTATGGTGGCGTCGTGGTTAACTGCGATCGATACTGTGCTGTTGGGGCCGGTCACATAAGCTACATCGGCGTACACCGTGGCCCCAGCGAGCGGCTCCCAGTCCGCTGTGCTGTCGTTATAGTAGGTCACTGTGGCGGTGAACGTTTCATTGATTGCCACCTCGGTCTTGTCCAGCTCTATCTTCAGCGGCTGTTCGCTCCAGGTAGTGCTGGTATAGAACAGGACCTCCTGATGGGGTGGTGTTGGTGGTGACGTTTGGTTCAGTATGAAGGCGTCGGCTCCCACCGCGGCGGATATGTAATCTATCCGGTACAGCCACCACGGGCCGGCGGTCCAATCGCCGATACCGTCTATCGCTGTAATGGCAATCCCCCATCCGAAGTCCTCGACGGTGTACGGGAAACCGCCGCCCTGTGAGGCCTCATCGAGTGCATCGAGCGCGGTGGCGGGATCGGTTACGGTAACCTCTCCGCGCCATACCGTTGCATCCGGCCCCTCGATGCGCACGTATACAGTATCACCTGTCGCTTGCTCCATCACTGCCACCGGGTAGGGCTGGCCCAGCAGGGCAAGGATGGCATCGGCGGTCATCTTCTCCGGACTGCCGGGGTCTCCTATCTGCCAGTCGAATGATCCGCTCACGTTCTGGAAGGCGAGGAGATCATCGACGGAGCTATTGCCGGAGCCGCTCAGCCATGCTGCGGCGGTGGGGTCCTGCCCTGCTGCAACGATGGCGTCGATGCCCCATGAATCTGTCCCGGAGTTGGTTGCACCCCAGGACTCGAAGCCGCCGTTGTCCATCTGCTGTGACTTGATGAAGGCCAGCCCGTCCTGTATCGCGGTCGAGCCCTGCGTCTCGCCGGCGGCGATCAAGGCCATTACAGCGGCAGCAGTATCGTCAACATCGCTGTCCTGCCCCACACCCCAACTCCATCCGCCGTCGACGTTCTGATTAGCCTTGATAAAAGCGACACTGTCAGACACTGCAGGATTACTGACGCCTATGCCGGCGGATACCAGGGCCATTACACCCCAGAAATCGTCATTCAGGAAAGAGGGGTTGCCGATCTGGCCGGCGTTACACTCCGCCTGCAGCAAGGACACGAAGTCCCTGCCGCCGAAGGCCGTGGGGTCTTCGTCGGCGGCCACGATCGCCAGTATCATCCTGGCGTAGTCGCTGGCGGCAGCAGCATCATTGGCATTGGTGGCCAGGTAATCGACAACGGATGGACCGCCGGCGGTCCAGCTGTCGGGGTCCTCGCCGGCGGCGGCTATGGCCATCACCCCCCAGGCGGAACTGCCGAAGCCGCCGATGTTGCCGTCGGTGTCTTGCGCACCGCGGAGATAATCCAGTGCATCGCAGACCTCAGTATCCGAGGTCTGCAGGGGGTAGGTTGACCACGCCCCTGCCGGTGCCGCCATGATTGCAGGCAGCAATGCCGCTGTGACTATCGCCAAACACAGCAGCAAATTCAATATGGCCGCAGTTCTAGATTTCGTTCGCAATCTGATCCCTCCTGATGTTAATCTGTTATCCGTCTTGTTTACCTGTGTCGTGGGACGCCGCCTTATACGAAATACGTGCATGGACCCCCTTTGCTCCAACCTAAATCTACTCTATCGGATTAAAATCCACTAAAATAGATTATAATGCCGAAAAGAGAGCATGTCAAGGGGGTTTTACATGGATTCCCCTGATTCGCGGTGTCGCAGGGGGAAGAGCCGACGCATGGGGGGTGGTTGGCGATCGTGTCGCTTCGGCTGCGGGTCTTGTGGCGGAAGGGTGGCTATCTGGGGGCCTTGCGGGCGTCTATAATCTCGTAGTCGATGTTCTTTTGCTCCAGCACGCGGATGAGGTCTGCAGTATCGTTATCCACACAGGCGACTACGGGGGAAAGGCCGCTTTGAGCCGCCTCCACGACGGCCTCCCGCACCCCGTACAGGCAGGCCGGTTCGATGCCTATCCTGCGCAGCGCTGTCAGCGCCTCTACCCCCGCGGCACAGACCAGCCCCTGATCCCCGGCCGCCTCCCTGAGCTTATTGAGGTCGGCCTGTCTGGATCCGCCCCGCTGTATGCCGGGCAGCCGCAGGACGGTGACCTTGCCCAGCTCCATAGATACGATTCCCTCGATGTCGGTAACACCGATGTCCTCGCCGGCCGCGGCGTCGCAGGTGGTTGTGCCGGTGGCCCTGGTACCGGTGTCGGCGGTGGCATACAGCAACCCGTCCTTCATCACCAGCCCCACCTTCTGGCCTTGGGACAGAGGGCCATCCGCCACCGCGGCGCAGATGGAGATGCTGGCGATCGCTTTCCGAACGTTATCGGAGTAGCCCTGCCATCCCCGCAGCTCTTTGACTATCCAGTCGACCCCCTCCTTGGTTACCCTGTACCTGGAGCGCCCGTCGGACGATAGCCAGCCATCGCCGAGCAGCTCTCGTATATAGTCCGATACCGCCTGGGGGCTGATGCCCAGCCTTTTGGCGATGCTCCGCTGTTGCACGTCGGGCTGGTTTGCCGCTATCTCAACCAGTATCTGAAACTTGGTCGCCAGGTTCTTGCTGTGCAGTATCTCCATCATGGCATATCGAACACCGTCGGTGTTACGTTACGGTGGTAGTTTAAAACACTGCGGTAGAAAATGGAAGGGGCAATGCTCGTCGGCCATGTTGTCGCTTTACGGCTTGTTGCGATAGGCCTTCTTCCACGGCTCCTTCTTGAGGGATATGTAGTCCCGCACTGCTTCCTTAACCGTATTGGCGGCGAGCAGGGCGCAGTGCCGGCTCTCCTCGGGCAGCCCTCCCAGCCTGTCGATGATTTCGTCCTGGCTGATCTTGAGGGCCTCCGCGACCCGCTTCCCGGTGGTCATCTCGGTGGCCATGCTGCCGCAGGCGATGGAGGGCCCGCAGCCGTCGGTCCAGAAGGTGATCCTGTCGATGACGTCACCCCGGACCCTGAGCCACATCCCCATGGTATCGCCGCAGGGGCCGGTTATTATGGCATAGCCGTCGGGATACGGGTCGTCGCCGGCATTCCTCGGATTCTGCGCATGGTCGACCACGATATCGCTATATATATTTTGCGCTTGTTGCTTGTCATTCGGGGTCGCTTCTGCAGCCATTTTGGACCTTCATCTGCAGGCTAATGCAAACGTTCCGTCAGGTGGGGCAGATTATCGGCGAGGTAAAGCTCAACCGCTTCCGCGATGGCCTTGACATCGGTGACTATGGTCTCGATACCGCATTTTATTATCGACTCGTACGCGCCCCAGCCCATGCCTCCGGCGATCAGCACCTGGCAGTCGCTGATGGCCTCGGCCATGCTCTCATGTCTTGCCTCGGAGCCGGTGTCATAGCCGTGCCTTTCCCCGGGCGCCAGCCTGGGTGGTTCGTGGGCAGCGAAGGTCTGGTGGCCCTCTTTGGCGCGGGTCTCACGCGCTACGATCTCGCCGTTCTCCACTGTCAACACTACGTAGTGGGACGCGCGTCCGAAGTGCTGGCTGATGTTGACCTCATCGTCCGATGCCGCAGCGATCTTCATGGATATCTCCTGCAAACGGCGCTAGATAAATTTTATCTCGTACTGCGGTTTCTTCCGCCCCAGGTGCAATACTACGCTTACCTCTTTGCCCTCGGCGAGGTATCTCTCGCACTCGTCACGGACCTTGGCCAGCTCGGGGGAATGAAGGAAAGATACCAGCCCCTCATATCTTCTCTGGAGTTCTTTGTTGTCGGTTTCATCCCCGAGAAGCAGCCGGAGGCAGCTTCCGATCTCCTTGTCGGCGAGGCACTTGATACACCTCCCCGGTATCTCTCTGGTAGAATATCGCGGCTCTAACTCAAGCGGGTCCAAGGCTTCACTCCACTTGTCTCGAACTCAACCCGACTCGGCATACGGGTGCTCGGCATCGCTAGTGGTCGCATATGTTCCCGCCGGTTTCCAGCGCGCCGCCAAGGTAGGCGAGCATGGCCCTCTCCGGGTCGCTTTCAAGGACGCCGACCACGACATGTATATTGTTCTGGGCGAAGAGCCCCTGGGCCCGGGAGCCCATGCCGCCGGCCAGCACCACAGAGACTCCCTCCTCCGCCAGCCACTGGGGGAGGAAACCGGGTTCGTGACCGGGGGATGTTACCAGCTCCTTTTTAAGGATGGTCTTGCTATCCTCGTCGACATCGATTATAGCGAATTGCTCGCAATGACCGAAGTGTGCCGCAACTATGCCACCGCTTACCGGTATCGCGTATCTCATCCACAAACCTCCTTGATTGATATTTGCGTCCTTTTTATCCCCTGCGGCAGGTCTCTCCACCGCTGCACGGCGGTTTCTCACACCGTTCCCCCCTGCCGCAGCAGGTGGTGCCCGCTGCTGCCGCGTCCATCTTGATGGTGTAGGAGGCGGATACCAGCTTCTGCATGTCTGTGCTGCCGCATGTGGGGCATATCACATCGCAATCCGGGCTGCGCAGGAGCAGTTCAGACTGCGTCCCGCATTGATTGCATCTGTAATCAAAGATAGGCATCGCTATTCCGACCCTCTTATAACTCCATTATCCTGCCCACTCCACCTCTAGTATATTTCATGGGGTAAGCTTTTTCTATCCCTGACTTGAATTGAGTGCAGTGACAGGGGCAGACCAGCTCCAGGTCCGCCAGCAGGTCGTACTCCCTGAACCCGTGCAACCCCCCGATCAGGTAGTTTACCCTTCCTCTTCTCGAAGCAGTTTCCAGAATCGCGCCGACCCCGGGGTGGGAGCAACCGGCGATCACCGCTAGCCCGGCGGCGGTCTCCACCACCAGCGATTGCTCGATCCCTCCGAGCTCACCGGTGGAGCAAACCCCTTCATAGATCCGTATCGGCTCCGAGATGCATATCGCATGCTCAAGCCCGTTATGGCTGGCCCAGGAGGCCATAGATGCCGGGAGATATAGCGTGGCGGTTGGATTTCCATCGATGAGGCTTGCCAGCCCGCCGGTATGGTCCCAGTGGGGATGGGAGATGAACACCTCATCTATCGAGGCAGGCTGCAGGCCGAGCAGCTCCATGTTCCGTAACAGGATCGCCCCGTCGGCCCCGGTATCGAACAGGATACGGTGCCCCCCATCAGTTTCTACCAGACAAGAAAAACCCCAGTCGGCCTGGAGGCCTTTCTCAGATGTTTCGTTATCGTAAATGATGGTTAACTTCACGCCAGCCTTCGGCAGACGCTGTGCCACAGCTCTTCTATACTGCAGGAGATGCCGTCCTGGGAGTACTCAACCACCGGCAGGCCGTGGACCAGTGCCTCGGTGACAACATTGTCGAAGGGGAGCTTGTAGACCTGGGCGATGCCCATGTCGCTGACGGATTTCTCGATGTGGCGGCTGTTTTCCTCATTGATGTCGAACTTATTGATGCAGACCAGAGCGGGCACGCCGAAGTGGCGGCACACCCCCAAGACGCGGTCGAGGTCGTGCATGCCGGAGAGGGTGGGCTCGGTGACGATGAGGGCCAGGTTCGCTCCCGAAAGGGAGGATATCACCGGGCAGCCGATGCCCGGCGGGCCATCGCTGATGATATAACCCAGGCCCTGCTCCTGGGCTAAAGCACGGGCGCTCTGCCGCACCACGGTAACCAGCTTCCCCGAGTTCTCCTGAGCGATGCCCAGCCTGGCGTGCACCAGCGGGCCGTATTTGGTCTCGGAAACGAACCAGTGCCCGGCGAGATTTTCCTGCATGGTGATGGCTTTATCCGGGCAGACGTTGAAGCAGAAACCACAGCCCTCGCAGGCGATGGGATCGATATGGGGGATGTCGATGGCGCCGTAGCGGCAGATTTCCTGGCACAGTCCGCACTCGGTGCACAGCTCCGGGTCGATGACAGCGGTCTGTCCGCTCCAGAACTCCTCCGATCGCTGTGCGGTCGGCTGGAGCAGCAGGTGAAGGTCGGCGGCGTCCACATCGCAGTCCACCAGTGCCTTGTTCTTGGAGAGGGCGGCAAACGAGGCGACGACGGAGGTCTTCCCCGTCCCCCCCTTGCCGCTCAGCACTACCAGTTCCTTCATCTTCGCCCTTCGCTGGGGACTTTCATCCAGATTCTGTACATTTTCTCGCCGTTTTCCTCAAAACACTTGAACCCCGTGGGGTCGACCTCTTCAACCTCTACCTCCCCTAGCTCCCTGCATTGCGCAAGCCAGCTCTCGAAATGTAACCCTCCGCCGAAATACACCTTGCGCCACCTGGTCCCGTCTTCGCCAACCCTGTCCTGAACCAGTTCTTCCAGGGCGGTCCTGTCCTCGGCTGTAAGAGGATGCTGTTCGTTCATCTGCTTCCCCCGACGCCCTCCGAAGATACTATCTGCTGTATATCATCGAACAGGCTGCGAAATGCGGGTTGCCATTGCGGCAGCCCTTCGGCCAGCGTGATCCCCTTGGAATACAGGCGGGCGATTGCGGTGTCCAGCGGGATACGGAGCAGGATTGGGATCCCCTGCGACTTGCAGTATTCCTCGGTTCCTCTGTCTCCATCCTGGTCACGGTTGATCACCACCCCGCAACGGATGCCCATTTTCCTTACCACCTCCACTG
This sequence comes from uncultured Dehalococcoidales bacterium, assembly GCA_964649185.1. Lineage (GTDB taxonomy): Bacteria > Chloroflexota > Dehalococcoidia > E44-bin15 > E44-bin15 > CAYUWM01. Next base: position 17,758 of record CAZYOO010000010.1, read on the forward strand.
CCAGAGCCAAATCGTTGAGGCCGAATGGTGTCGGCTCGGTCACCAGTATGCAGAAATCGCTTCCCTCCACCGCTTCCACCACCGGGCACGATGTTCCCGGAGGCACATCGATGATCACGGTTTTACTATTGTCACGGTATCTTTTCACTGCCCGTATCAGCGGCGGCGCCATCGCCTCGCCCACGTTGAGCTTGCCGTGGACGAAACCGATATCGCCAGAGCGACCCGCTTCGACGACCCCGATCTCCCGGCCGACCTCCGAGATCGCATCCCGGGGGCACAGGTAGGAACATGCACCGCAGCCGTGACACAGCTCGGGGAACACCAGCACCTTCCGGGGGAGCACGGCGATGGCATTGAAGGCGCAGGCCTCGGCGCACTTCTTGCAGAAGTCGCACCTCTCCTCGTCTACCTGAGGGACGGGGATGGCGACCGGTTCACTGCGCTCGATAACCGGCTTGAGGAATATGTGGGCGTTGGGCTCCTCCACGTCGCAGTCGAGCAGCTGTACGGCTCCCTTCAGTGACAGCGCGAGGCTGGTGGACACCAGCGTCTTGCCGGTGCCCCCCTTACCGCTGGCGACCGAGATGATCAACTATCCCCTCACCATCTTCGCGCCGCACTGGGGGCAGCTTAAGTTGTAGCACGGCGTGCCTACCTGGTGGGCAATGCTGTGGCCGCAACTGGGACAAACACAGCTCCCTGCCGGCCCGGCACCGGGCTGCGTGCCCCCCATCCTGCCGCGGCCGCCAGCGCCCCTGCCGGTGCCGCGCCCCCTGCCGCCGCCTCTTCCTGTTCCCGGTCCGCCCCCGCCGGGAGGCCCGGTTCCGTCTCCTCTAGGCATAACTCACCTCCGATGAATAGGTTATCGATTTAGTACGTTGCATTACCTGCACGAGGTCATCCGATGGTCCCTCAGGTGCTGCCGCTGAATGGCGAACAACTGGCGCCAGAGCTGTAAGATCCACCCGAACTTGAGCTGGAGAAGGTGGACATGAGTCTTATGGGATTCCCCGCCTGACACTTGGGACAACTCAGCTTGGAGCCGTCATCGCCCATGGACTGGCGAATCTCAAACTGCTCACCGCATTTGGTACACTTGTATTCGTAGAGCGGCACGGATTACCTCCTCAATTCCCCTTCTGCAACTCGTCTATGCGGCGCTGGACTGCATCCAGCTGTTGCTTCAGCATATCGGTTTGCTCCCTGAGGAGCTCCATCTCCTGCTCCGGGCTTGGTGCTGGTGTCGATGCCATGCCGCCTCCCATACCCATACCTCGCCCCATACCGCGACCCATGCCCATGCCACCACCCATGGCCATCCCACCACTCGCGCCCATGCCTCCGCCCATCCCGGAATGGGCGCTGGCTGTGGGGCCGGACGTTGCCTGGAACTTCCCAGCCTTGTAGCCCTCGACCGCCTCTTTCACCGTTCCGGATACTCCGCTGATCACCTGCACGCCGGCGGCAGATAGCGTCTGGTAGGCATTGGGGCCGCAGTTCCCGGTGAGGACCGCCTGAGCCCCCATGCCGGCGATGTTCTGAGCAGACGATATCCCGGCGCCGCTGCCCGACATCACGCTGGTGTTCTCGATGAATTCGAACTCCATAGTGTCCGGGTCGCCCACGGCGAAGTAGGCGCACCTGCCGAAGCGCGGGTCAACCTCCGCATCCAGACTTGGACCTGTAGCCGATACCGCTATCTTCATTATCACTCCCTTTCCTTTTCGCCCTCCGATTCGAGGTCCCGGATGCGGCTGTCGATCTGATCCAGGTGTTCCTTAACCGCCTCCGCCTCATTCCTAAGCATATCAAGTTCTTGGTCCTTAGTCCACCCCGTTGTATAGGCTGCGGGGGAGTATGGTACGTCCCAGGGTGCGTCGAAATAGTATGCACCCCTAGGTAGACCCCCGCGCCCGCGACCGATATAAGGCCACGGCGGGGAGCTGCCCCTGAAGCCAAACCCCCGGCCACCGCCTCTACCCAAGCCTCTGCCTGCGAATGCTGCCCCTGCGCCCGGTGTAGCGCAGTAGCCCCTGCCCCATCCTGTCATCGGGCCCATTCCTGCCGGCCCTGTTCCATCAAATCCTGGCATCACATACCTCCTTTAACGCCATTTACTGATCGCTCGATTATCATCTGGTGCTGTTACCAGTCCCACGTGCCGTACGGCGGGTAGTAAGGCTGGCCGCGACCCATACCGCGGCCGACACCTCGACCGAAGCCGCGTCCCATGCCGAGGCCCCTGCCGCGTCCGATGCCGTAGCCACGACCCCGACCCAAACCTCGGCCCATGCCACGCCCCATACCGAATCCCATGCCATAGCCAAGTCCTCGACCGAATCCCCGGCCCATGCCGAGGCCCATTCCGCGGCCGTAGCCTCCACCGTACAATCCTCTTCCCATCATGTTATTCACCTCCCTCGCTCCGTAGTTGCCTGCGAACTGCGGCACTGTCTCGCCAATAGCGCCAGTGGGGCATACCCCGAGGCAGATGCCGCATTCAATACATAGCTGCTGGTTGATCCGTGCAACACCGCCGGCGATGGCTATCGCCCCCTGCGGGCAGGCTGTTGCGCATTCGCCGCAGCCGTTGCATTTATCCCTGTCGATGGTTATCATCCTACCATCCTCTACCTCGAGGCCGGCTCCGTCCTGCCCGTGGACCCCTGCCCCTTCCGCCGAAGCCCGGTGGCGGAACGGGGTACACATCCGAACTGTGGCACTGAGGACAGGACTGAGGGTGGCCGGATACCATCTTCTCGAATATAACGTCCCATTCCGCACCGTCGTTGCCGCAGCGGAAGCGCCGCTGCGCCATCTCAAACCTGCCGCCTTCAATGTTTATCACTTTCCCGTTGATCAGGGCATCGGCCAGCTTGCCGCGGGCGGATTCCAGCACACGGTGGAATGTGGGGCGGGAGATGCGCATCTGCACGGCGCAGTCCTCCTGTTGCAAGCCCTCAAGATCCTTCAGCCGGATGGCCTCTGCCTCTTCGATGGACAGCGAAACCGTGTCCAGGCTGCTCAGGGGCACCCCCACGGGCTTGAAGCAAGCCACCCTGGGGATGAAATCCACGCGGCGAAATTTTACCGGCCTTGGCATTTTTACCTTTACCCTATCTGCATTATGAACCTATGTCCAATATTATGATATCAAGACGGCCTCAAGTTGTCAATAGCGCAGCATCAAGCTGGCGGGTCATCGGGTCAACTATTCCGCCGGAAGGTTGTGATATAATACGGCTGCAAGAGTTCTCACGGAGGCAAGCGATCTACATCTCACATCTCAGCCTGACCAATTTCCGCAACTACAGTCAGCAGGAACTCGACCTGAAGCCTCAGTCGGTGGTGCTGCACGGCGACAATGCACAGGGGAAAACCAATCTTCTGGAGGCGATCTACGTGCTGGCTACGGGTAAATCGCACCGCGCCAACCTGGAGCGGGAGCTGATTAACTGGTCGCCTGTGGGCGAAGGGGGTGCGGTGGCTCGACTGGTGGCGCAGGTGCGCAAGAACAGCGGCGACATGCGGGTGGAGATGGTCATCTCAGCTGCGCAGCCTGCTGCCGACGCCCGCGTTCAGAAAAGCATCAAGATCAACGGTGTGCCCCGCCGCTCTATCGACCTGGTGGGGCAGATGAACGTGGTGCTGTTCAGCTCTCGCGATATCGACCTGGTCGCCGGCACCCCGTCGCAACGACGGCGGTACCTGGATGTGGCCAGTTCCCAGGTGAATACCAAATACCTGCGCACCCTGCAGCAGTACAATAAGGTGCTGCTGCAGAGAAACCATCTGTTGAGGCTCATCGGGGAACGGCGCTCGGATGAAAGCCAGCTCGATTTCTGGGACCGGGAGCTGATCGGGCATGGCTCATACATAATCGGGGAGCGGCGGCTCATGGTAGAGGAGCTTAACGCCATCGGGAAGCCGATACACCAACAGATAAGCGGCGGTGAGGATTTGAAGATAACCTATATGCCGAATGTGGATGTGGATGATTTCCATGATCGATCGCGAAGCGTGAGGAGGGAAGAGATAGCTCGCGGGATGAGCCTGGTGGGTCCCCATCGGGATGACATGGAATTCACCGTTGGCGGGGTGAACATGGGCACTTACGGCTCGCGCGGCCAGCAGCGCACGGTGGCCCTTTCGATGAGGCTTGCCGAGGCGCGATACCTCGGCGTCAGAATGAACGATGAGCCTGTTTTGCTGCTCGATGACGTGCTATCGGAGCTGGATGCGGTGCGGCGACATCACCTGATGGACTCGATAGAATCCTATCAGCAGGTGGTGTTTACCACCACCGACCTGGGGCAGTTCACCCCAGGCTTTACGGCGATGGCGCTCATATTGAAAGTCAGCGCGGGGGTGGTCGCCCCGTCGGCAGGATATCGGGTTAGCTAGGAGGGATTCAAAGTGGCAGGATTCGGAGAAGAGATTCGCCGGGCGGCCCGGCTGCTGGCAGATTCGAGATATGCGGTGGCCCTGGTGGGGGCGGGCATCAGCGTGGAGAGCGAGATACCGCCATTCCGCGGGCCCGGCGGCCTGTGGACCAAGTACGGTGAGCCCGATATGCGGGGGTATGACCGTTTCCTTGAGGACCCCAAGGGCTGGTGGGAGACTTATCAGCAGCGGGAAGGTTACGCCAAGGAGCTGATGGATACCATCAACGCTGCCAGGCCCAATGCCGGCCACTACGCCCTGGTGGAGCTGGAGCGGATGGGGGTGCTCAAGCATACCATCACCCAGAACGTCGACAACCTGCACTGCATCGCCGGCAGCGAGCGCCTGTCGGAGATACACGGGAATGTATTCAAATTGCGCTGCATTTCCTGCAACCGCCGTTTCGAGATGGATGAGATCAGCATGGAGCAGCTGCCTCCCCACTGCCCTGACTGCAAAGGGCTGGTCAAGACCGACGGCGTGATGTTCGGGGAGCCGATACCGCCACGTGTCCTGGATCTCTGTCAGGAGGAGGCCTCGAAGTGCGACTGCATGCTGCTGGTGGGGACCTCGGCAACGGTGTACCCGGCGGCGGCCTTCCCCTCGGTGGCGCGCAGGAAGGGGGCTTCCCTCATCGAGGTCAATCTCTATGAGACCCCGCTCAGCGACGCCTGCGATGCGGTCATCCGCGGGCCGTCGGCGGAGAACCTGCCGCGCATCGTGGAGCAGGTCAGGGGGTTCCTGGTTTAATGTGCGCGTCGGCAACATGTTTGCGCGGCGGTTTGAGCAGGAACAGGCATATCGCCGAGATGAAGCACAGGATGGCTGTTGTCAGGAAGGCCATGTCGTAGGAGCCGAAGGAGTCGTGGAACGATCCGAATAACACCGGGCCGATGCCGCCGAACAGCCCGGCGGTGCACAGGAACATGATGCCGAACAGCGTGGGCACGTTGACCACCCCGTACAGGTCTCCAAGGTAGGCGGGGAACACGGCAAGCCCGATCCCGTAGCCGAACCCGATGAGCAGACAGACCAGCAACAGCCCGGTCTGCGTGCTGACCCATATCGACAGCAGGCACCCCAGGGCTACGCTGATGGTGCAGACGTATAGCGCCGGCTTGCGGGAGAATCGGAACCTGCTCATGTACCAGTCGGAGAGGAATCCGGCGGCCAGACGGCCGATCACCGCTGCCAGCGCGAACAGGCTCAGGGTGCCTACCACAATTCCCCTGTCAATCCCCAGGTCTTCACTGCCCCAGAAGACCAGGTGACCGACCAGCCCCACGATCGCGATATGAAAGAACTGGGCCAGCACCAGCAGCCACCAGGCAGATGTTTTAAGCACCTTCCTAACCGGCCAGGCCTGGTTGCGGGAGGCGTAGTCTGCGCGAGACACCATCTCGTCGGCTGCCGGAGCGATGCCGTCGGGGTGCATACCCGCCGATTCAGGATCTTTCTTCATCAGCATGCCGCCGGCCAGTCCACCCGCCAGCAGAACGCTCCCCAGCACTAAATAGGCATAGCTCCAGCCGATGCCCTCAAGCAGGCGCTGATACAGCGGGATCAGCACCACCACCCCCAGCCCCGATCCGGTCATGGCGATGCCTACCGCCAGCGCAGCCCTTCTCATGAACCAGCGCCTCACAGTGGCCACGGTAGGCACTATGAAGCAGAGGGCGATCCCGGCAGGGGCGATGACGCCGAAGAGGAGGTAGAAGTGCCACAGCTGGCTGGTGAAGCTCATCAGGGCCATGCCGACCGCCCCGATGACGGCGCCGGTCAATACCAGCCGCCTGATCCCGATGCGATCCGACAGAATACCTCCGATGAGGCTGAATACCGCTATCGTTATCGTGTTGATAGTGTAGCCCCAGGAGGACATCACCCGGGTCCACTGGAACTGGGCTTCGAGCTCGGGGGCGAATATGGAGAAGGAACTGAGTGAAGCCGAACCCACCAGCATGGCCAGCCAGGCACCGATGATGACCACCCAGCCGTAGAAAATGGGTCTAACTGGCGGCATGCTTCATAAATATTCTAGCGCTAAGCAAGTTTACCGTCGATTGCTTTCAGCGAGGTTCAGTGTAGGTCTTCCATAGCAGCCAGCAGGGCTTCATCGCTGGCATAGGCCCCAACCTGCTTGTCCTGGATAACCCCCCGGCTATCTATAAAGAAGGTAGTGGGTATGAAGGCAATATTATAATCGTTAGGTGCTTTGTTCCCCCTGCCCAGGGCCACGGTGAAATCGAGGCCGTTGTTTTCGACATACTGCTGCACCGCTTCGCTGCTGGAACCGGTCTCGATAGCGAGGAAGTGTACCTCTTCTCCCCTCTCCTCGAAGGCGGCCTGGACGTGGGGCATATTCGCGTTGCAGGCAGGGCAAGTCGTGCCGAAGAATAGAAGCAGTATGGGTTTCCCTTTCATGTCCTGGAGAGATGTCGTTTCCCCATCGAGGGTGGTGACCTCGAAATCCGGGGCCAGCGAACCGACCTTGGGTGCCGTCGGCAGGTCCGGCGCGCTGTTGCAGCATCCCGAAGGTATCAAGATCGCTGTTATAAATATGGCGAACAGGCTCAATGCCATCAATCGCTTAACTTTCTGCCGGTGCATTCATACCCCCTGTTGAGTTATCGTGATATACGCAGATGATTATAGCACAATAGCTGGCGTAAAGTGAAACATGTGTAGATATGCTGGGCGAGAGCGGCAGCGTGTAACTTTATGTCAATTTCATTTGCTGGATTGTTGGTTATAAGCGCTTCAACTGGCTGTCTATCCAGGATAGCCACTGCTCCAGCCCCTGGCCCGTCTCGCAGGATACCTCGAATACCTCAACCTTATCGTTCAGGCCTCTAACCGACCTGCGGTAAGCATCGATGTCGAACCGGAGGTATGGCAGCAGGTCGGTCTTGTTCAAAAGTATCACGTCGGCCACGGTGAACATCAGCGGGTACTTCAGCGGTTTGTCGTCCCCTTCGGGTATGCTGGCGATGACCACATTCCTGTGCGCCCCGGTGTCGAACTCCGCGGTGCATACCAGATTGCCCACGTTCTCTATGAGCAGCAGGTCGATATCATCCAGTGGCATGTCGCCCAGAGCCCGCTGGATCATCACCGCATCCAGATGGCACTCCCCGCCGGTGTTGATCTGGAGCACAGGGATCCCTTCCCTGCTAATGCGCTCCGCATCTATGCTGGAGCTCACGTCCCCCTCGATGACCCCGATGCTGACTTTATCCTTAAGCCTTCCAATGGTAGCCAGGATCAGGCTGGTCTTCCCCGCCCCCGGCGTCGACATCAGGTTCAATGCCAGCACGCCCTTGTCGTCCAGCAGCTTTCGGTTGCCCTGCGCCAGCTGGTCGTTGGCGCTCAATATGTCCTTAAGCACCTTTATCTCCATGTCAGTCCACCTCAATACTTTCTACGAACAGCTCGTTGCCGCCGACAAGCTGGATGCTGTTGCCTCTGCAGCCGGGGCAGGTCCAGTCCATCTCCTCGATCTCGAATTCCTTGCCGCAGTCGCGGCAGCGCCCGGTGGTGGGCACCCGCTTGAATGTCAGCTCGGCGCCTTCCATCACAGTCCCCACGCTCATCTGGTCGAAGTAGAACTGCACGCACTGGTCGACGAACCCGCTCATCTCCCCGACGACCAGGTTTATCCGGCCCACCTTTGTGGCCCCGGCCCTGTCCGCATGTTCATTCACCAGGCCTATCAGGGCCTGTGTTATAGCCAGTTCGTGCATATCAGCATATCCTCGGCAGCGGGTCGCCGGTGAGCATATCCACGATCCGCGATGACCCGATGCCGGTGTTCATCACCACCCGCCCCGGGTTCTCCGCCTCCACCTCGCCGATGACAGAAGCCCCCCTGCCGCAGGGGTTGTCTCGTATCGCCTGCAACACCCGGTCGGCGTGCCCCGACGGCACTATCGCCACCAGTTTGCCTTCGTTGGCTATGTACAGCGGGTCGAGCCCCAGCATCTCGCAGGCGGCCCGCACCTCTTCCCTCACCGGGATGCTGCCCTCATCGATCCTGATGCTCACCCCCGATTGCCCCGCCAGCTCGTTGAGGGTGGTGGCCAGACCGCCCCTGGTCGGGTCCCGCAGGCAGCGGATATCGCTGCAGGCATTCAACATATCGGCCACCATTGCGTTGAGCGGGGCGCAGTCGCTCTCCAGTGTGGTGGAGAAGCCCAGCCCCTCCCGCACGCTGAGCACCGCCATTCCGTGGTCGCCGATGGTCCCGCTCAGCAGCACCTTGTCCCCCGGCCTGGCGTTGCTGCCGGATATGTCGACCCCCTCCCCTATTATACCTATGCCCGCGGTGTTGATAAACAGCCTGTCGGCGCTGCCGCGGTGGACCACCTTGGTGTCCCCGGTGACGATGCTGACGCCGGCCTCCCTGGCGGTGAGCGCCACCGAATCGACGACCTGTTTCAGGTCATTCAGGGGGAGGCCCTCCTCGATGATGAAGGCCAGGCTCAGGTACAGCGGCTTGGCTCCCGACATCGCTAGGTCGTTAACCGTGCCGCAGACGGCCAGCCTGCCGATATCCCCTCCAGGGAAGGATATGGGGCTGACCACGTAGCTGTCGGTGGTGAAGGCCAGCCTGCCGTTGAACTCGGCCACGGCGGAATCGTCGAGCTGGGACAGCATCGGGTTGTCGAGTGCCACGACGAAGGTGCGCTCCACCAGCTCGTGGGCCAACCTGCCGCCGCTGCCGTGGGCCAGTAGTATCCTATCCTCCAACTGCGCCTCCGTAGCCGTAATATGCGGCGCAGGTGCCCTCTGAGGAGACCATGCACGGCCCGACCGGGCACTGCGGGGTGCAGGCGGTGCCGAACAGGGCGCAGTCCAGCGGGGTGCTGACCCCGCGCAGTATCTCCCCGCAGATGCAGCCCGCATGTTCGATGGGCGGTCCGACCTCGATAGGGAAAGCTCGCTCCGCGTCGAATTCGCCATAATCTTCCCTGATCTGCAATCCGCTGCCGGCAATCCCTCCCACGCCGCGCCAGTCGGCGGGAGCGGGTTCGAATACTCGATCCATCAGTTTCAGGGCCTCGGCGTTGCCCTCGGCTTTGACCCCCCGGCTGTAGGCGATCTCCACCTCGGAGCGGCCGCTCTCTACCTGGTCCACCAGCATGGCGATGCACTGCAATACATCCAGCGGCTCGAACCCGGAGACGACGCAGGGTATCCCGTAGTCGCGGGCGACGAACTCCCAGGCGCGGGAGCCGGTCACCGCGCTGACGTGACCGGGGCAGACAAGCCCCTGCAGCCTGACCTCGCCGCTGTCGAGTATCGCCCGTATGGCTGGGGGGCAGAGCTTGTGCATCGACAGCACGCGGTAATTCGTCACCCGCTGCTCTTGCGCCTGCAGGATGGAGGCGGCAACGGTGGGTGCGGTGGTCTCGAACCCGATGCCGAGGAATACCACCGACCTGTCGGGGTTGTCCCGCGCCATCTGGATTGCATCCAGCGCCGAGTATACCATGCGCACGTCGGCGCCGTCGGCGTTGGCCTGCTGCAGGCTGGAGCGGCTTCCTGGAACCTTGAACATGTCACCGAAGGTGGCGATGATCACCCCCGGCACGCCCGCCATGGCGATGGCCTTGTCCAAATCGGCGTTGGGGGTGACGCAGACGGGGCAGCCGGGGCCGGACACCATCTCGATGGTGGGGGGCAGTACTTGCCTGATGCCGTACCTGAAGATGGTCACGGTGTGGCCCCCGCAGAACTCCATGAAACGCACGCTGGTCCGCGAACGTTGATTGATCCGGGAGATCAGCGCCTGTGCCAGGTCGGAGCGTCGGAATTCATCGATGAATTTCACCCTTCATCCCCGTTCAGCGCCGCGATCTCTTCGAGGAGCCTGAGGGTCTCCTCGGCCTCTTCCTGATCCAGCACGCTAATGGCATAGCCGGTGTGGAGCAGCACGTAGTCACCGACCCTGGCCTCCGGCGTGAGCCACAGGCTGACCCGGCGGGAGACGCCGCCGATCTCCGCCTCGGCTTCCCTGCCGTCGATGGATTTTATGAGTACCGGTACCGCCAGACACATATTGGTTCTGTCACACTATGGTGCTACTCCATGTTACAGCGACGGGGCGCAAAGAGCAATCGACATGCATCACTTGCTTCGCGGAGAGGATAGCGCATGATTGGCGATCGCCGCCTGCCCCAGCGAGATGCCGCCGTCGTTGGTAGGGACCATATGGTGAGTCAATACGGTGAAGCCCTCATTGCGCAAGGCCTTGGTAGTCAGCCGGAGCAGCAGGCGGTTCTGGAAGACGCCGCCGCTGAGCGCCACCCGGGTGATTCCCGTGTCGTTGGAGATGAGTACGCACATCCGGCTCACCATAGACGCTGCGGTATGGTGGAACCTCAGCGATATCTCTGGCGGCTGTATGCCGTTCCGCACCTCGCTCGCTATCTCGCCGAACAGCTCCGCAAGCTGTATCACCCGCACCCCTTCGCAATCGGCGATCGAGAAAGGGTACGTCTCAACATTGAAGTCTCGCTCGCCGGCCAGCATCTCCAACTCGATGGCGGCCTGCGCATCGTAGTCGACCTCGCCGCGAATCCCGCACAGGGCGGAAACGGCATCGAACAGCCTGCCGGCGCTGGACGTCAGCGGGCAGTTCACCCCGCGCTCAAGTTGCTGCTTCAATAGATCGATAGTGGAATGGTCCAGGTTGGCGATGGGGAGCCGTTCCACGGGATAATCCTTGCCCAGCAGTGTCCATATATAACTCAGTTCCATGCGGTACGGGTTCCTGATGGCTGCCTCCCCGCCCAGCAGCGGCACATATTCCAGGTGCCCCGCCCGCTCGAAGCGGGCGCAGTCGGCCACCAGGAACTCGCCGCCCCAGATAGCGCCGTCGCTGCCGTACCCCGTGCCGTCGAGGGCGACCCCGATAGCAGGCCCTTCGGCTCCATTGTCTATCAGGCAGCTTATGATATGGGCATGGTGGTGCTGCACCGGGAGCAGTGGCAGTCTCCGCTGCTCTGCCTTCTCGACGGCGTATCTGGTGACCAGGTATTCGGGGTGCATATCGCAGGCTATGGCCTCGGGCCGGATGCGGAAGAGCCTTTCATACAGTTCTATCGTGTTGTTGAAATGCTCCAGGGTCTCCTCGTTCTGCATGTCGCCGATGTGCTGGCTGATGAAGGCGTGATCGTCTTTAGTGAGGCAGAAGGTGTTCTTGAGCTCCGCCCCGCAGGCGAGCATCTGTCTCGAGGAGAATGGAAGGGATATGGGATACGGGGCGTAGCCCCGGGCGCGCCTGATTAGCCGGGGTGTTTCCTCCACTATGGCAACGCTGTCGTCGTAGCGGGAGAATATCTCACGGTCATGGAGCAGGAAGTAGTCCGCGATCCGTCCCAGCCTCTGCAGCGCCTCATCATTGTCCTTGGCTATAGGCTCCTCGCTCAGGTTGCCGCTGGTCATCACCAGTGGGATGTCGGTCTCCCGCAGCAGGAGGTGGTGCAGCGGGGTATAGGGGAGCATCGCCCCGAGGTAGTTCAAACCGGGGGCCACCGCCGGGCAGATATCGGACGAGGCGCGCTTCCACCGCACCAGCACGATGGGGCTCTGCGGCGATTGCAGCAGCTCGCGCTCCGTATCCGATATCGAGCAATGTCGCTCGATATCAGCTATAGTTGCCAGCATAACGGCGAACGGCTTGGAGGGGCGGTGCTTCCGCTGCCTGAGGCGTGCAACGGCCTGGCCGTCGGTAGCGTCGCAGGCGAGCTGGAAGCCGCCCAGCCCCCGCAGCGCCAGTATGTTACCCGCTTTTAGCAGTTCGCCGGCGGCCTTGAGCGGGTCATCGCCGGCAACCTGGTTACCGTTGCTGTCAACCAGCGAAATCCTCGGGCCGCAGTCGGGGCAGGCGTTGGGCTGGGCGTGGAAGCGGCGGTCGAGGGGATCGTCATACTCCCGCTGGCAACGGGGGCACATGCGGAAACGGCGCATGGTGGTGTTCGGCCGGTCGTAGGGGATGTCCTCGATTATGGTAAAGCGCGGGCCGCAGTTGGTACAGTTGGTGAAGGGGTACCGGTGTCGGCGGTCGCCGGGGTCGAATATCTCCTTGCGGCAATCATCGCAGGTGGCGATGTCCGGCGATACCAGCTGGTATTTGCCCTCCTGGCTCAGGCTCTCCCGTATCTCGAAGGAGGTGTACCCCTGTGGAGCGCAGAATGAGGTTTCGATACTATCGATGAGGGCCAGCGGCGGGGCTTTGTTCTCGATGTCGTTGATGAACCGGCTAACGCCTCCCTCCGTGCCCTCTGCCTCGATCTCTACGTTGCCGGAGGTGTTGCGCACCCAGCCGTTTACACTGTGCTGGTGAGCGAGGCGGTAGATGAAGGGCCTGAAGCCCACCCCCTGCACCACCCCTCGGATTTTTATCCTTGCCGCT
>CAZYOO010000011.1:0-30367 GCA_964649185.1 uncultured Dehalococcoidales bacterium
CGCAGGTGTTACTGCGTCTGTCCTATCCTTCAAGTGCCTTTTCCACATCAACAAGCAAGCTGAATCAGGAGACACCTAGGTAAGAGCAACGAGCGTAAACATACCCCTGTGGTAAACTCGAATCCTACCCTAAGGGTGCGTTTGCTTCAGCATACCTTCACGCTGAATCTCACAAACAGTCAAATTCACTTTCGCCCCATATAGTGATAAAATGTGGTGATGACCACTATCGTGCTAGCCGGAGGCAAGAGCCGCAGGCTGGGAAGGGACAAAGCTCTCGAGATAATCGGGGAGCAGTGCCTGTGCCAGAGGGTTATTAAAAGCCTCACCCTAATGGATAACGATATAATAGTCGTGCTTTCCTATGAAGGGCAGCTTAACGATGAGGCGCTTGCAGGGGTCCGGACGGTCTACGACAGCTACCCGTCAAGCGGCGCGCTGGTAGGTCTCTACTCCGGGCTGAGGGAGTCAAAGTCGCCATACAACCTGGTGGTCGGTTGCGATATGCCATTCCTGAACCCCGACCTGCTGCGGTATCTCATGTCACTCTCCCCCGGCTTCGATGTCGTAATCCCCCGGTTGCATGACAATCTGGAGCCGCTCCACGCCGTATACTCCAAAGAATGCACACCGATTATCGAATCCAGGCTGAATTCCGGAAACATGAAGATAAGCGATTTTCTCGATGCCGTCAAAGTGAAATACGTGGGGCGAGATGAAATCGACAGGTTCGACCCTGAGCACCTGAGCTTCATGAACGTGAACACCGAAACCGACCTGGAGCGAGCCAAGATGCTTCTGGAAAGGGGAACCCCATGATAAGCGTTGAAGAGGCCCTCGACAGGGTGCTTGCTTATGTCAACGTGCTTGGGGCTGAGGAGAAGCCTATCCTTGAGTGTCTGGGCCAGGTGCTCGATGAGGATATCTACTCTCCCCTATCTGTCCCCCCTCTGGACAACTCGGCCATGGACGGATATGCCGTTAAGGCCGATGATGCGGCCGTTGCCGGCCCATCCTCGCCCGTCACCCTCGACGTGGTTGGCGAGGCCAGAGCCGGAGCGGTACCGAGCCGGGAAGTGGACACCGGTACAGCGATACGTATCATGACCGGGGCCCCCCTGCCCCGCGGTGCAGACAGCGTGGTACAGTTCGAGCACACCGATGAGGAGCAGCAGAGTGAACATCCCCCGCGGCGGATAGGCATTTTGCAGCCGGTCACCAGAGGCCAGAACGTGCGCCGCGCCGGAGAGGACATAGGCAGCGGCGAGCAGGTGCTGGCGAAGGGCACCGTGCTGCGCCCCGCCGAGGTCGGGGTGCTGGCCTCGCTGGGTAAAGAGCGCGTCAGGGTGATACGGCGACCTGTGGTCGCCATCCTGGCCACCGGCGACGAGCTGGTCGAACTGGGCCACCCCCTCGCCGAGGGCAAGATCTACAACAGCAACAGCTACGGCACAGCGGCCCTGGTTATGCGCTGCGGCGGCATCCCGCGCGTGCTGGGCATAGCCACCGACGACGCGGCCGATATCGAGGCCAAGATAGACCAGGCGCTGTCGTCGGACATGCTGCTGACCTCCGGCGGCGTATCCATGGGGGACTACGACTTCGTGAAGGAAGTGCTGGCGGAACAGGGCGAGGTCTCCTTCTGGACGGTGCGGATGAAGCCGGGCAAGCCGCTGGCTTTCGGCAACATCAGGGGGATACCCCATCTGGGTCTGCCGGGGAACCCGGTGAGCGTGATGATAACCTTCGAGATGTTCGCCCGTCCCGCGATACTCAAGATGATGGGCAAAAAGAACCTGTCTAAGCCGACCATCGAGGCAACCCTGGAGGGCAGCGTCAAGAACACCGACGGCCGCCGCATCTTCGCCCGGGCGGTGGTGCGCCGTGACGGCGGGCGATATATGGCGCGCATCACCGGGCCTCAGGGCTCGGGGATCCTTACTTCGATGTCACAGGCCAATGGGCTGGTGATCGTGCCCGAGGACTCCAGCGGGGTGAAAGACGGGGATACGGTCAAGGTGCTGATGCTCGACTGGAGCGAGGAATAGAACAGCCCGGTAAAGGAGAAACACGCGATGCTACCAATCATCTCCATAGTAGGCCACTCGAAATCAGGCAAGACCACCCTGATGCAGAAGCTCATCGTTGAGTTCAAGCGGCGGGGATACCGCGTCGCTACCGTGAAACACTCCTCGCGTGATTTCGACATCGACCAGCCGGGCAAGGACACCTGGCGTTACGCCGAATCCGGCAGCAACACCGTGGCCATTACCACGCCGAACCGGCTCGCGGTCATCAAGCCCCAGGAGAACAACGATTCGATCGGCGATATCCTGCGCATGATAGGCGGCGATTGCGACCTGGTGCTCATCGAGGGGTTCCATAGCGGGCATGCGCCCAAGATCGAGGTGCACCGCAAGGAGCTTAAAAAAGGTCTCCGCTGTTCCCCTGAGGAGATCAAGGCTATCGTCACCGATGAATCCATCGACGTCGACCGTCCACAGTTCGGCTGGGAGGATATTCCGGGGATCACCGATTTCATCGTCAAGAAGATGATCGGCAAGCGCGGCGACGACGCGGTGCTGCTGGTGAACGGCTCCCCTGTCGTCCTCAATCAGTTCGCCAGGCAGGTCTTCGTCAATGCGCTGGTGGGCATAGCATCGACGCTGAAAGGGGTGGAGGGGATAAGAAGCCTGGATATCTCGATACGGAAAAGTCAGCCCTAGAACCTGATACCGAAATCCTTATAGCTGCCGCTGTAGTCCGTCCACTCCACGTCCACCTGCCTCACATGCGCCGAGCGCGGCCCGACCTTCAGTTGCTCCAGGAGCTTCCGCAGCTCTTCTTTATCACCTTCAGCCACCACCTCCACACTGCCGTCGCGCAGGTTCCTCACGAAGCCGGTCAGTCCCAGGTCATCGGCGCGGCGCAGCACGAAATAGCGGAAGTTAACCCCTTGAACCAGCCCTTGTGCCACCGCGCGAAAAGCCGCCTGTTGCACTTCAGCTAACCCCGTTACATCGACACCGAGCGCGCCCCCACCCCGTCCAGCCGCTCCATCCCGTACCGCCGCGCGATGCGTACCGCCTCGATGTACTCATCCTGATTCAGCGCACGCGACAGCTCGGGGAAATCGTGAGCGCGGTGAGACGGATGGTACTGCGACATCACATTCAAATATGTATCGGGCGATATCTCCTCGGCGAGAAAGCGCACTACCTCCTCCGTCCCCGCGATCCCGTTGGGCAATACCAGGTGACGCACCAGGAGTCCACGGGTAGCAACCCCTCTTTCGTCTATTTGAAGGTCGCCGACCTGCCGATGCATCTCCTTCACCGACGCTCGGTTGACCTCGGGGTAATCTTCGACGCCGGAGTACCTGCCGCCGTTCTCCCTGTCGGAGTACTTCATATCGGGCATATAGATATCTATCACTCCTTCGAGCAGACGCAGCGTCTCCACCGACTCGTAGCCGCCGCAGTTGTAGACGATGGGAATGGATAGACCCAGCCCGGCAGCGGCATTCAGGGCGCCCAGTATCTGCGGCACGACATGGGTGGGTGTTACCAGGTTGATATTGTGGCAACCCATCCTCTGCAGCGCCAACATCATGCGGGTAATCTCATCGCTGCTGACGGTCTGCCCCTGCCCCATCTGGCTTATGTGGTAGTTCTGGCAGAACACGCAGGACAGGTTGCAGTTGGCTAAGAAGATAGTACCCGATCCCTTGCTGCCCACCAGCGGCGACTCCTCACCGAAATGAGGCCCGTAGCTCGACACCAGCGCCTCGGATGCAGTATGGCACTTGCCCGTATCCCCTCTGAGGCGGTCCGCCCTGCAGAGCTGGGGGCAAAAGCGGCAATCGCTTAGTATCTCACCAGCCTTAGCCGCCCTCTGCGCCAGCTCGCCGCTTCGATACAGTTCCTGATAGGCAGCCACTAACCTTCCGGTTGCTCCTTCTTGCCCCGCTTGATCACCTCTACCGGCCCCGGGGCCGGGGGCACTGTGGTGGTGATGGCGGGGGCTTTCTTCTCATCCTTTTTGGTCTTCTTCTTCTCCCGCTGCCTGTAGTCCCTTTTGCCCATGTCGCTACCTCCGGATAAGAGCTTACCAAAAGACCCTCATCTTGACAAGGCAAACTGCTTATTGCTACAATCGCTTGGATATTCTGCGTTCGGCCCCGTAGTGTAGCGGTTTAACACGCTGCCCTGTCAAGGCAGAGATCGTGGGTTCGAATCCCATCGGGGCCGCCATCGGAATGGAGGGTCTTTTGGCAACAACCGACATAATAAAGATGGCGAAGAAGGCCGGCAGGAATGCCCTCAATGAGGTAGAATCCAAACAGCTCCTCAAACAGGCAGGTATAAACACCACTGAGATAAAGCTGGCCACCGGTAAGGATGAGGCCATCGCCGCAGCCAGGAAGCTGGGCTTTCCCGCAGTGCTCAAGATCGTCTCCCCCGATATCCTGCACAAGAGCGATATCGGCGGCGTGAAGCTCAACCTGAACAGCGAGGACGAGGTAGGCAGGGCCTACGACGAGATCATGGCCGCCGCCAAGAAACACGCCCCCAAGGCCAAGGTCGAGGGCGTATCGGTGCAGCCGATGGCCCGTCCGGCCACCGAGGTCATCATCGGCATGAACAAGGACCAGCAGTTCGGGCCGGTGCTCATGTTCGGGCTGGGCGGCATCCTGGTGGAGGTGCTCAAGGATGTCTCCTTCCGCATCGTGCCGCTGGCCAAGCGGGATGCACGCGAGATGATACGTGAGATAAAGGCATACCCGGTGCTGGAAGGCTACCGCGGCCAGGAGCCCGCCGACGTCGAGACCCTGGAGAACCTGCTGCTCAAGGTCTCCGATTTCGTCGAGAAGCACCCCGATATCAAGGAGATGGACCTCAACCCCATCTTCGCCTACAGGGACGGCGCCACAGCCGTTGACGCCCGTATAATCCTCGAATCGTGAGGAGAGTCGTTGAACTATAACCTCAAGCGCCTGCACCGGGCGTTCAACCCCCGCACCGTAGCGGTGGTCGGCGACAAGATGGCGCTGGGCTACATGTGGCTCAACAGCCTGACCCAATTTCAGGGCAAAGTCTACTCCGTGCAGATAGACGAACGCGAGTTCCCTGGCATCGCCGCCCTCGGCGTCGATAACTACCTGAGCCTGCAGGCGATACCCGACGACATTGATTACGTCATCGTCGCTGTCCCCAGCAACGTTACGCCCCGCATAGTACAGGACTGCGTCAGCAAAAGCGTCGGCGGCGCCACCCTGTTCACCGCCGGCTTCGCCGAGTCTGGCAGCGACGATGGGAGGAAGCTGCAGGAAACGATATCGAAAATCGCCCGCGAGGGCGGGTTGAACCTCATCGGGCCCAACTGCATGGGCATACACAACCCGAGCATCGGCCTGCGCCACTCCCCCGATCAGCCCTGCTACGACGGGGGTAGCGTGGGCTTCATCTCCCAGAGCGGCACCCACGCCACCTTCTTCACCCTGATGGCGCCGATGCACGGTGTCAAGGTGTCGAAATCCGTAAGCTACGGCAACGCCGCCGTGCTGGACTCCCCCGACTTTCTGGAATACATGGGGCAAGACGATGAAACCAGAGCGATAGGTATCTACATCGAGGGCATCAACGACGGCAGGCGATTGCGCGATTGTATCAGGGACGTAGCTGCACGCAAGGCGGTGCTGGTATGGAAAGGCGGGCAAACATCCGAAGGCAACCGCGCGACCTCGTCGCACACCGGCTCGCTGGCGGGTAGGCCGCAGGTCTGGGAAGCGCTGATAAAGCAGTGCGGCGCTATCAAAGTGAACAGCCTCGACGAGATGATCGAAACGATGCAAATCCTGCTCTATGCGAAACCGACCGCGGGCAACCGCGTGGGGCTGGCAGCGATGACCGGTGGCCAGTCGGTGGCCATCACCGACGCCTTCACTGCAGCCGGATTCGACGTCCCCACGCTCACCGATGAGTCATATCGCAGGTTCGCGCCCTTCTTCGATACTCTGGGAGCCAGCTACCGCAACCCGCTGGACGTCAGCCTCAACTTCCCCCACCTAGACCGCATCATGCACAGCCTGGACATACTCAGCCAAGACGAGAACATCGATTCGGTTGTTCTGGAGGTATCGGTACCGTTCATGCAGCACCTCACCTGGGTCGACGCCAGCCTGCTCGACGAGCTGGTCGGCGAATTGGCGCGGTTCAAAGGCAGATGCGACAAACCGCTCATCGCAACAGTGGTGCCCGCGCACGTAGAGGCCGAGGCACTTGCCGTCAGGGACAAGCTGGTGTCACAAGATATACCCTGCTTTCCCAGCTTCCAGCGCGGGGCCAATGCCCTGATGAAGGCGATCGCATACTGGAAGCGATAGGCACAAAGCCGGAAGTCTTTTTGTCAAATCGGCGATAATTAAATTTTTCACAAACTATTGCAGGGCGCATCTTGAATATGTTAAGATAGGTTGGTTTGTAAAGGAGGATACTGCATGGCAGGTATTATATCTTATGGTGCATATGTCCCCTTGTACCGCCTCAGCAGGGAAATTCTGGCCCAGGTATGGGGAGGCAAAGGCAAGGGGGAGAAAGCAGTGGCCGGCGCCGATGAAGATAGCCTGACATTAGGCGTTGAGGCCGCAAGGGACTGCATAAGGGGCTTCGATAAGAGCAATGTCGACGCCCTTTATTTTGCCACCACGACAGCCCCGTACAAGGAGAAACAGTCAGCCAGCACAATCGCTGCCGCCTGCGACCTGCGGGAGGAGATCCGAGCTGTCGATGTTACCGACTCCATGAGATCGGCGACTATCGCGCTTACCATGGCCATGGACGCCGTCAACTCCGGTTCGGCGAGGACGGCCCTGGTGATCGCCTCCGACGTAAGGCTGGCGCCCCCGGATACGCCTTATGAGTCGCTCTTCGGCGATGGCGCCGCTGCGTTCCTCATCGGCAACGACGATGTGGTTGTCGAGATCGAGAGCAGCAGCATCATCACCCTGCCGTTCATGGACTACTGGCGTCTGGAGTACGACAAGGTAATCCGCTGGTGGGAGGAGCGGCTATGCCGTGAGGAAGGCTACGTTCCTTACATGAGTAAAGCGATACAGGACACGCTCGACAAGGCAAAGTTGACCGTGGCTGACATCGCCAAGGCGGTGATCTATTCCCCCGATAAAAGCATGCAGAGGGACATCGTAAAGAAATTCAAGCTCGACCCCAATTCGCAGGTGCAGGACCTCATGTTCGATAACATAGGCCACACCGGCTGCGCACTGGTTCCGATGGCTCTCGTCGCGGCGCTGGAGACCGCCAAGGGCGGGGACAAAATCCTGGCTGCCACATGGGGAGACGGTGCCGATGCCTTCGTGCTCAAAGTGACCGATAAAATCAAGAAGATGGCCGACCGCAGGGGCATCAAAGGATATCTGAAATCCAAGGTCGCACTGCCTACATACGGCAAATACATGCACTTCCGCGACTTGATGCAGTGGGAGCACGACCTGTTCATGGAACGCAGGATGGCCCTGGCCGAGGTGTGGCGCTACCGCAACCTGTACTTCCGCTTCTACGGCGTGAAGTGCACCAAGTGCGGCCACATCATGATCCCGCACCCCAACTTCTGCATCTACTGCCAGGCCGATGAGAAGTTCTTCGAATATGTGCCTATGGCCGATGCGAAAGGCGAGCTTGTCACATACAGCATGGACGTCAGATCGCGTGCCATCGACCCCCCGAACGTACTGGCTGTGGTAGGCTTCCACGGCGGCGGACGGTTCTTCAGCCAGATGACGGACCGCGACCCGGATAACATCAATGTGGGAATGGCTATGGAAGTTACCTTCCGCAGGATCCACGACGCCCTGGGGATCCACAACTACTTCTGGAAATGCCGACCGGTGAGAGGGGAGTAGAAGGAGCACAGTTATGAGAGAGAGCATTAAAGATAAAGTAGCAATCGTCGGCACGGGCTGCACCAAGTTCGCCGAGCGCTGGGATGCCGATGTTGAGGACCTCATCAAGGAGGCCGTGGACGAAGCCCTCGAGGACGCCGGAATAGAGATCAAGGATATACAGGCTGGCTGGGTCGGCACCGGGCGCGGCTCACAGCAGGTGCCCATGGGTCCGCCGGGCGCACACATCGCCAGCGCCGCTCTGCAGACGCAGTATATACCCTTCACGCGGGTAGATAACCTGTGCTGCGGCGGGCAGGAGGCGGTGAGGGGCGCCGCTCTTGGCATAGCCTCCAAGTGCTACGACTGCGTGCTGGCCATCGGTGTAGAGAAGCTGAAGGACACCGGATACGGCGGCCTGGGCGAGGCATACCCCGGCAAATGGGAGCCGATTTACGGTGCCCTAGGCACACCTCCGGGAAGGTATGCCCTTGCGGCCACCGCATACTTCGCTAAGTACTGCTCTTCCCCGGAAGAGGGGAAGCGTATGCTTGCGGAGATCTCGGTCAAAAGCCACTATTACGGCATGCGCAACCCCAAAGCACACCTTAAGCGAGAGATCACAGTGGAGGACGCGATTAATGCGCCGATGATTTGCTGGCCTCTGGGCCTTTATGACTGCTGCGGCGTCACCGACGGCGCATCGGCCGCGGTGCTGGTTCCATCTTCAGAGGCCAAAGCCTACCGGGATGATTATGTAAACATTAAGGCATTCTCCATAGCCACCGGCCCGGGCTTTCTCAAAGAGGATGAGCGCTATGACTTCACCTACTGGAAGGAGACACAGGAGGGGGCCAAGGCAGCCTATGCCGAGGCCGGGATCAAGGATCCGCGCAAGGAACTGAGCCTGGTGGAGCTTCATGACGCTTTCTCCATCGCCGAGCTCATCGCAACCGAGTCTATGTTCCTCTGCGAGCCGGGCAAGTACAAGGAGGAGTTCACCGATAAGCGGGCTTATTACCACGACGGCGAGATGCCGGTGAACGTCAGCGGCGGACTCAAGTCCTTCGGGCACCCCATCGGAGCCAGCGGCGCGCGGGAGATCGAAGAGTGCGTCAGACAGCTACAGGGCAGGGTAAAGGAGCCCTCAAGACAGATAGCCAATTTTGAGTTGGGTTTAGCCCATAATCAGGGCGGACACCCTGGTCGTTTCGTGCCCGGGATCGCTATCCTCGGTCGACCATAGTACAGTATCATCATTTAGGAGGTAGAGTATGAAAAAGGTTCGAGTAGGGGCTGGTGCATCGGGATGGCCGGACTTCAAGGACGGCGCTCTGGATGTGGCGGAGAACGGGGATATCGATTACATCTCCTTCGACCACCTGGCGGAGCTCACCATGGCCATCCTGCAGAACCAGTACGCCAAGGACAACACCCGGGGCTATATCCCCGAGGTCGTACCCCTGATGAAAAGCCTGCTGCCCATCTGGAAGAAAAAGGACAAGCACTTCAAGATGTGCTCCAATGGCGGCGGTGCTAACCCGGCAGGGTGCGCCGATGCGGTCCTCAAGCTATCGCAGGACCTCAATCTGGGAGGCATCAAGATCGGTGTGATCACCGGTGACACCCTCCCCTTGACCAAGATAGATGAGATGGCAGCCAAAGGGTGGAAATTCATCAACATGGACACCGGCGAGGACAACCTAAGCCAGTATCGCGACCGTCTGCTGGCGGCTTACGTATACATCGGTGCCGACAAGATAATCGAGGCATACGAGCAGAACGCCGATCTGGTGATCGGCGGGCGGCTGTCAGATAACTCGCTGTACATCGGTAACTTCATGCATCCCCTGGGGTGGCAGTTTACCGACGAGTACTGGGACCAGATCGGCTCCGGCGTGTGCGTCGGGCACCTGCTGGAGTGCAGCAGTTGGAGCGCGGGGACCTGTTCCAACCTGTGGGAGCAGATTAAGTATCCCAAGGGCAACCCTGGCTTCCCTATCGCCGAGATGTACGAGAACGGCGATGCTATCGTAACCAAGACCGAGACCTCCGGCGGTCTGGTGCAGTCGCTGACCCTCAAGGAGCACCTGGTATACGAGGTTCATGACCCCCACAACTACATCATGCCTGACGGCATCTGCGACCTGACCCAGATAAAGCTGGAGGACATCGGCCCCAACAGGGTCAAGGTCACAAAATGGAGTGATAAGCCCCGCGGCAAACCGCGACCGGAGAACCTTAAGCTGTGCATGGCTTACAACGACGGCTTCATCTCCGAGGAGCTCACCATCATCAGCGGACCCAAGGTATTCAAGCAGGCGGATAAGGCCTATGATTTCGTCGTCAAGCGCTTGGATTACCTCGGCCTCAAGCCCAAGGAGATGCTATGGTCGCTCGTCGGTTGGGACTCGCTGACCGGACCCACCGCCCCCCCTCGTCCGGACGAAGAGCACGAGCCGCCGGAGCTCGGCATCAGGGTAGCCTTCAAGTGCGATACCAAAGAGGAAGCCAGGGCCTGCCGCACCGAGTGCGGGCACCTGTGCTGGGGAACGCTGGGGGTCGGTGCCGGATTCACCAACCCTCCAGCCATCAGGCCAGTATTCGCCCTCTACCCTACGCTCATCCCCAGAGAGGAAGTGCCCCTGGAGCTGGAGATTAAGGAGGTCAAGTAATGGCTAAGAAGAAGATTAAGGTTCGTGATATCGCCTGGTACCGCTCCGGCGACAAGGGAGACATCGCCAACATCGGCTTGATGGCTAAAGGTGCTAAGGAGTACGAGATACTCAAGAAGGAAGTCACCCCCGATAGGATAAAGGCTCACTTCAAGGACTGGTGCAAGGGGGATGTGGTTATCTACCCCATGGACAACCTCCAGTCAATCGAGATTGTCATGTTCAAGTCGCTCGGCGGCGGAGCCACCAAGACCCTGCGTGTCGACCAGACCGGCAAGGCCATGTGCGTCGGCCTCTCGCGCATGGAGCTGGAGGTGGACGAATCCGTCCTCCCCACCACCGTCTGAGATAGACAGAAAAGGATGAATTCAAATGCCATTAGATGGGCCGGACGTCCTTCTATATGAGAAGAAGGATCATATAGTAACGATTACTATCAACCGCCCGGAGCGTATGAACGCTCTGACCATCGAGTTGTACGATAAACTGGATGAGGCTTGGGAGAAATTCAACCAAGACGATGATGCCTTCGTCGCCATCTGGACCGCTGCCGGCGACCGCTCGTTCTGCGTGGGCATGGACCTCAAGGCCCAGGCGGAGCGCGTGGCCAAAGACCCATCCTTCGACATCGTGAAGCTGAAGCCGGGCGTTCTTGACGGCAGCGTGGGCACGCCCTATGGGCACAATGTTGTCAAGCCGGTCGTCGGCGCCATCAACGGCATCGCCACCGCCGCCGGCTTCCAGTTCAGCATGATGTGCGACCTCAAGGTGGCCGCCGACACCGCCCGTTTCGGCGTGGGGGAGGTTAAAGTGGGGCGCGGCACACCCTGGGCCATACCTGTGCTGTGGCAGATGCCGCTGCCCATCGCCTTCGAGGTGCTGATGATGGGCAACCCGGTGCCGGCACAGCGGATGTACGATGTTGGCTGGGTCAATCGTGTGGTGCCCCTAGACCAGCTGATGCCGACCGCGATGGAGCTGGCACAGGTTCTCGCCGAGAATGCCCCGCTGTCGATACGCTGCGCCAAGGAGGCGATGTACAAAGCCATGGATGTGGGCCGCAAGGAAGGGATCGAGGCGGCGAAGAAGATCTATGAGAAGGTGTACAACAGCGAAGACGCCATTGAGGGCCCTAAGGCCTTCGCCGAGAAGAGAAAACCGGTGTGGAAGGGCCGCTAGGATACTAGGTCTTCCCTGAAATACAAGGAGGATGTATGGACTTTAGTTTTTCCCAAGAAGAAGAGATGTGGCGCAATATGCTGCAGGACTTCACCGAGAAGGAAGCGGGGCGAGAGTACACCCGAGATTGCGAGACCGAGAAGCGCTTCCCGCAGGAGCTGTGGGACGCCGGGTGCAAGCAGGGCTTCCTCGGCCTGCTGATACCGGAGGAGTACGGCGGCATGGGCAGCACCGCCACCATGTACGCTATATTCATGGAGTGCCTCGCCAAATACAGCTACGAGAATGCGTCTGTATTCAGTGTGCCCATGTTCTGTGCCATGAACCTGGTTGCGCATGGAACTCAGGAGCAGAAGGATCGCTACCTGCCTCCGTTCGTCAAGGGAGAACAGCGATTCTCGGTGGCGATCACAGAGCCGGAGGCCGGCTCCGACGCCTCCGCTGTCTCCTGCATTGCG
The DNA here is from genome assembly GCA_964649185.1 of uncultured Dehalococcoidales bacterium. Classification (GTDB taxonomy): domain Bacteria; phylum Chloroflexota; class Dehalococcoidia; order E44-bin15; family E44-bin15; genus CAYUWM01. Next base: position 12,213 of record CAZYOO010000011.1, read on the forward strand.
GAGGACAAGGGAGACTACTTCGTCCTCAATGGTCAGAAGCAGTTCTCCACAGCGGCACACCTTCCGGGCAACATAATCATGATGGCGGTGAGGACCGACAAGGATGCCAAGCCTGCCCGCAACGGCATCAGCGTGCTGCTGGTGCCCAACGATGCCGAGGGTATAGAGGTGAAGCGCCTGCCATTGATTGTAAGGCGGGCCATAGGTACCTGCTCGGTATTCTGCGGCGATGCCAAGATACCCAAGGAGAACCTGGTCGGTGAGCTAAATCGCGGCTGGGATGTCCTCATCGGGCATCTGGAACTGGAACGTCTTGCCGGCGCCGCTCCTAATATCGGCGAAGCCCAGAGCTGTCTGGACGATGCCGTCGAATACGCCAAGACCCGCGTGCAGTTCGGCAAGCCCATATGCAAGAACCAGGGCATCTCCCACATGCTGGCCGACCTGCAGGCACAGCTCGAGGCTGTCCGCCTGCTGGTATACCGCTCCGCTTGGATGATAGACAACAAGATCCCCTGCCGCAGAGAGGTCTCAATGGCCAAGCTGCTTGCCGGCGAGATATTCTACGCCATTACCACCGCCGCCATGCAGACCTTCGGCGGGTACAGCTTCCTGCCTGAGTCGGACGTCGAGCGCCACTGGCGCATATCCAAGCTCTTCACCATCGGCGGCGGGACGTCCCAGATCCAGCGTTTCATCATCGGGCGCGAGATGGGTATGTAGTCAAAACCTTATAGAATTCAGAAAGGCGTGTCTTGGGAGACACGCCTTTCCCTTTTCAGTCGATGCGGTAATCAACCGCAGGTCTCACGCACCAACCCACCTACCCGCCTGGCGATGGCCGGAGCTGCGGTAAGTCCCGGCGATTCGATACCTATAAGGTTAATCAAGCCGGGTAAATCTGCCCCGTCCTCATGCGCGATAACGAAATCCCGGAAATCCTCACCCGGCGCCTGCAGCTTGGGCCTGACGCCGGCGAAATCGGTCGAGAGGTCATCCATATCCAACGCGGGCAGGAAACCCTTGACCGAGCGATGGAATTCCCCCTGTTTGGACTCATCAACGTCATAATCGATACCATCCACATACTGTTCATCGGGGCCGAGACGCATCGCGCCTTGCACATCAGGAGTGATATGTATCCCCAACGACGCCTGCCTTGGAACGGGATATACGAGCCTTCCCACAGCGTATTTACCCTCGGGCCTGAGGCTGAAATACTCACCCTTGCAGTAATGCAACCGGTAGCCCGCAGCGTCGATGTCCATGCCTGCAAGCTGCGCCACCCTGTCCGAGGATAGCCCTGCGGCGTTTATCACCACCCACGCATCGAACTCCGAAATCTCCTCCCTTTCCCTCGCCCGCAACCTATATCGGTTGTCGCCCTTTCGTAACCCGATGACCTCAGCATTAAATACGAACTTGACCCCACCCTCGACCGACTGCTTATACAGGAACGACATCAGCGAGTAGCAATCCACTATGCCGCTGGAGGGTGACAACAGGCCCGCCACGGCTTCAATATCCGGCTCTAGCCTTTTAATCTCTCCACGTGACAGGAGCCTTAAATCGCCGACTCCGCTCTGTCTCCCCTGCTCTCGTATCTTGTACAGGTATTCCATCTCTCGCTGTTCAACGGCAACGACTAGCTTGCCCGTTCTTCGGCAAGCTATCCCGTACCGCTGGCAGATATCGTACAGCAGTTCCCTGCCTTCCACACACAGGCGAGCCTTGAGTGAATCGGGAGGGTAGTATATGCCGGCGTGAATCACCTGGCTGTTGCGGCTGCTGGTTTCGCGCCCGTAGCTCGCCTTCTTCTCAAATAAGTATATACCGTCATGCCGACCGGCTAGCTCGGCAGCGATGGCGAGGCCGACTACGCCCGCACCTATTATCGCGACTCTGATTTCGGGTAACAATACGCAGCCTCCACGCCTTTTAATGCGGTCCCAGCTTGATTATAACAAAAACGGGCCGAGTAACATCTCAGCCCGTTTATACTTTACGCGATGTTCGGTACTAGCAGTATATTATTACGGACACGGCGCCGTCACGACGACTTTCACGTAATCGGTGTGGAGACCCTGCCGGAGCGCCTTCGGCCCCGCCACTACCAGATGCAACACGCCGCCATCATCGATATAGTTGCCTATGCCCGATGTATACAGCCCGCTGATGACCTCATCATCAGCGATCGAGGAATGCCGACCTACCTCCTCCCAACCGACCGCGGTGTAGTTCCAAACATACAGCACGGCATCGGCCGCTTCCGAATACCCCTCCCACTCTACATACAATGCACTTACCGCCGATGGGCCTTCATTGATGGTGAACGCAAACCGGTGTGAGCGATGCTTATTGCCTCGAGTCGTGGTGGTGTGCCGCAGATCGTCCGATGACTCAATACCGGCGTAGGATGTAAAGGCGCTCTCATGTTGCACGCCTGTAACGTTCCCCGGCAACGGCGGCTGACCGCCGGCGTGGTCGCTTTCATACGCCATATGGTCAACCCCTGCCCCCGAGGCGAAGTCATACGTATGGTCACAGTATGAGGTCGCAGTTGCTGTTGCTGTAGGCGAAGCCGTAGGCGTTGCAGTCGATGTAGCAGTTACCGTAGCTGTCGCTGTGGGGGTAACCGTTGGCGTGGCGGTTGGTGTCACAGTAGCGACAGAAGTCGTCGTAGCAGTGGGCGTCGGCGTAGGCGTCGGCACAACCGAGCCCTCAACGGGAGTGCTCAATTCAAGCTTTACGTAGTTGATATTCAGATCATGCGTCGAAGCGCTGTTGCTGAACAGAAGATACACTTGCCCACCGGCGTCTATGTAATCGTAGTACACGGTACCCCAATCGGTATATTCTGTATAGCTCACATTGCTGGTACTCAACGTGATGCCGGAGCCGATCTGGCACCACTCTGTTGCGCTGCAGTTCCACACCCAGATCGTAAGTATATCGCCAGAGCTTGCAGAAGACCCGTTGAATGTCACGCCTATGCTGGTTATATTTGAGACCACCGAAACCTCATCGACCGTGAATTTGCACTGCATCGAGGCATATGACGATCCCGATACGGTCCATATCGTGGTATGCTGCTCCGCGATCGCGCCGTACTGTTCCGCTGTGGCTTCCACCCAGCCTGCGGGATCGGTATCGAACGTATCGTTGAGGGCGGGCGGCAGGTCAGCGACTGCCTTGCTCTTCGCCCAGCGGTTGACACCCGCTCCGGTCGAGAAGTCGTAGGAAGCCTCATACCGGGCTGTAGCCGATTGAGCTTCAAGCATGATAGCCCGCACCTGAATGAAGTCCAGAATGTCTACGAACCCGTCCACCGTAGCATCAGCGCTGGGGATAACAGGCTGAACCCCGAGGACAATCGCCCACAGTTGTGCGTAGTCCGAGACGTCAACCGCTGCGTCCGTGGTGGCGTCTCCATAGGGGTACGGTGACTCTTCAGTAGCTGCCTGAACTGCAGGTAACGAAGCAGCAAAGGAGACCAACAACAGGAGGACAGCAACCACTGCCGTAGCCAGTAGCCTCCGCCGAATCACCGATACCCTATTGCCCGAATACATCATTTAGTTTCCTGATAACACCACTTCCCCTAGAATAATATACCACCGCTTCGAAACTCTGTCAAATTAATAGAATATTATTCAGTCTTTTTAAGCTATATTATTGTATTCTAATCCTTTATTGCTCTCGTTGGCTATTCAGCTTGACAAGCAAACCGTGATAAACTATGCTTTCTCTGCTGATGTGCACTATTTTCAGGCCTCCAGCAATACTTGATTATCCCCTCCACTTAACACATTCAATGGAAAGAGATCGATATGCCTAGCTTGATGAACACCAAAGAAGCCGCCGAGTACCTGAAGCTACACTACGTGACGCTATACAAACTGGCTCAGCAGGGGCACATCCCGGCATCCAAGATCGGGGGGGTCTGGCGGTTCAACAAGGATATCCTCGATCGCTGGCTGGCGCAACAGTCGCTTGGCGTCCTGGGTAACGTTTTAGTCGTAGATGATGACCCCGCTATCCTGGAGATGCTCAGCGAGATAGTATCGCGGGAAGGATATAAAGCGGTCGCCGTTGAAACCGGCGAAAAGGCCATTGAAGAATCAGAGAAACAGCCCTTCGATATGATCTTCCTCGACCTGCTGCTGCCGGGGATCAGCGGCGTGGAGGTCCTCTCGACGCTAAAGAAGATGGGCAGGCGCGCATCGGTGGTGATCCTCACCGGTTATGCCGATGACCCCATAGCCGACGCAGCCATGAAGATGGGCCCGAAGTTCCTGTTGCGCAAGCCTTTCCGGGTAAGCGAGATTATCCAAGCCATCAACTCAATAGGCTCCAGCACGATTCAGGAAGGGGGCGGGGTCGAAGGGCAACAGGTCCTGACCCACTTCCTGGGCCCCAGCCGACAGAGAAGGCGGAAAAAGGCTATAGCATCAGGCACCGGACGACCGCCGGAGAAGGAAGAGTCAAGTCTCAGGGAACTGCTGGATCAATTGCCGGAAATAGTCTTCGAGGTAGACATTCAGGGCAATGTCATCTATGCCAACCGTACTGCCTTTGAATCCTTCGGTTACTGTCCGGAGGACATCGCACGGGGTATCGATGTGCTCCAAATGGTCGGCCCCGAGGATCGAGACAAGGCCAGGGGCAACATCGACAGGATACTGTCAGGCGAAGATGTGGGGGCGAGCGAGTACATGGTGCGGCGGAAGGACGGAGGAAGGTTCCCTGCTGTCATCCACGCAACCCGCATCACCGATGACAACGGGCACGCCGTGGGATTCAGGGGGATCGTTATCCGTCTCGGCGTGCCTGACCAGCTGGAGGAGATGCTGTGGGAATCTGAAGAGGAAAGCCGCATAATATTCGATAACATCGGAGATGCCATAGTGGTGACTGACCTTTCCGGCCGTATCCTGAAAGCGAACGATGCCGCAGCGAAAATGCTAGGGTTGCCCGACAGAGAACATCTTGCAGGCCGCAACGCGTTTGAATTTATCGCCGCTAGAGAGCGTCCGCTGGGCTTCAAATCGCTGGCTGCTGAAGGAATGGAAGGCGTTGCCACAAGCCATATCGAGCGCGTGCTGTTAACCGCGGAAGGTCAGGAATTCAACGCGGAGATAAATATTTCCCCACTGAGCGACGGCTCCGGCACCCCCACCGGTTTCATCGCGGTGGCACGGGACATCACCGAGCGCAAGCGCACCGAGGAGACCCTGCGCCAGAGCGAGGAGGACTACCGGACCCTCTTCGAGAATACTATAGACGGCATGGTCGTCATCTACCGGCAGACAATGAAGGTTGTGCTGGCCAACGAGACGGCGATCCGGATGTACGGCTTCGACCCCTCAGACAACATAGAGCAGATCGACCTCCTCGATCATGTGCATCCCGGTGACCGCGAATCCGCCCTTAAGAGCCTTGCCGAGGACATGTTCGAGAAGGACCTGCGCCGGGTCGTGGAGTTCCGCACCCTGACCAGAGATGGCACGGTGAAATGGGTGAGCGGCCTCGGAACCAGAATCAAGTACCACGGGAAAATGGCAGGATTAGTATCGTTCAGGGACATCACCGCACAGAGACAGGCAGAGGACGCCCTCCGCGAGAGCGAGGAGAGATTCCGCCTTCTGGTAGACAGCACGCAGGAGATGGTGCAGAGCGTTGCCCCGGACGGACATTTTCTCTTTGTTAACAAGACATGGCATAAAACCCTGGGTTATACCAAGAAAGACGTCGAAATCCTTACCCTACAAGATATAATCCATCCGGATTCGCTCGAACATTGTACCCATCTGTTCCAAAAAGTTCTCGAAGGTGAAACAGTAGACCGAATCGAGGCAGTGTTTAAGACTAAGGACGGTTCGGAAATTTGCGTAGAGGGCAATGCCAGCCCGCGCTGGTTAAACAGCACCATCGTAGGCACCATGGGCTTCTTCCGGGAAGTGCCCGAGCGCAAGCGTAAACCTGTTCGCTGATCACTGTATTCCCCCCTGGACTAGGCACAGTATCGAACATACAAGAGGTCATCAAGGCATGCCTCCGCCACACCGCTTTCGACGCGATATTGCAACCAGCATGTCGGAAATAACCCTATCTACGTGATATATGTTGCCTGCTCGCTGCGGTTGATGTATCATAATCCCGAATGTCAAGCCACAAACAGTATCATCAGTCGCACCGCATCACAGTCTCCGTCGAGCCTGTCCTGCCCGACCCCCGTGGAGAGGCGTTGCAGAAAGACATCCAGGACCTAGGGATCACCGCTGCATTGAAGGCACGGGTAAGCGACATATACCTGCTGGAGGGCAACCTGTCAGATGCCGAGTTGCGCAGGATCTGCGATGAATTACTATGCGACCCCGTGGTTCAGCGCTACTCCCTCGGAGACAGTACCGCCACAGCCGAGGAAGGCGTACGTATAATCGAGGTGGCACATAATCCCGGCGTTATGGACCCTGTGGAGGAGAGCGTTAAAAAGGGCATCAGGGACCTCGGCATCAACACTGTCGATTCGGTGAAAACCGCCAAGAGATACATGCTACAGGGCGACCTGTTGCCGGAAGCTATCGACACCATCTGCGACAAACTGCTGGTAAATCCGGTCATCCAGCACGTCGTCACCGAGCGGGAGAGGGTATCCCTGCCCCCGGCGACGTATGTATTCTCCATCGAAACCATCCCGCTGGCGCAGATGAACGATGAGCAATTGCTGGAACTGAGCAGGAACCGCCTGTGGTTAAATCTCGAGGAGATGAAGCGCGTTCGTGACCACTTCGCCAAGCTCGGCCGCAACCCCACCGATGCTGAGCTGGAGACACTGGCGCAGACCTGGTCAGAACACTGCGTCCATAAAACCTTCCGCGGCAAGATCAAGCTCGGCGATAGCGTCATCGACAACCTGCTCAAAAGCACCCTCATGCGGGTTACCACCGAGCTGGACAAGCCGTGGTGCCTCTCCGTCTTCAGGGACAACGCCGGCGTGATAGACTTCGACGGCCGGTGGGCGGTCTGCTTCAAGGTGGAGACCCACAACCACCCGTCGGCGGTCGAGCCCTACGGAGGGGCGGCCACCGGCATCGGCGGGGTGGTGCGCGACCCGCTGGGCACCGGGCTGGGGGCCAAGCCCATCGCCAACACCGACGTGTTCTGCTTCGGTCCGCCGGACTACCCGCATGATATGCTCCCCGAGGGGGTGCTGCACCCCCGCCGTATCTTCAAGGGCGTTCGCGCCGGCGTCGCCGACTACGGCAACCGCCTGGGCATACCAACGCTCAACGGCGCGATACTGTTCGACGAGCGGTATGTGGGTAACCCCCTGGTCTACTGCGGCACGGTGGGGCTGTTGCCGAAAGACATGAGCCAGCGCGGCCTGCAGTGTCCCGGCGACCTGGTCGTGGTCGCCGGCGGACTGACCGGGCGCGATGGCATCCACGGCGTGACTTTCGCCTCAGGGGAACTCACCGCCGAGTCCGAGACCGTCTCCTCCAGCTCGGTCCAGATCGGGAACCCGATCGTCGAGAAGAAGCTCATCGACGTGCTGCTCAGGGCACGGGACCTGGGCCTGTACCGCCGCATCACCGACTGCGGCGGCGGCGGCCTGTCCTCCGCCATCGGCGAGATGGGCGAGGAGACCGGCGTGCGGGTCGACCTGGAGAAGGTGCCCCTCAAGTACTCCGGCCTCTCCTACACCGAGATATGGATATCGGAATCACAGGAGCGGATGCTGATGGCGGTCCCGCCGGATAAGATCGACCGCTTGCTGGAACTGTTCGCCAGTGAGGATGTTGTAGCTACCGTCATCGGCGAGTTCACCGACACCCGCCGCCTGGAGCTTTTCTATGACGGCACTAAGGCCTGCGACATGGACATGGAATTCCTGCACCACGGCCTGCCCCAGCTGGAGCGGGAGGCGGTATGGGAGACCCCGAGCCACGAAGAGCCTGAGCTGCCGCCTCACCCCGACCTGCGGCAAGCCCTGCTTCGCATACTTGCCGCGTGGAACGTGTGCAGCAAGGAATGGGTCATCCGGCAGTACGACCACGAGGTGCAGGGGGGCAGCGTTCTCAAGCCCCTGGTGGGAGCCGTCAACGACGGCCCCGGCGACGCCGCTATCATCAAGCCGATACTCGATTCTGATAGAGGCCTTATAATCTCCAACGGGATCAACCCCAGGTACGGCGATATCGACCCCTACTGGATGGCCGCATCCGCCATAGATGAAGCCCTGCGCCAGGTCATCGCCGTCGGCGGCGACCTCAGCCGGGTGGCCCTGCTGGACAACTTCTGCTGGGGCAACCCCGAGAAGCCGGACCGGCTGGGCAGCCTGGTGCGAGCGGCGCAGGCGTGCTACGACATCGCGCTGCGATATGAAACCCCCTTCATATCGGGTAAAGACAGCCTGTATAACGAATACGAAACGGAGGGGGGCAGCATCTGCATCCCGCCGACACTGCTAATCTCGGCGATAGCGGTGATGGACGATACGCGGCGGGCGGTATCCATGGACCTGAAGCGTGAAGGCGACCTCATGTACCTCGTCGGTGCGACACATAACGAGCTGGGCGGCTCGCACTACTACGGCACGTACGATCGCATCGGCAACAGCGTGCCTAGGGTGGACCCGGTGAAGGGCAAGAAGCTGATGGACGCCCTCAGCGGAGCCACCGCCAAGGGCCTGGTCAGGGCGTGCCACGACCTCAGCGAGGGCGGCCTGGGGGTAGCCGCCGCCGAGATGGCCTTCGCCGGCGGTCTGGGGATGGAGCTCCATCTGGACAGGGTTCCGACGGGCGAGCCCGTGAAGCGCGACGATTTGATACTCTTCTCGGAATCGAACACCCGCTTCCTGGTGGAAGTGCCGCCGCAGGCAGCACAACAGTTCGTGGAGGCGATGGCCGATGTCGATTTCGCCGAGGTCGGCAGGGTGACATCCGACGATCGATTGGAGGTCTACGGCCTGAACGGGGACCTGGTGCTCTCAGCAGGCATCGGTGAATTGAAGGAGGCGTGGCAAAGGCCGCTGCGCTGGTAAGAAGATGGCGACGGTAAAGACCCTCATACTGCGCGCCCCCGGAACGAACTGCGATGTGGAAACCGCATTCGCCTTCGGGCTGGCCGGCTCGAAGGTGGAGCTGGCGCATATCAATGAGCTTATCAGAGGCGACAGGATGCTATGCGATTACCGGATCATGGTGGTCCCCGGAGGCTTCACCTACGGCGATGATATCTCCGGCGGGAAGATACTGGCCAATGAGCTCAGGCTGAATCTCGGCGACCAGATAAGTGAGTTCATCGCCGACGGCAAGCTCATCCTCGGCATCTGCAACGGGCTGCAGGTGCTGGTGAAAGCCGGAATCCTGTACGGCCTGAAGGGTGAGCACAGGTACCCGTTGACCCTGTTCAGCAACGACTCCGGCAGATTCGAGTGCCGCTGGGTCCACCTTCGAGCGAGCTCGGACAGCCCCTGCGTGTTCACCCGTGACATAGAGCAGATGTACCTGCCGATCGCCCACGGCGAGGGCAAGATAGTCACCGAAAGCGGCATATCGAATGCCGCCTTATATTATACCGACGCCGCAGGCAATCTGGACGCCAGCTACCCCTTCAACCCCAACGGGTCAACGGATAACATAGCTGGTATATGCGATACGACGGGACGGGTCTTCGCCCTGATGCCCCATCCCGAGCGCTTCATCCGCCGGAGCCAGCACCCCAGATGGACCAGGGAGTCTTCAAACGATGCCGGTGACGGGTTCCGCATCTTCGAGAACGCTGTTAGCTGGGCTAAGGCCATATAGAGACCTATAGCCTTCACCAAAATTCAAATCCGTTACCCAAACCTATTGACAAGCAGTCGTACACGTGATAGTCTCATCACATATTGCCAAAGGAGGGTGGAATGCAGGCATATTGTATGAAGTGTCGGAAAAAGGTGGAGATCAAGAACCCGAAGGCGATAACCATGAAGAATGGCCGCCCGGCGACTCAGGGCATATGCCCCGGGTGCGGAACCAAGGTTTATCGCATAGGTAAATCCTGATAAGGCACTGTCAAACAGGCACAAAACGAAACGCCACAATGTGGCGTTTCGTTTTTTAATCGCTACTGATTATACGATTGCTCTATGTCATCACAGTCTCAAGGGTAGACATAGCAGGGCGTGACATTGCGATTACAATGGAACGCGAAGGTTGGTGGAATGGTATTGGAATGCTATCGCCAGGACGCTACCCGATCACATCCGCCGCTCGTAACTCCTCTATGCGGTCAGCGTCATAGCCGATCTCGCGCAGTATCTCGTCGGTATGCTGATTAGAGGCGGTAGCCCAGTTGCGCACCGTGATAGGCGACTGCGACAGCTTATGCATCGAACCCACATGCTTTACCCGACCCTTATCCGGGTGGTCCGATTCCACGATCATGCGGCGGGCGACCAAGTGGGGGTCGTTCTCCAACTCGTCGATATCATAAACCGGGGCTACACAGGTATCCTCCCGGCTCAACAGTTCGATCCACTCATCCCTGGTCTTGGTTAAGAATTTACCGGTAAAATAGGCCTTTATCTCTTCCCGCTTCTCACCATCGTCAAATTCATAAGGTATGAATTCTTCGCACTCCAACAGCTTGCACAGGTTGGAGAAGAACCAGGGCTCAAGGGAGCCGATGCTTAGGTATTTCCCGTCCTTCGTTTCATAGACATTGTACCATGCGTAACGGCCGGTAAACATTGTATCGCCCTTCCTCGGTACAACATCTCTATTCTGAAGGTAGTTATTGATCTCCATGGAGTTCAACTCCACCACCGCATCCGTCATCGACATATCGACATACTGCCCTCTTCCGGTGTTAACCCGCGATAACAGCGCCGATAAAATCCCCACTGCCGCTGACATCCCCCCCAGGAAATCACCGATGACCGATCCAGGTATGGCCGGCTTCCCACCCTTGGGGCCTGTCATCCCCAGCAGACCGCTGAGCGCTACATAGTTGATATCGTGTCCCACTTTGTCCCGGTATGGGCCGTCCTGCCCGTAGCCGGAAAGGGAGGCATATACCACGCCCGGGTTTATCTCCTTTACCATATCGTAGTCGACACCCAGTCGCTTCACCACGCCGGGGCGGAAGCCCTCCATCACCACATCAGCGGTCTTGACCATGTCCTTGAACACCTGTTTGCCGGCGTCCGATTTGAGATCGAGCCCCATGGTGCGGCAGTTGCGCAGGCCGGGGCGGGAGGGGTCGAACAACATCAGCACCGGGCCACCACGGCGCTCGGGGTGGGCCTCGTAGATGTGGATTATATCGGCACCTAGGTCGCCGAGCATGAACGAGCAGAAGGGGCCCGGCCCGAGCCAGGCCATGTCCAGTATCTTGATCCCTTCCAGGGCTAACGGCATTTTTCTACCAGTATTCCATTCTATGCGGCAACGGCATACCCGGTTAAGCTTTCTTCACCAGTTCATCCAGATCCAGAGGCTCCCCCTTCGATGGGTCCCGCTTCAGGCTTATCGCGCCCACCGGGCATATATCCACGCAGACGCCACAGCCCATGCATTTAGCCTTATCGATGACCGCCATCTGGTCATCCAGCGTGAGGGCGTTGAAACGGCAACTGCCTTCACAACTGCCACAACCGTTACAGTCCTCGCTCACCACGGCCACATACCCCGAGGGCGCGATTATGGGCACCGCACCTCCCAACTGGTTCCACATCTTTATGCCCACACAGCAGCAATCGCAGCAGTTACAGATGGCGAAGAATTTATTCCCCACATCTTTCTTGAAGTAAGCCGCCTGCACATCACCTCTCTGATGTGCCGCTTCAATCACATCCACCGCTTCCTCCTGGGTGCACTTGCGGAACAGCGGGCTCTTCTCCGCGATGAATGAAGCATACGGATCGCCGATGATGAGGCATACCTCCATCGGTGGGGGGAGGCACGGCTTATCGGCGGCGGCACGGCAGGCGCACGTCCCCACGGCGATAGACTCCGGGTTATTTATGGCGATATCGCGCGCAACCTTGAACGGTATTACCTGCTCCGGCACCGGCACAGCCAAATCCTGTTTCTGGGTGACCAGCTTGACCGCATCGTTCACCTTTACCACCTTGCCGTGGTAGAAACTGGTCTCGATAGAGATCGATGCTTCTGCGACCCGCTGTACCGCTGCATTCAGCATATCATCGATGCCCGCTTCGGGTACCTCCGTTCGTTCCTTGGGCGATAAACCGGATGCATTCAGCGCATGATATATGAAATGGTCGATATATTTTAAATAAACGTAGGCCGAAAAAAAGTCGCTCTTCTTATCCTCAGGATACGAGTCATACAATGCTTTGGTTACATCATCCATTTAGACTTTCTCCTGTTCTCCAGCCAGTTCCAACTTCGATCCTATCTGCTGGTTACCGCTGCCGTTGCCTTGGCCTCTGCGCCATTGCACATAGAGCTGGCATCCTTCCTCCATCGATACCTTGGGCTCCCATCCCAACTCCCTCTTCGCCTTGGAACCATCCACTCTCATATCCTCGGTGAAAAAGCGAGCCGCAGCACGGGTGAAAAGCGGCGGCTGTTTCATACGCAGCAGTTTCCCCCACCACTCCATTACGACGCCGCTGCCGTAGAGCAGCCAGACGGGGATGCTTATGCGGCGATCCGGCTTGCCGGCAGCCTTGGCCATGGCGCTGACAAAGGCACGCCAGCGGATATCCCCGTTGGGGACCGCATGATATATCTCTCCTGCAGCTTTATCACTGGTTGCTGCCATGACCGCACAATCGGCCACATCGGAGACATATATTAAGGGAGCCCGCGGATTGCCCCTGCCCGGGAAGAACGATACGGGCAGATTAACCAGCCAGTGAAACCTGTCGGCTATATACCTATCGCGGGGGCCGTATATCATACCCGGCCTTACTACACTCACCGACACCTTACCCTGCTTATGGTAATCCAGCGCCATCTGCTCCGCCAAGAGCTTGGCATAATCGTAGTAAGTGTCTGGCACGCAGGCGAGGGTACAGGGTTCCGTCTCGTCAACGGGATGCCCTGCAGCACACGCGTCACCAATCACTGTGAACGAGCTTATATAGACGAAGCGATTGACACCCGCCTGAGTGCTGGCATCGAGTGCATTCTTGGTTCCGTTTACATTGGCCTTCTCGTAATCCTCCCATTTGCCCCAGCCGGGCATCACTATGGCTGCCGCATGTATCACCACATCCACATCACTGGCAGCGGCCAGCAGTTTATCATAGTCTCCTACATCCCCGAACACTATCTCCGCCCCTACCTTACGCAGATACGCCAGATTCGATGTGCTTCGGGCTAAGGCTCTGACCTCATGGCCGCTCTTCTGCAGGCTCTCTACTATGTGGCTGCCCAGGAACCCAGTTGCACCGGTTACCAGAATCTTCATCTTTATGCCCCCTATAAACAGAAAAAATCATCCCCCCCCAACGGCGAGCATGATTACTAGTTCGTCTCCGTTGCTGAGCGACTCACCGGCGGAAACCCTTCTTCCATTGCTAAACAGGTGAACGTAACCAGCCACGTTACCATTCTTATCCAGAAGCTTCTGTCCGACGCCCGGAAAACGTTCCGCCAGCTCGTTCAGGCAACCAACTACCGAGTATATTATATCACCATCCGTCGATATTTTCACCACCCCCTCACCACCGGTGTATTGCCTGAGAATGGACGGGATTACGACATCGATGCCCATGCCTTAAAACATACCCCCTGAGCAGTCAGTGACGGCACTCCTCACAGGCAACATCACGCTCCACGACAACCTCCCTGAAGCGCGAACCCAAGCCGTCATAGATTAACAGCCGATTCAGCAACAGGTCACCGGAACCGATTATGTATTTTATGACCTCTGTAGCCTGGATACATCCGATAACCGCCGGCGTGGTTCCGAGTACCGGGATCTCGTCCGCCGGCACCGTATCGCTGTACAGGCAACGGAGGCAGGGAGTGTTGCCCGGTATCACCGTCATCACCCTGCCCTCGAAGCCGTAGACTGCTCCGTGAACAAGGGGGATGCCCAGCCGGACTGAAGCGTGATTTATCACGTACCTGGCAGCAAGGCCGTCCAGGCCATCAACTATCAGATCGCAGCCGGATACTATCTCCATGATGTTGCCCGGCGTTATCTCACCCCCGACAGCTTCCACTTTCACCTCAGGGTTCAACGCTGTCAGGCGTTTCTTTGCGACATCGACCTTACTGCACCCGGCGTCTCCACTCGCATAGAGCACCTGCCGGTTCAGGTCGCTGAGCGACACCTTATCGTGGTCTATTATGCGAATCGAGCCCACGCCGGCAGCGGTCAGGTATAAGGATATTACAGAACCGAGACCCCCGATGCCGGCAACCGCTACCCTAGCGCGCTTGAGCCTCTCCTGACCATCCTCGCCGATCTCAGAGAGCAGCATCTGGCGGCCGTATCTCTCCATCTCGCGTGGGCTAAGCATCAAAGCGCCTCCGCCCCCACCGACCCTCTACTTATAGAGCTTGGCCTCAAGGTCGGCAAGCTGCAGCCGGTCCAGCGTCTCCTTCGTGGGGCGGCCTTCCGAGTCCAGGCCTCTGGCCGGATAGAACTCCTTCAGCATGACCTCCAGGTTGGGTGCCTGGCCCGCGGCCCCGCCGTCCTTGTTCGGCGTCAGTATCTGCCGCGGCAGACGGTCGTCGGCGGCAGTGACGCCCATGAGGTTGTCCAGGCCTCTCTTGGTGATCCAAATCCGCTCGGCGCACTCCTCTATCTCCTTGAAGGTGTAATCGAAGCCGCTGGCTGCACTTAACATTTCGGTCACGTCTTCTCCGTTGATGGCTAGTACGATCATGTAGCACATAGGGGCGGCATTGTATATCTGTCCCAGGTCCTGTGCATGCTTAACTATCTCGCCCGCCCCTTCGTTCTTCTTAGTATCGATGCCGTTGGGCAACCCGATATCCGGCCAGTCGAAGACGCCGGTGCCGATGCCGTAGCATACATCGTTGGTGTGGCACGCCCCGCGGACGCCGGTGGCATAACCCAGCCCCGCCAGATAATTGGCCCGGGGGTCATGCATCGGCACCTCCATGCCCTTGATCTCGACAGCATAATCCGATGCATTCCCGCCGATCTTCTGGGCGGCACGTTTCGACCCCTCAGCGAGCACATCCCCGAAACCATCACGCTTGGCTATCTTCTCTATCATCTTCAGGGCTGCATCGGCGTCGCCCCACTTCAGCTCGATGCCGTCGGTATCCTTGGCACTGATGATGCCGTGCTCGAAGCAGTCCATGGCGAAGGCGATGGTAGAGCCGCAGGAGATCACGTCCAGGCCTAGCTGGTTGCACACCTCGTTCATCTTGATGACCGCCGCCATGTCCCCTACCATCATAAGGCTGCCCAGGGTGGCGACCCCCTCGTATTCAGGCCCCGGCCCCTCCATGCCCTTGTACGGGCCGTCGGTGATATGCACCACCCGCTTGCACGCTATCATGCAACCGTGACAGGCGTCATTGCCGATGTAGAAATCCGGCCCGCTGAGCACACCCCCGTCGATCTGTGACGAGATAGCTGAATTATCGCCCACCGCCCAGTTCTTGGCGGGCAGGTCACCGGTCAGGGCGCTTATCCCCAGTGCAGCATTGGTGCCCTGGGCGGAAAGAACCTGTACAACAATGCTTTCCTGGGCCTTGTTAAGCACGATCTTGCGCCTGGCGTTGAACCTCTCCGGGTCGGCCAGCGACACCTTGCCGCTCCCCTTGACGAATACCGCCTTGAGCTTCTTGGAGCCCATCACCGCCCCCAGCCCGCAGCGGGCGGCGAAGTTCTTCTTCTCGCTGCTTATGCCGGCAAACTTGACCAGGTTCTCCCCACCCACACCTATCGATATAAGTGAGCCCCTCTTCTTATCACCGTGGCGCTCCTTGAGCGTATCGGTCACCTTGTGGGTATCCTTGCCCCATATATCGGAGGCATCATTGATTTCAACCTTATCGTCGCTGACGACGATGTACACCGGCTTGTCAGACGCCCCTTCGACGATGATCCCATCCCACCCCGCCGACCTCAACTCGAAGGCAAAACTGCCTCCGGATGAGCTTTCCCCGAACATGCCGGTCAACGGCGACTTGGCACACACCGAGAATCGCGCCCCGCCGGGGACATTCGTTCCGCTGGTGGGCCCCCCTAATATAAATAAAGTGTTATCTGGTGACAGCGGGTCGATATCGGGCGCAACGCGATCGAGCATCAGCTTCGCTCCCAATCCGCTGCCGCCGATGTATCTTCTGAGAACATCCTTGTCTACTACCGAAGTCTTCACTGTCCCGTCCGTCAGATTGACCTCCGCCATCTTGCCCACGAATCCGGTCATTTTTACCTCCTTGTTTGCCGTTTTACATTCAATAGCGATGCCTCGGTTGCCCTGAG
This sequence comes from uncultured Dehalococcoidales bacterium, assembly GCA_964649185.1. Lineage (GTDB taxonomy): Bacteria > Chloroflexota > Dehalococcoidia > E44-bin15 > E44-bin15 > CAYUWM01. Next base: position 28,656 of record CAZYOO010000011.1, read on the forward strand.
AATATCTGCTATAGATGGGAATATAGCACCACCCTGTTGGACTGTCAAGTTTTACGACGAGCTTTGCAGAGCGCCGACTAAGTATCTGTGCTTGTGCTATACACCCCTTGACCCAGGTTCAAATAGGGCTTCCGCTGCATATAGCCTTCGACATCTTTGCGATATCTAGAGCGCATAGCACTCAAATAGCGAATTACAATCGAGAATTACCATTAAGCAATGCCGGGCATATTGATGCTTGACTTCCCGCTTGATTATATGCTAAATTACTATATTACCAAAGCATTAAGATACTGTAATGGCCGTTGATTTTTACACCAACTTGTGGTACCTTTGCGCTATATTCCTCAACTGCAAACCTAACACATAATAATACCAGTATCACCTGTATTTTATAAGGGATACCGTTTCGAGGAGGGACGATGAAGTTTTTCACTGAGGAGATGTCGGAGGCGGCACAGAAGATGGTGGCGGAGGACCCGGAAATCAAGGAGAAACTGAAGGGGGTCACCATCAAGTTTATCCTCTGCGTCACCGACGCCCCCGGCAACGAAGACCGGCAGATGGGGATTGCCTTTGAAGACGGTCAGATAACAGAGAGCTATATCGAAACGAAGCCGGCCCCCAGCGACATGAGGACCGAGGGCGTGGATACCTCCAAGTGGGCGGCCAAGGTCAGTGGCCCCTACGAGACTATCTCTGCCGTCACCCAGAAGAAGCTGCCCATGCTCGCCGCCCTGGGGTCTCTGCGCATCGAGGGGGACATGAACGCCCTGATAACCAATATGGTGGGACTGACCGCCCTGCTCGACGTCTTTGGCGGGATGCCCGATCTGGAGTTCTAAGCCTGCAGCCGATAGCAACCTAAGGAGGTTTCAAATGGGAGCAGACGAAAGATACGATATTGTAATCATAGGCGGCGGCCCCAACGGCGGGGCGGCGGCCGCCTACCTCGCCAAGTGCGGCCTCAGCGTGTGCGTGCTGGAGGAGCGGTACGAGGCCGGCGGCTCATGCGAGACTGCAGAGCCGATGGCCGGCACCCGTATCTATCCTCATGCCATGCTGATGTACGCCGCCCCGGCCCCCGGCTTCGAGCAGCTGGAGCTGTGGAAGTACGGTTTCCGCATGACGTGGAACCCGGTGGACGTTATCGCCAAGGCGACCAAGGGGTTGATGGTCTCCGACGGCGTCGCCGGACTGAGCCCCAAGGACATGGCGGGCTACATGAAGGTCAGCGGCATCGCCGGCAACCCTTCGTTCGCCCGGGAGCTGATGCGGGCCACCGACTGGTGCCCGCCCCATCCCTCCGACGTGGAGATCAATGCCGACACCATCCCCTACATGCAGGTATACAAACAGCGTTGCCCCGAGGTATGGTCCCCCGAATTACTCGACATGACCCTCTTCGATTTCATGGATGAGTGGTTCGAGACCGAGCCTTGGAAGTGCACGGTGGCATCCGCCGCCTGGTGGTCCGGAGCCGCCGCCCACTGGGAGGGGGTGGCGATACCGGCGCTGATCAATGTCATGCTCACCTTCGTTTCGGCGCTGAGCATACCCCGCGGCGGGATGCACGGCTACTTCCACTCCATCTTCCGCTGCGCGGTGGCCCACGGCGCCGTCTTCAAGAGCGCCTGCCCGGTGGAGAAGATAATCGTGCAGAACGGGCGCGCGGTGGGCGTGAAACTGCGCGACGATGCCGCCACCAAGGA
>CAZYOO010000012.1:0-29774 GCA_964649185.1 uncultured Dehalococcoidales bacterium
GACGGTGCGGGTACCGTCATCGACGCCATCTCCTACGGCAGCGATGCGAGCGTCATGTCACCGCCGGCACCCGGGGTATCCGAGGGGCACTCCATAGAGCGCTCGCCGGCGGGTGGGGAATTCGTGGATAATCCGGACCCCAGCCCGTGCCGCGGGTTCGTCCTGCCGGTCGTTACGTTATCGCCGACGCCGATCGCCAGCCTCACCGCTACCACGATCGGTGAGACGACCGTGCTGCCCGAGAGCAGTCCAACGGCCACCCCCACCTCGGCGGAAACCGCCTCCCAGCCGGATGAGACGCCGGCCTACGGCGGAGCGGCGGTACGCGCTGCAGCCATCGCCGGGACGCTGGCATTACTCGCCGCCGCCTTCTGGATCGGTCACAAGCGTAAGCCTGAGAAGAAGCGCAATAAAGAACGATTGCCTTGAATCCCGCAACGGGCTATAATTCAAGCTGATGTCCAAGCCTTCCACAATCGCCATCGATGGCCCAGTCGCCTCCGGTAAGAGCACGGTAGGCAGGAGACTGGCGCAGAGGCTGGGCTACCGATTCGTGGACACGGGAGCGATGTACCGCGCCCTCACCGTGGAGGCGGTCAGGGTGGGTATAGATCTGGAGGACGAGGCGGCGCTCGCCCGGCTGGCGCAGGATACCGCGATAGATATCGAATCGAGCGAAGGGAACAGGGTTATCGTGAATGGGCGGGACGTGACCGCCGAGCTGCGCAGCGACGCGGTGGAACGGGGGGTGTCCCCGGTGTCGAAAGTGGCCGGGGTCAGGACGGTGCTGGTGAAGAAGCAGCAGGCGATGGCCGTAGGGGGCGGTATCGTCATGGCGGGGCGGGACATCGGCACCAACGTGCTGACCGGCGCCGACCTCAAGATATACCTGGACGTCTCGGTGGAGGAGCAGGCCCGCCGCCGCTACAATGAACTGCTGGCGCTGGGCGAGGATGTGGAATACCAGGCTATACTGGATAACCTCATTCGCAGAGACAGGATCGACAGCAGCCGCAGCGCCAACCCCCTGCGGCCTGCCGATGATGCCGTCCGCATCGATACCGATAAAATGGATGAGGACGGGGTGGTGGAATATATCATGAAACTGGTGAACGAACGCTGATGCCCTGGTTCTATTACTTCGGAACATTCTTCTTGATGAAGCCCTTCCTTTTTTTCTGCACCAGCTACTGGCTGCAGGGCAAGGAGAATATACCCCGGCAGGGGCCGCTGATGGTGGTGGCCAACCATCTGAGCCTGTCCGACCCGCCCCTGCTGTCGGCCAGCATCCCCCGGCGGATAGTATTCATGGCCAAGGGCGAGCTGTTCCGCCACCCGCTGTTCGGCCCGCTCACCAGGGGCTGGCACGCCTTCCCGGTCTACAGGGGCCAGCTCGACCGTGAGGCCATACGCCGCTCCGAGGAGGTGCTGAAGCGGGGCATGCTGCTGGGCATGTTCCCCGAGGCGATGCGCAGCGCCGATGCCCGGATGCAGCAGGCGTACACCGGGGCCGCGCTCATCGCCCTCAGGAGTAACGCCACCATCCTGCCAGTGGGTATCACCGGCTCGCACCGGCTGATCACACATGGCTTTACCTTCCGCCGCCCCCGTGTGGAGGTGAACATCGGCCGGCCCTTCACCCTGCCGCCGCGCGACGGGCGGCTGACCAAGGAGCAGCTGGCACAAGCCACCGATATTATCATGGCGCGGATAGCGGAACTGCTGCCCCAGGAATACCGAGGTTACTATGGAGATCGAGAAGGCAGCTGAGATAGGGTTCTGTACCGGGGTCAGGCGGGCGATCGATATCCTGGAGCGGGCTTCCCGCAAGCTCGGCCCCCTGCAGACGCTGGGGCCCATAGTGCATAACCAGCAGGTGGTGGATAAGCTTGCCCGGTCGGGGGTCACGGTGGCGGAGAGCCTCGACCAGTTGTCCTGCGGAACGGTGGCGATCAGCGCGCACGGGGTCAGTCCCGAGGTGCTGCAGCAGGCGCAGGAGCGCGGGCTGCAGATAGTTGACACCACCTGCCCTTTCGTGCGTCGTGCACAGAACGCAGCCAAGAGACTGAACAAGGCCGGGTTCTTCGTAATCGTTTTCGGCGACGGGGATCACCGCGAGGTTCAGGGTGTTCTGGGCTGCGCTGAGGATAACGGGATAGCCACCCTGAAACTTCCCGATCTGGATCGGGCCAAATTGCCGCAGCACATCGGTATCCTGTCCCAGACCACCCAGAGCTTCCCCGCCTTCGTACACTTCGTTTCCTCGTTCAGCGAGCGCTATGTAGAGCTCATTGCCGAGCTTCGCATCATCAACACCATCTGCGATGCCACCCGCCGGCACCAGCAGGCGGCTATGGGGCTGGCAAGGAGGGTCGATTTGATGCTGGTAGTCGGCTCTCGCACCAGCGCCAACACGCGGCGCCTTGCCGAGATATGTTCCGATATTGTGGAGACACACCACATCGAGAAGGCCGCAGAGATCGATCCCCGATGGCTGTGCGAGCGGGGCAACCCGCATATAGGCATCACCGCCGGGGCCTCCACCCCGGATGAGGCCATCAATGAGGTGACACAGGCGCTGCAGGGGGTTTCGTGTTAGGGATCGACCTGCTGTTGGATCAGCGGAGATACGGCATCTGTCCCGGCGCCAGAGGGGTGCAGGTGACACATATCGAATACCCGCAGGGCGTATCGGGAACCCTTATCGCTCTCACAGGGGGGCCTGTAGAACAGTCGCAAACTGCCGGGAAAGGAGGGAGCGGACAGTGAGTCGGGGCGGCTTTCCGGGTCTCGGCGATTGGTGCGGCCGCATCGTCGCAAATATTTGAAAAAGGGCGCTCATGTGTTATAATAGCAACTTGCCAAATCCGAGAAAGGAGATAGCGCCGATCTATGGATAAGGATCGTAAAATCGTCTGGTTCGAGGACGTAGGCAGGGAGGATATAGCCCAGGTCGGTGGCAAGGGGGCGAACCTCGGAGAGATGACCAAGGCTCACATACCGGTGCCCCCCGGCTTCATCGTTACTGCACACAGCTATTTCTACTTTCTGGAGAAATCGGGACTTGCTCCCAAAATCCGCGAGATGCTATCCGATCTGGACCCCAATGACAGCGGGAAACTGCAGAAAGTCGCCTCCGAGATCAAGCAAATGGTCAGCGGCGCTGCCATGCCCCCGGAGATAGCGCAGGAGATAGCTAAGGCCTACGGCAGGCTGGGCAGCGGGCCGGTGGCGGTGCGCTCCTCGGCCACCGCAGAGGACCTCCCCGAAGCCTCATTCGCCGGGCAGCAGAGCACCTTCCTCAACGTGATGGGCGAGAAAGATGTGATAGAAGCTGTTCAGGACTGCTGGGCTTCACTCTACGAGTCGCGGGCCATCTTCTACCGGGTGCATCAGGGCTTCGACCACTTCTCCGTCGGCATAGCGGTGCCGGTGCAACGCATGGTGCAATCGGAATCCTCCGGCGTGATGTTCACCCTCGACCCTATCACCAGCGACCAGAGCAAGCTGGTCGTGGAGTCGGTGTACGGTCTGGGTGAAACCATCGTCTCCGGTGAGATAACCCCCGACCTTTATATCGTGGATAAAGAACGGATGGAGATCATCGATAAGAAGATCGCGCGGCAGGAATGGCAGCTGGTGCGCAATACCCAGGGAGAGCACGACCCGGCGAAGCCGAATATGAAGATGCCGGTGGCTGATGCCCTTCAGGCCAAGCAGAAGGTGTCCGATAAGGATATCATCGCACTGGCCAAGATCGGCAAGAGGATCGAGGAACATTATTCCTTCCCGCAGGACATAGAATGGGCCAAGGAGGGGGAGGACATCTTCATCGTGCAGACCCGCCCGGTGACCACAATGAAGGCCGGCGCGGAGCAGAACGGGGCGCTTACCACCGAGGCCGAGCCCATACTCACCGGGTCGCCCTCGAGCCCGGGCATGGCGGCCGGGCCGGTCAAGATTATCCGCAGCGCGTCCGAGATCGATAAGGTGAAGGAAGGCGACGTTCTGGTGGCGGAGATGACCACCCCGGATTTCGTGCCGGCCATGAAGCGGGCGGCGGCCATCGTCACCGAACGCGGGGGGCGCACCTGTCACGCCGCCATCGTGAGCCGCGAGCTGGGCATCCCCTGTGTGGTGGGCGCAGAGAAAGCTACCACAACTCTGAAACAGGAGCAGGTGGTCACCGTTGACGGCAGCGGAGGTAAGATATTCGACGGGCGTCTGGTGATGGAGCCACAGGGGGTACCTTCCATCGTTCACCGGGCACCTATCAGGACCAATACCCGGCTGTATGTGAACCTGGCCGAGCCGGAACTGGCCGACCGGGTGGCCCAGCGGGACGTGGACGGCGTTGGGCTGCTGCGGGCCGAGTTCATCATCGCACACCTCGGGGAGCACCCCCGGCACATGATAGATGAGGGGCGGGGGCAGGATTTCGTGGACACGCTGACAGAGGGGGTGCTGAAGTTCGCCAGGGCGTTCCATCCCCGGCCGGTGGTATACCGCACCACCGACTTCAAGACCAACGAATACCGCAACCTCAAGGGCGGCGAGAAATACGAGGATGTTGAAGAGAACCCCATGATCGGCTACCGCGGGTGTTCCCGCTACATGGCTGAAGCCGACCTGTTCAAGATGGAAATAGATATGATCAAGCGGGTGCGGGAGCAATACAACAACCTGTGGGTTATGATACCCTTCGTGAGGACGGTGAAGCAGCTGTCGTCGATACTGCATAAACTGAACGAGGAGGGTTTGAAGTCCGCCAAGGACTTCAAGATATGGATGATGGCCGAGGTGCCTTCCAATGTCATGCTCATCGACGAGTTCATCGATACCGGCATAGACGGCATCTCCATCGGCTCCAACGACCTGACGCAGCTGATCCTGGGCATAGATCGCGACAATCCCAAGCTGGCTGAGGATTTCGACGAGCGGGACGAGGCGGTGCTGATGGCGTTAGAGCGGCTGATAAAGACCGTTACCAAGCGGGGGGTAACCGCCTCCATATGCGGGCAGGCGCCGTCGGTCTACCCGGAGCTTACCGAGAAGCTGGTCAGGTGGGGCATAACCTCGGTGTCGGTGAGCCCGGATGCCATAGAGAGCACCAGGGAGCTTATCGCCAGACTGGAGGGGAGGGGGATCAGCCCTTCATTCTGGAGGAAGAAAGCCCGTTCTCCGCGCAAGCTGTCCAAGGCGGTTAAACAGGGAGAGAATCGATAACTGAAATGAGCAACAGACCGAGGACGACCGAGAAGATCATAGACAAGCACCATGCAGATAAAAGCGAACTGATACAGATACTTTTAGAGGTCCAAGAAGAGAACCGCTGGCTGCCGGGGGACGCTCTCCACAGGGTGAGCAGGAAGCTGGGTGTGCCGTTGAGCCAGGTCTACCATATAGCCACTTTTTACAAAGCGTTCAGCCTCATACCCCAGGGCCGGAATTCGGTATCGGTGTGTCTGGGCACCGCCTGTCATGTGCGCGGGGCGCCCAGACTGATGGACAAGGTGACGGATGTACTGGGCATACGCCCGGGCGAGACCAGCACCGACCGGAAATTCACCCTGAGCACGGTGAACTGCCTCGGCTGTTGTGCCATGGGGCCGGTGATGGTGGTTAACGGCGAATACTACAGTAACCCTTCGGCCAAAGAGATCAAACAGGCCGTTACAGCCTGCAAATAGAAGGAAACATGGCAAAATTCAAATCGTCTGCCGATTTAACACAGAAGAGGCGGGAGATACTGGCGCAAAGGGAAGGGAAGCGCTATATAGCCATAAACGCGTCGGGCACCTGCGGGCTTTCCTCCGGAAGCGATAAGGTATCTCGAGCCTTCAGCGCGGAGATAGAGAAACAGGGGCTCTCGGGCCGGGTGGAGGTACGGGCAACCGGCTGCCTGGGTTTCTGCGAGAACAGCCCCGTGGTGATCATTTTCCCTGAGGAGATCTGCTACGTCAAGGTCAAGCCCGAAGACGTCCCCGAGGTCATCGCCGAAACCATCATCGGCGGGAAGCTGGTGGAGCGGCTGCTGTATCGGGGCGAAGGCGGGAAACGGATCGCCCGCGAGGGAGATATACCGTTTTACAAGCACCAGAGCCGTATCGTCTTCGGCAACAATCGATCGATCGACCCCAGGAGCATCGATGATTACATAGCGCAGGGCGGCTATGCCGCGCTGGGCAAAGCCCTCCTCGAGATGAGCCCGGAGGGAGTGCTGGAAACCGTCAAGAAAGCCAACCTCCGCGGACGCGGCGGCGGCGGCTTCCCCGCAGGGGTGAAGTGGGAGACTACCCGCAACGCGCCCGGCAAGAAGAAATACGTCATCGTCAACGCCGACGAGGGCGACCCCGGCGCCTACATGGACCGCAGCCTGCTGGAGGGCAACCCCCACAGCGTGATCGAGGGGCTGATCATCGGCGCCTATGCCATCGGCTCGCATGAGGGTTATGTTTACGTCCGGCAGGAATACCCTTTGGCTGTGGAGAACCTCTCCATAGCCCTGAACCAGGCGAGGCGGTACGGCCTGCTGGGGAGGAACATCCTCGGCTCCGGTTTCAGCTTCGATGTCACCATCCACCGCGGCGCCGGCGCCTTCGTCTCCGGCGAGTCCAGTGCCCTGATGAACGCCATCGAGGGCAGGGTGGGCGAGCCGCGGCCGAAGTACATCCGCACCGCGGTCAGCGGGGTGAGAGAGAGGCCGAGCAATCTGAACAACGTTGAGACGTGGGCCAATGTGCCACTGATAATCGACAGGGGGGCTGACTGGTTCAGCGGCATAGGCACCAAGGGCAGCAAGGGAACCAAGATATTCTCCCTGGTCGGCAAGGTGAACAACACCGGCCTGGTGGAAGTGCCCATGGGGATGACACTGCGGCAGATAATCTTCGATATCGGGGGCGGCATAAAGCAGGGCCGGAAGTTCAAGGCGGTGCAGACCGGGGGGCCGTCGGGAGGAGTGCTTCCGGAGGGCCTGCTCGACCTGCCCGTGGACTTCGACCAGCTGGCCGCCGCGGGCTCTATGATGGGCTCCGGCGGCATGATCGTGATGGACGAGGACTCCTGCATGGTGGATGTGGCGCGCTATTTCCTCGACTTCCTCTCCGGGGAGTCCTGCGGCAAGTGCGTGCCGTGCCGCGAAGGCATCAGGCAGATGCTGCGCATACTGAACAGGATCTGTGAAGGCAAGGGCAAGGAGGGTGACATCGACCTGCTGGAGGAGCTGTCCGCAGTGGTGCGCGATTCGTCCCTGTGCGCACTGGGACAGACCGCGCCCAACCCGGTGCTGAGCACTATAAAATACTTCCGCGACGAGTATGAAGCCCACATCCAGCAGAAACGCTGCCCCGCTGGGGTATGCAAATCCCTGGTCAGCTACTACATATTGCCCGAAAAGTGTCAGGCGTGCCAGATCTGCGCCCGGGAGTGCCCGGTGGGCGCCATAAGCGGGGGCAAGAACCTGGTACACGTAATCGACCAGGATAAGTGCACCAAGTGCGGGACGTGCATCGAGGTCTGCCCCGCGAAGTTCGATGCGGTGGTGAAGCTCTCCGGGGAGCCGGTTCCGCCGGCACCGCCGCCGGGGACGGAAGTAACTCGCAGCAAGGGGAAGAAGCGATGAAGAAGGGCACCTCAGTCACTCTAACCATCGATGGCAAAGAGGTAAATGCCAGGGCGGGAATGACCATCCTGGAGGCGGCCCGCAAGGCCGGCATTTACATCCCGACCCTGTGCCACAACGATAAGCTGGAGCCCTACGGGGCCTGCCGTATCTGTACGGTGGAAATCTCGCGCAATAATAAGACCAGGCTGGTCACCGCCTGTGTGTACCCGGTGGAGGACGGCCTGAACGTTAAGACCGATACCGCCGCGGTGAAGAAGATCCGCCAGACGCTCCTCGAGTTGATGCTGGCGTCTTCTCCCTCCAAGACCATCGAGGAGATGGCGCGCGGCTATGGTATAACGAAGTCCCGTTTCGAAGCGGAGAGGACCAACTGCATCCTCTGCGGGCAGTGCGTGCGCTACTGCAATGAGGTCAAGGGGGCCAACGCCATCGGCTTCGTCGGGCGCGGCACCGAGCGCAGGGTGGTGTTCTTCCCCGAGATCGCTTCCACCGTATGCGCCAGCTGCCGCGAGTGCTTCAGCCTCTGCCCCACCGGCAAGCTCCCTGCGGAGACCGACGGCGTCTCCTTCACCGACCTGACGCTGGAGGATTTCCTCGGCGCCGGCCAGCCCGGCGTGTAGCGTAAATCAGTGAGGGTGATCTTAATAATGGCCCGTTCTATACGCATGACGCATCGTTTCATTCGCCAGCAGCTGGAGCAGAGGGAGGAATCGCTATCGCCCCACTCTGCCAGGAGCAGGCTCACCCGTGGCCGGCAGCGCCCCGAGGAGCCTTGCCCGATGCGCACCGAGTTCCAGCGGGACCGCGACCGCATAATCCACTGCAAATCCTTCCGCCGCCTGATGCACAAGACGCAGGTGTTCATCGCCCCCACCGGAGACCACTACCGGACGAGGCTGACCCATACCCTCGAGGTGTCGCAGATCGCCCGCACCATCGCTCGCGCGCTGAATCTGAACGAGGACCTGGCCGAAGCCATCGCCCTGGGCCATGACCTGGGGCATACCCCCTTCGGACATGTTGGGGAGGAGGTGCTCAACCAGCTCAACCCCGGGGGCTTCCGCCACAACGAGCAGAGCATCCGGGTGGTGGAGCTGCTGGAGAACGAGGGCAGGGGTCTCAACCTTACCTGGGAGGTCCGGGACGGCATCCTGTGGCACTCCAAAACCGGGGTCGATGTCCTGGATAGACAGGGCGATGATGCCGCTACTCTGGAAGGGCGGATATGCAAGCTGGCCGACGCCGTGGCCTATATCAATCATGACATCGACGACGCCATACGGGCCGGCATCATCGCCGAAGGCGACCTGCCGTTGGAGGCCACCCGTGTTCTGGGGGCTTCGCATCGCCAGCGGATCAACACCCAGGTGGCGGATGTCATCGATTACTCCTGGTCCGCTACCGGAACGGGTGAAGAGCCGCTGATCGGAATGAGCCCCGAGATACGGGAGGCGACCAACACCCTGCGGCAGTACCTTTTCCGAAAGGTGTATAATATACTTAGTGATGAGGCGGAGTTAGACAGGGATGTGGTGCGCCTGCTGTACCGCCATTTCACCGTGCGTGAGCAAGACCTTCCCCCCGAGTACAAGCTACGTGATGAAGGCGTTGAGCGCAGGGTGGTGGACTATATAGCCGGGATGACAGACAGGTATGCAAAGGATATGTATGATAAACTGCACCCAGGCGGCAGGATGAGACGATGAGTGTTATCGATGACGTGAAGGATCGGCTGGACATAGTGGATGTGGTCTCGGACTACGTCACCCTGCACAAGTCGGGGCGCAATTTCAAGGCGGTGTGCCCGTTCCACAACGAGAAGACCCCCTCCTTCTTCGTCTTCCCTGAGCGCGGGACGTGGCACTGCTTCGGCAGCTGCGGCATCGGCGGCGACGTGTTCTCCTTCATCATGAAGAAGGAGGGCATCGAATTCGGGGAGGCGCTCAAGCTTCTGGCCAACCGCGCCGGGGTGACATTAGTATCGAAACAAAAGGATCAGGTCAAAGAGAAGCTGACCGACAGGCTGTACCAGATAAACGAGGCCGCTGCTGCATACTACCACGGGCTGCTGCTCGATGGCAAAACGGGACAGGTGGCACGGGACTACCTCAAGCACCGCGGCATCTCGGCGGAAACGATAGAGGCTTTTCAGCTCGGTGTCGGCCTCGATCGCTGGGACGCCTTGCACCAGCACCTCGAGGGGGAGGGCTACAAAAGGGATGAGATGGTTAAGGCCGGCCTGGCCGCCGAAAGGGAGGGAGGGGGGCTGCGTGACCACTTCCACAACCGGCTGATGATCCCGATACGGAACGAGGCGGGGAGGGTGGCAGGCTTCGGGGCCCGCGCCCTCGACGACTCCCAGCCTAAATATATCAATTCACCACAGACGGCGGTCTTCGACAAGAGCGGCCTGCTCTACGGTTTGGATCGGGCCAAAGTGGCTATCCGGGAGCGGGACCAGGCCATCATCGTCGAAGGCTATCTGGATGTGCTCACCGCCCACCAGCACGGCGTCGATAATGTCGTAGCCCCCATGGGGACATCGTTGACGCAGAAGCAGATGGGCATCATCAAGCGCCTGACCAGGAACGTCGCCTTGGCACTGGACGCCGACGCTGCCGGTGAGCAGGCCACCATACGCGGCATCGAGGAGGTGCAGAGGGAATTCAGCGAGAAGGTAGATCGCAGGAACAGGCAGTGGCTCGAGGGAGATACCAGGCTGGAAGGAAGCTTGAAGGTCATCCTGATGCCCAGCGGCAAGGACCCCGACGAGGTGATACGGGAGAGCCTCGAAGCCTGGAAGAAACTGGTCGACGAGGCCGACCCGGTAATGGATTATTTTTTCAATGCGGCTGCCTCGAAGCACGACCTGGATACCGATGGCGGCAGGGCGGCAGCCGTCGAACAACTGTTGCCGGTTATCATGAAGTTCGCCAGCGGGGCGGAGAAGGAGCTTTACCTGAGACGCCTCAGCAAGATGGTGGGGGTGTCCGAGAAGACTTTAGCCGACAGGGCGGCGCAGATCACAAGGACAAGAAGGGAAAGGCAGGGGACAACCGCAGCGCTCCCCGCTGCTGCCATCTCCGCTCATCCCCTGGAGGAATACTGCCTGGCGCTGCTGCTGCAGAATCCCTGGCTGCAGGACCGGGGGGTTGCCCTCTCGCCGCAGCACTTCGAGGCGACCCAGAACGTGGAGATATTCCTCGCCTGGCTCAATAGCCCGGATGTGGAGGCGCTCCGCCACGGCCTCGACATCGGCCTTCACGACCACTTCGACGGCCTGGTGAATCGCATCCTGCCACCTTCCAGCGAGCGGGAAAAGGAGACTGCCCTTGCCGACTGCACACGGAGGCTGTGGGAACAGCGGCTGCGCAGGTTAAAATCGCTGGAGGAGGATCTCCTCTCCGAAGCGGAATCGGAGGGGGATAAGAACGTCATAAAGGAACAGGTGGAGGCACTGCTCCAGAGGGCATTGGAGCCTACGGCCCAGCTTAAAGAGGTATTTGAAAAAGCGAAACATGAGAGAAAAGGGGTCAGTAGATGACACTGGGAGAGAACGACGACCTGGATAAGCTGTTGCACCGCAAAAGGGGCGCGGATCATCCCGAGGGCGATCCCGATATGAGGCCAGAGCATGCCCTGGAATCCCTGGCCGACCTGTATGCCGCCTTCTCCGGCAGCGATATCGTGCTTGAGGAGACGAAGGGCCGCAGCGGGTGGCCGGAGCATGATGCTTCCGGCCTGGTGGAGGAGGAAACAGCAAGCCATGAAATCGAGACCGACGTAGACCTGGAAAAGGCGCTGGAGATGGAAGAGCAGGATGTCATCGATGACCCGGTGCGGATGTACCTGCGGGAGATCGGTAATGTGTCCCTGCTGAACGCCAACGATGAGAGGGTGCTGGCGAGCAAGATGGAGCAGCACCGGCACATCAAGAAGATCAAGGAGGAATGGCTCGAGAGTTACGGCAACCAGCCGTCGGCCACCGATATAATGATCTCCATGCTGGAGCAGCTGTGCCAGTCGGCTCCATTCATCGAGGTGCTGGAGAAAGAGCTCAAGCTGCCTGATGCAGCCGGCCTGGCCGACAGGATCGCCGATCCCGGCTTCCGTGAGGCCATCGACAACGCCCTTGACCAACAGCTGCTGGCCACTATAGCCGCACGCGTGGGCGAGAGCCCTGCCGCCGTAGGAGAAAAGATGGTGAACCTGTCGCTCAACAGCAGCTTGCTGCCACCGAGCGTCCTCAAGGCAATAGCAGGAAAATCATCCGCAGAGGTGTCTGAAGTTTTGTCCAAACCTGATTTCCTCATCCTTCTGCAGACTCAAGAGAGGGAACTGGCGAGCCATCTGGAGACGGTTGCACGCGAGGCGGAAAAGGCAGAGAGGCATCTTACTGAGGCCAACCTGCGCCTGGTGGTCAGCGTGGCCAAGAAATATATCGGGCGGGGGATGTCGCTCCTGGACCTGGTTCAGGAGGGCAATATCGGCCTGATCCGGGCGGTGGAGAAGTTCGATTACCGCAAGGGGTACAAGTTCAGCACCTACGCTACCTGGTGGATCCGGCAGGCGATCACCCGCTCCATCGCCGATCAGGCGCGCACCATCCGCATCCCGGTTCACATGGTGGAGACCATCAACAAGCTGCTGCGCATCAGCCGGCGGCTGGTTCAGGAGCACGGACGGGAGCCCACCAGCGAGGAGATCGGGCACGGCATGGAGGTCACCCCGGAGAAGGTGCGGGAGATCATCAAGGTATCCCAGGAGCCGGTGTCTCTGGAGACCCCCATCGGCGAGGAGGAGGACAGCCACCTCGGCGATTTCATAGAGGATCGCAGCGCCCTGCCGCCGCCCGATGCCGCATCCCATCAACTGCTGAAGGAGCAGATCGACGACGTGCTCTCCACCCTCAACGCCCGCGAGCGACGTGTCCTGCAGCTGAGGTTCGGGCTGGAGGACGGCCGCAGCCGCACTCTGGAGGAGGTGGGGCGGGAGTTCGGCGTCACCCGGGAACGCATCCGCCAGATCGAGGCCAAGGCCTTGAGGAAACTGCGTCACCCCAGCCGCTCCAAGAAGCTCAAGGACTATGTGGACTAAGCTGAATCAGAAGATCATCAAGACCAGCTTCCTCGCCATGGGGGCTGGCTTTGCGCTGTTGATCTTGTTGTTCGGCGTGATAGGCTATTACGTGACCGGGGACGCGCCCACCGATGCCTGGAATCAACGATGGATCAAGCCCAACCAGTCCGCAGCCGATAATCTGGATGACAAGATCGACGTTCTCAAGCACCAGATCGAGTGGGCTTCGGAGGGGGAGTGGCTGGTGCTGGAGATCACCGACCTGGAGGCGACATCGAAGATTTACTGCCTCGCCAGGGACGGCAATTTTTCCATCGATATTGAGTACCCGCAGGTCTATTTCGGTGGTGACCAGATCATGGTGTTCGCCAAGGTGGATCTGGTGATCGATGTGCAGGTAGCGTCCGAGGCCGCCATGGCGATCAAAGACGGGCAGCCGGATCTGACCGTTAACGATCTGCACCTCGGCAGGGCACCTGTCCCCAAGACACTGATCAACACCGTCATGACCGCCCTGGAGCATGGTTTGGAGGAACGGTGGGCGTCCCTCAACGTCTCACTGGTGGATATCACAATCACGGAAGGCTCGATGATAGTCACCATGGTGAAGGAATAGGCTAGCGCAGCATCGATTTGAGCGAGCCTATACCCTTGCCCCGCGCCATCTGCTTCATGATCTTCTGTGTCTGCCGGAACTGGTTGAGCAACTGATTCACGTCCTGCGGCGTGGTGCCGCTGCCCCTGGCGATGCGGCGCCTCCTGTGCCCGTCGATTATATCCGGTCGTCGTCGCTCATCAGGGGTCATTGACAGGATGATGGCCTCGATCCTCTTCAGCTTCCTGTCATCCACAGCATCGGGGAAGCGGCCGGCGATGGAGGACAGGCCGGGGACCATCTCCGCCAGCTGGCTGAACGAACCCATCTGCTGCATCTGCTTGAGCTGGCCCAGGAAGTCCTCCAGGTCGAGGGTGGCATGCTTCACCTTCTTCTCCAGCTTCCTGACCTGTTCCTCGTCGAAGGTCTTCTCCGCCTTCTCGATCAGCGTCAGCATATCGCCCATACCCAGTATGCGCGAGGCCAGGCGCTGGGGATGGAACACCTCCAGATCCTCCGGCTTCTCGCCGGTGCCGATGAATTTCACCGGCACACCGGTGACCTCCTTGATCGACAGGGCAGCACCGCCGCGGGCGTCGCCGTCTATCTTGGTGAGCACGAGGCCGCTCAACCCCAGCCTCTTGTGGAACTCCTCGGCAGCGCGCACAGCATCCTGCCCGGTCATCGCATCCACCACCAGCAATATCTCATCCGGGTTGAGCGCCCGCTTGGCATCCTCCACCTCTCGCATCAGCTCGTCATCGATGTGGAGGCGACCGCCGGTGTCGGCGATAACATATGTCGCGGCCAGTTCCCTCGTCCGTTTCAGGGCGTGAGCGCATACTTCGGCGGGCTTGGTCGGCGTATCCTCCCGGTAGACCGGGATGTCCAGCTGCTGCCCCAGGACGGCGAGCTGCTCGATGGCGGCGGGACGGCGCAGGTCGGCGGCGACCAGCAGCGGGCGCTGGCCCGCCCCTTTGAGGTGAAGCCCCAGCTTGGCCGCGGTGGTGGTCTTCCCTGACCCCTGCAGCCCGACGAGCATGATCACTGTGGGGGGTCGTCCTCTGGTGACCAGACGCGCTGTCTCCCCGCCGAGGACAGAGGTCAGCTCCTCACTGACTATCTTGATAACCTGCTGGGCGGGGGTCAGGCTCTCCAGCACATCGCTCACCAGCGCGCGCTCCCTGATGCGGGATACGAACTCCTTCACCACCTTGAAGTTGACATCGGCCTCCAGGAGCGCCAGCCGGACCTCCCGCAGCGCCTCATCGACATCCTTCTCGCTAAGCTTGCCCTTGCCCCCCAGCTTTTTAAAGACGCCGTTGAGCCTTTCCGTCAGCATATCGAACATGTTTCACCCCTGCTAACCACCATTGTAAATGCCACCTCGACGGTTATCAACCTGTAAGCCGCCGGCCGGGGTATGATAGAATAAGGTCACATCATCGTTACTGACTGTGCTATGGCTACGCTCACCTTCTACGGCGGTGTGGGAGAGATCGGCGGCAACAAGATACTTGTGGAAGCCGACGGCACCCGCATCTTCCTCGACTTCGGGATGAGCTTCAATCAGTCGAACATGTACTTCGCCGAGTTCCTCCAGCCCAAGAAGTGCAACGGGGTGCTGGACTTCATAGAGCTGGGCCTGCTCCCCCGACTGGGGGACATGTCACGGTTCTATCGAGTCGACTACCTGTCCCACTGCGGCATGGAGGCCAGTCCAAGTGCCGGCTACGATGCGGTATTCCTGAGCCACGCCCACGCCGACCATTCCGCCTACATCCATTTCCTGCGGCCGGATATCCCGGTTTACGCCTCGGAGGTCACCAGAAGGATACTGGCGGCGATGGAGGAGACCTCCGCCGGCGGCTTCAATGAATTCCTCACCTACCACAGGACATTCGAGACACGGCCCAACAAGAAAGGCGAAGGGCTCACCAGGATCAAGGGGGAAGAGGCGAAGGAGCCGAGAAACTTCAGCGGGCTGACACCGGGCGATACGATCGCCGTCGGCAGTATTACGGTGGAGATGGTCGCGGTGAACCATTCTATCCCCGGTGCGGTGGGGTATCTGATCCATACCCCCGGCGGCACCATCGCCTACAGCGGCGACCTGCGGTTCCACGGCTACGGCGGCGATCTCACGAGGCAATTCGTAGAGCGCGCCGCTGAGGCTCATCCCGTAGCGCTGATCTGTGAGGGTACCCGCATAGACGAGGGGGGCAGCCATTCCGAACAGTACGTACAGGATCGGGTAACCGAGATAGTGAGGCGAACCAAGAACCTGGTTATCGCCAATTACCCGTGGAAGGATATCGAGCGGCTGAGAAGCTTCCATGAGGTAGCCAAGGCCACCGGCAGGAAGCTGGCGCTGAACCTGAAGCAGGCATACCTGTTGAGGAAGCTCGAAGGCACGGATGCCGGTGTCCCGGCACTGGATGATGGCAATATCGTTATCTACATCGACCGCAAGGGCTGGGGGTTGATAACCAAGCAGCATTGTCTCGACTACCCGCCGAACGTCATTGAGCAGGATTACAAAGCCTGGGAGAGCGAGTTCCTCAGTTACCCCAATCGCGTCACCTGCGACGATATCCACAACCACCAAAGCGATTACATCGTCAGGATCGATTTCTTTGACCTAACCGACCTCGTCAATATACGTCCGGACAAGGGCTCGTGCTACATCCGATCAGTCACCGAGCCGTTTGACGATGAGGGGCAAATCGAGCTACGGAGGGTGGAGAACTGGCTGGAGCATTTCGGCCTCATGCCGTATGAGCAGGCCCACGCCTCGGGCCATGCCTCCGGCCCCGAGATAAAGCGGCTGGTCGGGGAGATAAACCCGGCGGTCGTCTTCCCCATACACACGGAAGCCCCCGAGCGCTTCAGGGAGATAAAGGGCGTCAAGGTGGAGATACCCGAGACGGGCAGGGCGTACAACCTATGATCCCGCTCAAGCTGGCCCTGCGCAACTTCATGCCGTACCGTGAGGCGGAGCTTTCCTTCGCCGGGATACATGTCGCCTGCCTCTGCGGCGATAACGGCAACGGCAAGTCGGCGCTGCTCGATGCCATAACATGGGCGCTGTGGGGCAAGGCGCGGGCCAGGAACGACGATGACCTGATCCACCTGGGGACTACGGAGATGATGGTGGAATTCGACTTCCGCGTCGGGGGGCAGCCCTACCACGTGATCCGCAAACGGTCGAAGCCCAAGGCCGGTCGCGCCGGCCATTCCGCCCTCGACCTGCAGATAGCCGGCGGTGACGGCTTCAGGTCTATCGCCGGCAACTCCATCCGCGAGACGGAGGGCAAGATCGTCAGCACACTGCGCATGGACTATGACACCTTCATCAACAGCGCCTATCTGCTCCAGGGCCAGGCCGACAGGTTCAGCAAGGCGGAACCCTACAGGCGGAAGGAGGTGCTGGCCAGTATCCTGGGGCTCGCTCGCTACGATGAGCTGGAGAGGCGGGCGAAGGACTGCATAAGACAGTTGGAGGGCAGGAAAGAACTCGCGCTCAGCGATATAAAACACATGTCGGAGGAACTGCTGCAGCAGGCAGAGTACGAATCGCAATTGCGGGAGGCGGAGGAGGCGGTCGCCGCGGTAGATGCGGAGCGCCGGGAACTGGAAGCCAGGGTGAGCGAATTGACGAAACGGAAGAACGACCTCGACTCGCGAGCCAGGCAGCGATTGGAGGTGGAGGCCCGCATCGAGCAGGCGGAATCGGCGATACGGTATCTCCAGGGTCAGGTAGTCGAACACCAGAATAAGACAGAAAGATACCAGCAGGTGCTTGCCCGCTACGATGAGGAGATGGCTCAAGTGAAAACTCGCCTCGATGAGCTTGGCGCAAAGGAGGATGAGCTGGAGCAGAAACGGGGGCGGCAGCGGGAGATAGCGGGCATGCTACACCACCTCACTTCTGTCAACAGCCGGCTGAGGGAGGAGATGCAGGAGCTGAGGGACAAGATAACCATGCTGGAACAGGGGGAGGCCGAGTGTCCGCTGTGCGGCACCGCGCTGGGGGTGGAGGGGAGAGAGAGGATAACGGCCAACTACGAGAAGCAGGGTAATGAGAAGAGGGAGACCTTTCGCAGCAACGAGAAACAGGTTAGTGAGCTGGAGCAGGAATCCGGGAGATTGAGCCAGGCTACAGGTGATCTGGAGCGGGAGATCAGGCAGGAGCGGGCGCAGTGTGAGCGGCGGATGGAGGCGATGGACAGGGATCACGCTGAGGCTCAGCGCAGTTTGCCGCTCGAGGAGGAGGCGATACGGAAGGCCGAGGGGGAACTGGAGCGCTGGGGTTCAACCTTGAAGGCCGATACCCAGAGCATAGAGGCATTCAGCGCCGATATCGCAACGCTCCCCGAGTTGGAGTCCGACCTGAGCGTGGCAAAAAAGGCCCTCGCAGAGGCGATCCAGCTTCAGTCGCAGGGGAGCCAGGCGCTGGGGGCGATTCGGGGGAAGCTGGAGCGCCTGCAGGCACTGGAGCAGACCAGGCTGGAAAAGGAGGAGGAGGCGAAATGCATCGCTGCCGAGATAAAGGTATATGAGGAGCTGGCGCGGGCGTTCGGTAAGAAGGGTATTCAGGCGATGATCATCGAGAATGTGATCCCCGAGATAGAGGCAGAGGCCAACCGGCTGCTGGCCAGGATGAGCGACAACCGGATGAGCGTGAAGATCGAGACGCAGCGCGCCTTCAAGAGCAAGCGGGAAGGCGAACTGGAGACGCTGGATGTGAATATATCCGACGAGCTGGGGACGCGACGCTACGAGATGTACAGCGGCGGCGAGGCCTTCCGTATCGATTTTGCCCTGCGCATCGCCCTCTCCAAATTGCTGGCGCACCGCGCCGGGGCGCCGCTGCCTACGCTCATCATCGATGAGGGGTTCGGCTCCCAAGACACCAGCGGGAAGGAGCGCCTGGTGGAGGCGATAAATTCAATACAGGACGATTTCGAGAAGATACTGGTCATAACACATGTTGAGGAGTTGAAGGACGCCTTCGACAGGCGGATAGACGTGATAAAGACCGCGGAGGGCTCCCAGATAGAGGTCAGCTAGATATTGACAAATGCGACGAAGTGTGATAATATACTATAAAATTAAATAATAAACGCCAAAATCACCGAAGGGGGTGGTTTTTATGGCGGTCGCAATAGAAGCAAAGATAAAGATAAGGGAACCTCAGGTAGTAGCCTTCATTGCGATGAAGGGGCCTTACAGCCTGATAGGTGAGGCCTTCGGCAGGCTCCGAACGTGGATAGCGGATGAGGGCTATATACCTGCACTGCCCCCGGTGGGCGTGTACCTCAATAGCCCGAAGCAGATGCCGCCCGAAGAGCTGCTGTGGGAGCTACAGATCCCCGTTGTGGGTGACGCGGACCCCACCGAGCCGGACGAGCATGGGTGCGGTTTCAAGCAACTGGAGGAGGCCACGCTGGCCACCGTCGAGCACCAGGGAGCATATGATCAGGTGAAGGCCAGCTTCAGCGCCCTCCGCGGGTGGATCGCGGAGAACGGTTATGAGATTGTGGGGCCGCCGGAGGAGGCGTATCTGAGCAGGATAGAGGATGCCCCGCCGCAAGAGTTGCTCACCGAGGTCAGGTTCCCGGTGCGTAAGGCGTAGAGGGCATCAGCATTGCCTCGATACGTAGCGAAACAAAACCGCTCGGTTCGTTATAAACCGCGAACGGCATACTGGCTGTTTAAATATGCGATGGAAGCCTACCAGGGCGAGGATGCGGTCAGGGGGGCCCACCGTGGCAGATTGTACCGTTACCTCAGCGGTGAGTACCATAATGTCTTCGGCGTTCAGGTGGCCGACACCCAGGGTTTCATCCTCAGGGACCAGCATAGACACTCACCTTATATCATCATCGCCTTTCGCGGGACGGACGTGTCGTGGAGGATGGAGGGATGGCGCACCACACTGCTGGCGGCGATGGGAACCGCGCCATGGTTGAAGGTGAAACACGAACGGCTGAGGGCCCATCTGGGATTCGTCAGGGCCTATGGGGCGGTGCGGACCGAGGTGATAGCTGCAGTTAGGGAGGTGAAGCCTGTCCGGGTCTATGTTACCGGGTACAGTATGGGGGCGGCGCTGGCCACGCTGGCGGCGCTCCATATCCAGTCACGGTTCCCCTCCAGCCAGGTTACGATGTACAACTTCGCCAGCCCTTGCATCGGAGACCGCGATTTCGCCCGGGTATACGGCGAGACGGTGCCCGACAGCCACCGCGTGGTGCATCAGGGAGACGTAGTGCCCGACCTGAGGCTGCTGTTCGAGCATGAGCTTCCCGTCCGCTCCGAGTGCTGGCATGTGGGGCAGGAACACATCCTGCCCCGACACCCCAAGAGCAGGCGGCCGCATCATGAAAAGATATACTACCTGGAGCAGCTCAAGGCAGAGGCGTACGGATGAGCGCTATCGATCCCGCTGCAGGGGATGCTGGCCGCCGAGTTTTGAGGAGATTGACATCGAGATTGTAATCGTGATACAAATGGGCTGCCGCTCTCAAAGTGGGTGATGATGTCCGATGAAGTAGTGGTGAAGCAGACCGCCCCGCGTACGGTGGCTTTCATCCCGATGAAGGGGCCGTACGACCGGATAGAGGGGACCTTCGGCAGGCTGTTCGGCTGGATGGGCAAGAAGGGATATACGCCCATCGGACCTCCACTCGGGCTGTACCTCAACAGCCCGGAACAAGTCCCGCCAGAAGAACTGCTGTGGGAGTTGCAGTGTCCACTGTCCGACGACACCGCATTGAGCGAGCCAGATGCCAGCGGGGTGGGTGTAAAGAAGATGAACAGTGCCGAGGTCGCCTGCGCCGTTCACAAGGGGCCGTTCGAAAAGGTGGGAGAGACGTATGCCAGGCTATGGGGATGGGTTAATTCCAACGGCTATCAGATTGTCGGGCCACCGGAGGAGGTATACTTCAGCGATCCGTGTACCACTCATCCGGCGGAACTGCTGACCGAGATACGCTTCCCCGTCAGCAAGGGGTGAGCGCTACTCGGTCGTTCGTATCATGCGCAGGGCATAGGCGGCGGTGCTGCTGACCCAGGCGTCCTCCTCCTGAGCCGCGGAACTGAGGGTGGGGATGGCCTCTCTGGCATCCGGACCGAACTTCGCCAGCGCCTTGGCCGCTGCCCCCCGCAGGTCGTTGTCATCGCAACTTAAAACCTCGATCAGCGCCGGTATGGCCGCCGCATCGGCGATATACTCCAGATACATCACCGCCCAGTATCTGATCTCAGGGTCGTTGTCTTTCAGCCTGTCGATGTGTACTTGTATCTCGCTTATACCCAATTGCTGAACTCCTCACTAGTGATAGCTATCTGCCCCCCAGCTTGGTGATAGCATCGACGGCCTCTTTCCTGAGCCATTTGTCCTCGTCCTTCTCCAGCTCTATCAGGGCGGGCAGCGCGGAACGGTCGCCGATATTGCCCAGCGCCTCGGCGGCGTTACGCTGGGTCACTTCGTCGTCATCGCTGAGGCATTTGATGAGCATCGGCACCGCCGCCCTGGCGTCAGGGCCGATGCCCCCCAGGGCGGCGGCCGCAGTGGCACGGAGGTCGCGGTCATCCAGCCCCTCGATGAGCAGCGGGACGGCATCCCTGGAATCGGGGCCGATGCCCCCCAGCGCTGCGGCGGCACTGCGCCGCATGAAGCGGTCATCATCCTTCAGCAGCCGGATGAGTTTGGGCGCCGCTGCCTTGGAACCGGGGCCGATGTCCCCCAGGGCTCCGGCGACGGTATAGCGCGCCTGCCAGTCATCCAGCGACTCGATGAGGGCGGGAACGGCGGAGGCGTCGCCTATCCTGCCCAGGGCGCTGGCGGCCCCGTTGCGCACATACTCATCATCGTCCTTCAGCGCCCTCGCCAGCGCCGGCACCGCTGCCTTGGCGGTGGGACTTATCTCCCTCGACAATGCGGATGCCGCACGCTGCCGCACACCCTTGTCTAAGTCCTGCAGATCGTGAACCCGTACGTACGCCTGCTCACCGACCTTGCCCAGCGCCTCGGCTGCCTTCTGCCGCACATCGGAGTCCTCGTCCTGAAGCGCCTCGATGAGGGCTGCCATGGCGGAGTCACCGCCGATCTTGCCCAGTGCCATGACCGCCTGCTCGCGCACCATGGAGCTCTTGTCCTTGAGCTTCTCAGCCTGTCTCTGAACTTCCTCTTCAAGCATGGCCCTAACCCCTTTCCCGCCCGCGTACGCATTGCGGCGGAGGAAGAATCATATGACGGACATGAATCATCGTTCAGTTACGTTACGTGAGCGGGACCTCTTCGCCTGCCGCCGTCCTCCTCAGGGCGCGCTCGCCGACCCACGGCAGCATGAGGCGGTTACCCTGATAGGCCTTGACCATAAGGATAGCCCATGCGGCGAAGGCGAAAAGCCCCAGCAGCGACAGGAGCACCATGAACAGGATATTGACATAGGGCACCATGAGCAACAGCCACAGTATTAAGGCGGCCAGCGTGACGATGCCGAAGAACATGGCGGACTGCATGGCGTGGAAGCGAACATATCCGTCGCGCTTCTCCAGAAGCAGGAACAGCAGGCCGGTCGCCCAGCCCAGCAGATACGCCAGCAGCGCGGCGGTATTGGGGGAGAGTCCCGCGGTAGCCTTTCTCTCTTCGTTCATCGTTCTATTCCCCTAGCGGTATCACATTATATCACATGCAGGGGTGCCCGGTGCCGTCGGAAGTAAGGACACAGGAAAACGAAGGGAGACGGACATGGCAAGTACGCCCCCCTTCCAGTCGTCATTAATTAACGGATGAGTTCTATTCTACTTACGAGTTTTTCTCGGCTATATCGCCGGCGATCGGCAGCTTGAAACGTTCGCCCTGGTAGGCCTTCACCATGAGCAGGATCCACAGTATGAGGGTGCCGATCCATAGTATGGCGCCGAGTATAGCTCCCACGAACGGTACCATGAACAGAATGCCGAAGATGATACTCAACACGGTTATTGCGCCGAAGACGATGATGGACTGCATGGCGTGGAAGCGGACGAAGCTATCCTTCTCTATGAGGAAGAATATCAGCCCGCTTACCCATCCGAACAGGTAACACAGCAGCCCGGCCACATTGGGTTCCAGTCCTGTACCTTTATCCGCACTCATCCTTTACCTCCTTCTACAATTTGGCGACATTATACCACTTTTTCGGTGCCGGGGTACCACTTCTCCCACTCTATCTTCTCCAGCGCTTCGGCGGCCGCCTTGCGCACGTCCGTATTCTCGTCCGCCAGCGACTCCATCAGGGCGGGCACCGCCTCCTTATCGCCTATCTCGCCGAGGGCCACCGCCGCGTTCCAGCGCACGAAATAGTCCTTATCCTTGAGCGCCCTAGCCAGGGTGCCCACCGCGAACCGCGCCTCGGGGCCGATGGATATCAGGGCTGCGGCGGCGGCGGTGCGCACGTCCTTATCATCGTCCTTGAGCCCCTCGATGAGCACCGGCACCGCCGGCCTGCCGATGGAGCCCAGCAGCAGCGAGGCCCGCGCCTGCACCACCGGGTCCCTGCCCCGCAGCGCCTTCAGCAGCCCTCTGAGGTCGCCTTTACGTGCCAGCACATCTACATCCTTCTTGAAAAAGCCCATCGATATCCTCAAACCGCCTACAGGCCGATGTCCCCGGCGATGCCCTGCATCGCCTTCAGACCCAGCGCGACGAACTCCTCCAGCTCAAGTCCCAGCGTGCTGCAGCTGGCGATCTGCTCCCGGTTGGCGCCGGCGGCGAACCGCTTCTCGCCGAAGCGCTTCATCAGCGACTCCACCTTCAGCCCCTCCAGCTTCTTGTCGGGACGCACCAGCGCCCCGGCCACGATCAGGCCGGTCAGCGGGTCGGCGCAGAACAGCGCCTTATCCAGCAGCGACTCCGGTGGCAGGCCGTGCGCCTCGTTGTGCCGCAGTATCGCCTGCGCCATCTCCTCGGTGGCGCCCAGCTCCCGCGCGATGTCGGCACCCAGCGCGCTGTGGGCGCTCATGTCGCCCTCGGTTAGCTCGACGTCGATGTCGTGGAGCAGGCCGGTGAGCCCCCAGACGTCCTCGTCCTCGCCGAAACGCAGCGCCAGTGCCCGCATGATCGCTTCGGTGGCCAGCATGTGGTTGATCAGGTTCCTGCTCTCCACGTTGATCACGATGGAGTCGAGGACATCATCCCTGTTCATGTATATCTACACTCTCTATATCGGATCAAGCCAAGCCCCTTTCCACCACTCGTACGCATTCAAAGGACATTGAATATGCTCCGTCCATCGCTCACCTCCCAAAATGTCCGCGAGAAGCGAGGTGTACTAGGCGATCCCACGCGTTACCCCACAGGTTACCGATGCGTATCATGTGTAGTATGGTATCTATGGTCGCAGCACCCTCTGCACCGTACTCCTGCTCCAGTCGGGATACTGCCTCAACCTCTGGCCTTGCATCGGTATCCGCCCAGTGCTGGGCATAGATCAGCGCCACCATTTCCTCATCGAGGCAACCCTCAACGCTGCCCGCCAGCAATCCCTCGATCTCCTCCCTGCCGACGCCGTGTCGCAGGGCTGCGCCGGTATGCGCCCATGTGCAGTAGCGGCATCCGTAGACGGATATTACTGCCAGCATCAGCCTCTCGCGGAAGGCATGCGAGATAAGGCTGCCCCGCGATGCTTTCAGCATCCACCTCAAATTCCGCGATAAGTACACCGTATCCGACAGTACGAAGATAAAACTGCGCCACAGGCTTATATCGAGATTGGCGGGGGTCAGTGTACCACTTTCATGCACCAACGGTCTCCAGCCTTTCGCGATGCCTCTCGAATACGCTCTTCAGGTACTGCCCGGTGTACGACGCATCGACCCCGGCAATCTCCTCCGGCGTGCCGGTGGCGATGACGTGACCGCCGCGGTCGCCGGCGCCGGGCCCGAGGTCTATAATATAATCCGCATTCTTTATCATGTCCAGATGGTGCTCGATGAGCACCACCGTGTTGCCGCCGTCGACCAGACGATGCAGCACCCGCAGCAGGGCGGCGGCATCCTCGAACGACAGGCCGGTGGTCGGCTCGTCCAGGATGTACAGCGTCCGCCCCGTGGAGCGCCTGGACAGCTCGGTGGCCAGCTTCACCCGCTGCGCCTCGCCGCCGGAGAGGGTGGTGGCCGGCTGCCCCAGACGGATGTAGCCCAGCCCCACCGCGTCCAGCGTCTCCAGCCTGTTCTTTATCTTGGGGAAGTGGTCGAAGAAGGCCAGCGCCTCGGAGACGCTCATGTCCAAAACCTCGGCGATGTTCTTGCCCTTGAACCGGATCTCCAGCGCCTCGCGGTTGTAGCGATTGCCGTGGCATACCTCGCAGGGGACGGTGACGTCGGGCAGGAACTGCATCTCGATCTGGATGTAGCCCTCACCGCCGCAGGACTCGCAGCGGCCGCCCTTGACGTTGAACGAGAATCGCCCCGGTCGGTAGCCGCGGGCGCGGGCCTCGGGAACGGTGGCGAACAGCTCACGTATCGGGGTGAAGGTGCCGGTGTAGGTGGCCGGGTTGGAGCGCGGGGTGCGCCCGATGGGCGACTGGTCGATGTCCACCACCTTGTCGATGTGTTCCAAACCCACGATCGCATCGCAGTCGCCGGGGCGGTCCTTGGCCCGGTAGAATATCTGCGCCAGCTTCTTGTACAGTATGTCCTCGATGAGGGTGCTCTTTCCCGAGCCGGACACGCCGGTGATGCACACCAGCCGCCCCAGCGGTATGCGCACGTCGATGTTCTTGAGGTTGTTCTGCCGCGCCCCCCTTATCACCAGCTCCTCACCCGAGCCGGGGCGTCGGCTCTGCGGGAGGGGTATCTCCCTCCTGCCGCTGAGGTAATCGCCGGTGCTGGAGCCCTCGTGTGCCATTATATCCTCGATGGTCCCAGCGGCCACCACCTCGCCCCCATGCTCCCCGGCGCCGGGCCCCATGTCGATGACATAATCGGCGGCGCGCATCATCGCCTCATCGTGCTCCACCACCAGTATGGTGTTGCCCAGTTCCTTCAGCTTCTTCAGCGTATCGATCAGGCGGTGGTCGTCGGCGGGGTGCAGGCCCACCGTCGGCTCGTCGCAGATGTATAGCACCCCCATCAGCCCGCTGCCGATCTGGGTGGCGAGCCGTATTCGCTGTGCCTCACCGCCGGAGAGGGTGCTCGCCGGGCGGTCTATGCTCAGGTAATCAAGGCCGACGTCCTTGAGGAAGCCGATACGGGTGCCGATCTCCTTGAGTATCTGGCGGGCGATCAGCAGCTCGCGCTCATTGAGCAGCGGCTTCCCGCCACCGCCGCCGCCGAGCGAATCGAGCCATGCCGTCGCCTGCTCGATGGACATGGCGCTCACCCCGGCGATGTTCTCTCCGGCGACGGTCACCGCCAGCGACTCGGGCTTCAGCCGCTGCCCCTGGCAGGCGGGGCAGGGGTGCGTGGTCATGTAGCGCTCTATCTCGGTGCGAATATAATCAGAGGTGGTCTCCTTGAAACGCCGCTCCAGGTTGGGGATCACCCCCTCGAACGAGGTTTCGTACTCGTAGGTCTTGCCCAGCTGGGTCTCGTGCCTCATGGTAACCGTGCGGTTGCCGGTGCCGTACAGCACTATATCCAGCTGCTCGGCGGTCAGTCTCTTCACCGGGGCGTCCACGGAGAAGCCGTACTTGCGGGCCACTGACCCCAGCATGCTGGTGTACCACGGGCTGATGGCGCCGGCGCGGGTCCAGGGGCGTACCGCCCCCTCCGAGAGCGAGAGCTCCCGGTTGGGCATCACCAGCGAGGGGTCGATCTCCATCCTGACCCCCAGTCCGCTGCAGGCCGGGCAGGCGCCGTGGGGGCTGTTGAAGCTGAAGGTCCGCGGCTGGATCTCGCCCAGGCTGATGCCGCAGCGCACGCAGGCGAAGTGCTCCGAGAACAGCAGCTCCCCGCCGTCGATCACCTGCACCAGCACCACCCCGCCTCCCAGCTTGAGCGAGGTCTCCACCGAGTCGGCCAGCCGTCCGCTCAGCCCGTCGCCCTCGATGACCAGCCGGTCCACCACCGCCTCGATGGTGTGCTGCTTGTAGCGGTCCAGCTCGAACTCCTCCGACAGGTCGTGCAGCTGGCTGTCGACCCGCACCCTTACGTATCCCGCCTTCCGCAGGTCGTCGAACACGCCCAGGTGCTCCCCCTTGCGGTCCTTCACCAGCGGGGCCATCACCATGATCCTGCTCCCCTGCGGCAGCCCCAGCAGCGAATCCACTATCTGCTGCACCGTCTGCTGCGCTATCTCCTGCCCGCACCGGGGGCAGTGAGGGTGGCCCACCCGGGCGAACAGCAGGCGCAGGTAGTCGTAGATCTCGGTGACGGTGCCCACCGTGGAACGGGGGTTCCGCCCCGGCCCCTTCTGGTCGATGGAGATGGCTGGGCTCAACCCCTCGATGTAGTCCACGTCCGGCTTCTCCATGCGGCCGAGGAACTGGCGGGCGTAGGCCGACAGCGATTCGACGTAGCGGCGCTGGCCCTCGGCGTAGATGGTGTCGAAGGCCAGCGAGCTTTTACCCGAGCCGGAGACGCCGGTGATCACCACCAGCCTGTCCCGGGGGATGGAGACATCGATGTTCTTGAGGTTGTGCTCCCGCGCCCCTTTAACCAGAATCTTGTCCAGCGGCATTGCTTCTACACTCAAATGCACGTCGATACACGATGTGCTCGGTAACCTTTAATTGTATCACGTGCAGACTCCACGAACAAGGGTGATATATTTGACAAAGCTCAGCGGTAGGATATACTGTGGTCAGGGTGAAACCCGTGCGGCGAGGCCCCCTTCGCGGACCCGCCCGCTGACCACAGGAGGGCGCTATGAATATCGGTGCCTGTATCGTTAAGTTCCGCCTCCCCGAGAACGAATCGCTGAAGGGTAAACGCCAGGTGGCCAAGTCGCTGATCGAGCGGGTGAAGAACAGGTTCAACGTGTCTATCGCCGAGGTGGAGGACAACGACCGCTGGCGGACGCTGTCACTGGGGATAACCTGCGTCTCCACCAGCGGGCCGCACGCCAACGAGATGCTGTCCAAGGTGGTGGACTTCATCCAGAACAGCAAGTTCGATGTGGAGCTGCTGGACTACGAGATCGAGATCATCCACGCCTTCTAGCCGGGTTTCACGGCACTACGGCATACTCAAGATCGCAACCTACCGCGAAAAAATGGAAACGGCAGCCTTCCTCGACCGTCTGAGGCAGCACCAGGCCTATAAGGACCAGATTGTCCATATCGAGCATGTGCACCCGCGCATGGCCCGCTACGGCGAGCTGGACCGGGAGCTGCACCCCGACCTCCGGCAAGCGCTGGAGGGGGCGGGCTTCCCTCGTCTGTACATCCATCAGGCGCAGGCCATCAACGCCGCACTGGCAGGCAGGAACGCCTTCGTCGTGACCCCCTCCGCCAGCGGCAAGACCCTGTGCTACAACGTCCCGGTGCTCGACCGGGCGCTGTGGGAGAAGAGGAGCCGCGCCCTGTACCTGTTCCCCACCAAGGCCCTGGCGCAGGACCAGCTGCGGGGGCTGAACCGGCTCGGCTCTTCCTTCGGCATACAGGGAGCCACATTCGACGGAGATACGCCGGTGGAGGAGCGGGGCGAGGTTAAACGCTCGGCGCGGCTGGTGCTCACCAACCCCGACATGCTGCACCTCGGCATCCTGCCCAACCACGAGTCCTGGTCCGGATTCCTGCGCAACCTGCGGTACGTGGTCGTCGACGAGGCCCATGTTTACCGCGGCGTGTTCGGCTCCCACGTGGCCAACGTGCTGCGGCGGCTGCGGCGGCTGTGCGACATCTACGGCTCGGACCCGCAGTTCATCTGCTGTTCGGCCACCATCGCCAACCCGCGGGAGCACATTGAGGGGCTGGTGGGCCTGCCGTTCGACGTCATCGACGAGGACGGCGCTCCCTACGGCGGCAAGGATTTCGTATTCTGGAACCCGCCGATCATCGATACCCTCGGCGCGGCGCGGCGCAGTGCCAACACCGAGGCTACCCTGCTCTTCACCGAGCTGGTGAAGCAGGACTGGCGCACCATCGCCTTCGCCCGGGCGCGCAAGCTCATCGAGTTGATCTACATCTACTCCCGCGACCTGCTGGAGAAGGAGCACGCCCCCCAGGCGCAGCGCATCAGCCCGTACCGCGCCGGATACCTGCCCCGGGAGCGGCGCGAGATCGAGCGCCGGCTGTTCGACGGCGAGCTGCTGGGCATCGTGTCCACCAGCGCCATGGAGCTGGGTGTGGACATCGGCGACCTCGACGCCACGGTGCTCACCGGCTATCCCGGCAGCATCGCCAGCGCGTGGCAGCAGGCGGGGCGCAGCGGCCGCAGGGGAGAGAGGTCACTGAGCTTCCTCGTGGCCCTCGACAACCCGCTGGACCAGTACCTGATGCGCCACCCCGACGCCTTCTTCGATAAGGCGTTCGAGAACGCCCTCACCAACAAGGACAACCCCTACATCCTCAAGCAGCACCTGCTGTGCGCCGCCTGGGAGCGCCCGCTGGACCAGGCCGACGGCGGGCTGTTCAGCGGCAGGTTCGAGCAGGCCAGGGACGAGCTTGCCGCCGAGGGCTCGCTCAAGTGCCGCAAGGGCAGGTGGTACCTCTCGCCCAGCGTACCCTACCCCGCGGAGGGGGTGAACATACGCTCGGCCACTTCCGAGCGCTACGCCGTTATCGACACCTCGCGGGGGAACATGGAGATCGACTCGGCGGACGCGTCGGTGGCCTTCCTCCAGGTGCACCCCGGTGCCGTGTACCTGCACCAGGGCGAATCGTACCTCGTCGATGATCTGGACATCCCGTCGCGAACGGCATATGTCAGGCCAGTGGATGTCGATTTCTACACTCAGCCCAAGGACCTGACCGACATATCGATAACGAAGGTTTCAGGCGAGAAGGAAGCCGGTGGGGTGAAGGTGTACCTCGGTGAAGTGGACGTCACCATGACGGTGGTCAGCTACCGCAAGCGCCGGCAGTACACCGAGGAGATCATCGCCGAGGAGCCGCTGGGCCTGCCGCCGCAGACCTTCGCCACCGTGGCCCTGTGGTTCGACATACCCCAGTCTGCCATCAGGCGCATCGAGGAGCAGGCGTACGACTTCGCCGGCGGGCTGCACGCCGCCGAGCACGCCGCCATCGCCATGCTGCCGCTGTACGCTCTGTGCGACAGGAACGATATCGGCGGGCTGTCCACACCGGCGCACCCCGACACCGGCAGGCCTCAGGTGTTCATCTACGATGCCTACCCCGGCGGCATCGGCATCTCGGAGAAGGGATACGAGCTCATCGACGAGCTGTGGGGCGCGACCCTGAAGGCGGTCGCCGAGTGCCCCTGCAGCGCCGGCTGCCCCTCCTGCATCCAGTCACCCAAGTGCGGCAACAACAACGAGCCGCTGGACAAGCGCGCGGCGCAGGTGATACTGGAAGCGCT
>CAZYOO010000013.1:0-28759 GCA_964649185.1 uncultured Dehalococcoidales bacterium
CTAACCTGCTGACCATGCCCCTGTACCATGTGGCAGGCATCCAGGCGATGCTGGCGGCTACCTATGGCGGCAGGTGCATAGCGATGATGAGGCAGTTCGACACCGACGAGTGGCTGGAAATGGCGCATCAGGAGAAGGTCAATCGGGCGATGCTGGTGCCCACCATGCTGAAGCGCATCGTGGACCACCCCGACTTCGGCAAGTATGACCTCTCCAGCCTGCGGGTGATAACCTACGGGGCGGCCCCCATGCCGCTTGAGGTGATCAAGAAGGCCATCGAGCTGTTCCCCGGCGCCAGCTTCATCAATGCCTTCGGACAGACCGAGACGGCATCCACCATAACCGCACTGGGGCCTGAAGACCATAAGATCGAGGGAACGGAGGAGGAAAAGGAAAAGAAGCTCAAGAGGCTTACCTCCTCCATCGGCAGGCCGATGCCCGATGTGGAGATAAAGATCGTGGGCGAGGA
Source organism: uncultured Dehalococcoidales bacterium (assembly GCA_964649185.1). GTDB lineage: Bacteria > Chloroflexota > Dehalococcoidia > E44-bin15 > E44-bin15 > CAYUWM01. Next base: position 470 of record CAZYOO010000013.1, read on the forward strand.
CGGCAAGGAGATGCCCCGCGGGGAGCCCGGCGAGATCGTGGCCAAAGGTCCACGGGTGATGGGCGGCTACTGGAAGGACGCCGAGAAGACGGCGAAGACCCTCACCACCGACGGCTGGCTGCGCACCGGGGACATGGGCTATATGGACGAGGACGGCTACATCTTCCTCGCCGGACGCGGCGACGACCTGATAATCAGGGCCGGGGAGAACATATCGCCGGAGGAGGTGGAGAACGCCATCTACACCCATCCCGCTGTCGATGAGGTGGCTGTCATCGGGGTGCCCGACCCAGAATGGGGGCAGGAGGTCAAAGCGGTGGTGGTGCTGAAGAAGGGCATGACCGCCACCGAAGAGGAGATATCGGAGCACTGCCGCAAGGAGCTGGCCAGCTTCAAGAGGCCGCGCTATGTGGAGTTCATCGATGAGCTGCCCCGTACCAGCACCGGTAAAATACTGAAACGAGTGCTGAGAGAGCAACACAGCGGTAAATCGTAATAAGCTAGCCCTTTCAAACGGCATAAGAGGCAGTCTTAGCGACTGCCTCTTTGTATTTAAGGAACGTACTATCATGCTTGACAAAAGGGAACGGATGTAGTAATTTCCGAGAACCAACAGAAAAGGAGGAGCCTAAGATGTCGAAATACCCGGCCAGGATGAAAATCGATCACCCGCCACAACTATCCAGATTCTTATTACTGCTGAAGGTACTCTTCGGGTGGCTCTATGTGGGCATACCTCACGGGCTGGCATTATGGCTTTATGGAATCGGGGCTGCATTCGTAACGTTCATCGCCTTCTGGGTTATCCTCTTCACCGGCAATTATCCCAAGGGGATGTTCGACTTCGTCGTAGGATTCATCCGCTGGCAGATGCGGGTCAACGCCTACATTATGCTGCTGACCGATGACTACCCGCCATTCAGCGGCAAATAGCAAGCCAAATAGAAGAAGGGCCCCGACTTGGATACTCGAGGCCCTTTCTCACCGTCAGAGAGACTAGTTATTCCTGAGGCTTGTCAGTCTGTGCTGACTCCCCAGAAGGAGCTTCCTGTTGCGACGGCTCCTCTTTAGTTGGCTCCACATCCGCAGGTGATTCCTCCTTGGCAGGCTCAACTGCAGGCGGCTCCTCTTTTGGAGCCGGTGTCGCCGTTGCCGGAGCCTTATCCTCGATCGCCTGCGCTACCAGCTCGGCAATGTCCAGCGCCCTGATGCTCTCCTCTGCCCCCTTGGCCTTGATGCCGTCCTCGAACATCTGGAGGCAGAAGGGACAGGCGGTAGCCAGGATGCTCGACTTGGTATCAAGCGCCTGCTCCGTGCGCAGCTCGTTGATGCGGGTGCCGGCGGTCTCCTCGATCCACATATGCCCCCCGCCGGCGCCGCAGCAGAAGCTGCGGTTGCGGTTGCGGGCCATCTCGCCGAAGCTTACGCCGGGCAGCGACTGAACCACCTTCCGCGGCTCATCATAGACGCCGTTGTGGCGGCCGAGGTAACACGCATCGTGATAGGTGATCCTCTCCGCGATGTCGTTCTTCAACCGCAGCCGGCCCTGCTGTATCAGCTCGGCGATATACTGAGAATGGTGGATTACCTCGAACTGGCCCTCGAACTGCGGATACTCGTTCTTGAGCATGTTATAGCCGTGGGGGCAGGTAACCACTATCCTCTTCACCCCGTAGCGTTTGAAGGTCTCTATATTCTTCATCGCCTGCAGCTGGAACAGGTATTCATTGCCCATGCGGCGGGCGGGATCGCCGCAACAGCTCTCCTCCTCACCGAGGATTCCAAATTTGACCCCCGCCGCATGCAGTATCTTGCCGAAGGCAGCGGACACCTTCATGTTCCGGTCCTCGAGCGCGGCGGAGCAGCCCACATAATATAGAATCTCGACGTCACTGTCCTCGGACACCAGCGTAGCGCCCTCGATATCGGCGCACCAGTCCACGCGGCAGGCGGTGGTGCCCTTGCAGGTGTGCCCCCGCTCCTCGATACAGCGCAGCGCCATCTCCGCGGTCTCCGGCATCTCCGCCTGTTCCAGCACCAGGTTGCGGCGCATGTCGATTACCTTGTTGATATGCTCTATGTAGACCGGACATGCCTCCTGGCACGCGCCGCATGTGGTGCAATCCCAGATAACCTCCTGTGTTATGGCATCACCGATAAGAGATGGCCCCGAATCGCCGGCACCATTTTGGCCCTTCCTGCGGAACAGATCGAACACGTTGGGACCTACATCATACCAGTGCTCCTTCATGTCCTGGATGAGCTTCTTGGGTGAGAGCGCCTTGCCGCTGAGGTAGGCCGGGCAGTTGTCCTGGCAGCGGCCGCACCTGGTACATGCCGCTAGGTCCATCAGTTGCTTCCAGGTGAAACCGCTTATCTTGTCCACCCCGAAGGTCTCCGCCTCCTCCAAATCGACGGGCACCAGCGCGCCTTTCGGTTTCAGCGAGCGGAAGAACACGTTGAGCGGCGAGAGCAAGACGTGCTGCATCCGAGAACGGTTGACCAGCACGTAGGCCAGGAATACGAAGGCGGGCACGGTGTGGATCAATGCCCGGTGCCATATCAGTATCTCGTTGTGGGCCTGGTCTGCGAACGTGGGGAATAAGTACGAGAAGAGGTAGCCAATGGGCGACCAGGTAGCCCAATCGGTGGGGCTGCCCACATCGGTCACCGCTATGCGGTAGCCCTTGGCCATGAAACCGGTAAGCAGTATCACGAACACCCAGCCGAAAACCAGGGTGTCGTCCGGCTGCGTGTCCAGGCGGTCGGGCTTGGCGATGTAGCGACGATATACGGCTATCAAGCCGCCGATAATGATCAGAATCGCGCCGAACTCGGATATCCAAGAGGAATAGAGGAATACCGCCTGCGGCGGGTTGCTTATCTCAACCGCATAGGAGAACAGCCTGATTATCTTGCCGGTGACGAACAAGCCGCTGCCCCAGAAGATGAGGAAGTGCATTATCCCGGGGTAGGCCTCGTTCAACAGGCGTACGTGGGCGAATGCGACGCCGATTGTCGTCTTCAGCCTGAGCCATATGTGGTCGAAGCGATTCTCTTTCGTCCCCATGCCGCACAGCCTGTAATAGCGAAACAGGCCGAAGGCCAGCAGCGCCACCAGCACCACGAACAGGATAACCGCGCTGATGATGACCGGCTTGAATATCTCCTGTATGTATACTAATTGATCTGCCCAGAAAAGCTCACGCAAGGCATTCCCCCTGAATCAACTGACGGCGAACGGCCCGCAATCCTTCCATCGAGAACTCTCTCATCAACCGATATTTCAAGGTGTCCACTCCTACGCTTACGCCTATATCGACGGGTAAAAGGTCGATAGGTGAGATATCAGGAATACCGTGACCAGACAGCCCACAGCGATAAGCAACGCCGTTATCACCTTCGAGTACTGTTTCCTCACCCCGAGGTCGAACAGTATCAGACGCACCCCGCCGATCATGAAATAGAACACGGCCCCCAGTATGAGCACCTCGATGATAACCGCTATTACCCTAAGGAAGGCATCCATATATCACCGTGACCTCTGCAACTGAACACTGAGCCGGCAGTCGGGACAGAGCTCGGTCCACTCGCCCTCGCCGCCGCCCGTGTCCTGCAGCCGGGCCTTTATCCTCTCCATCATCGACCTTGGCGCAACATTCCTGCCGCACCGATGGCATTTAATGAAACTGTCTTCGAAAAGCACGGTTGAACCGGTGCCCAGCTCGCTCAACGCCAGTACTTTATCCAGCCCCAGGCACCCCTCGGGGCAGGTATTCACGCATACCCCGCAACCGACACACAGATCATATTTAAAGGATATGCTATAGCCGTCGCAGCCGTCATCGGTTATAACCGTCATAGCGTCCGTGGGGCAATTGAGGGCGCACAGGCCGCAGCCGGTGCATTTCCCGCTATCGAGTTCGACCATGCCGAAGGGCACGACCCCGGCCGTTACCGTCCCTTGCGAATGTCGCGACAATCTGCCTTCCATGCCTTCGATCAACTCGTGTAGCTGCAGCCCCTCGATGGGGGACGCATCGCGACCATCATCCGCAAACGGTGTCGGCGGCAGGGCCGCTATCTCGGCGGCAAAGTGTGCCAATTCAAGCTGAACCGTATCCTTATTATCTTCGGCAACCTCAAACACCTTGACCCTTTGCCCTCCGATACCCCACAGGTCAAGCAGTGCCTGCACGAACTCTACATGCCCTCGCCATAACCCTTTCTCGATACCGCTGTCCCCTCCCTCACCGCTATGAACCAGGCCCAGCCCCTGCGCCCCCATAGCCAGGGCGCGCAGCATCAGCAGGGGGGAGGCCATAGATAGCGATGGCAGCTTCACCGGCAGCACATTCAGCGGGAATTGCGACCTTCCGTCGCCGCCCTTCGCATAGCCGAACCCCCCATCGGTGAAAGCGATTATGCGGGACCCCAGATGCACGTCGCGGCACATCAGCAGCCCCTGCAGTTCCCTGTCGATCTCGTCGAGGGTAAAGGTGGGATACGATACCGCCCCGCGAGGGCATACCGCTACGCAGGCCCCGCACCCCGAGCAGGTGTCCCGAGCGATATCCACTATATCATCCTCGACCGTTATCGCGCCGAAGGGGCATGCATCCCGGCACAGGCTGCACTTGAAGCCGCCGCTGCATAGCGAGGTGTCGATCGACGGGACGATTTTATACTGTGGAAGCAGCTTCGCGGTCAGCTCACGCCTGCTGATCTCCCCGGCGGGTCTATCGATACATGTCTTGAGGTTCTGCGGCGAAACCCCCTTGAAGCCTCTTGCTCTCATGATCTGCGCCCACAGCAGCAGTTCCGCCCGCTGCGTAGCGTCCTCTATGGAGTAACCGGCATCCGACTCCTCCATCAGCGGCAGCACCCTCGATGCAAACGGGCTGATGGCGGATCCGCCCTCATCTTCCCAGATTCGCAGCCGCGGCCTAATCTCGGAACAGGCACCTATCACCACCGGGCGCAGCCCTGCCTCTGCCGCAACGCGCTTGAGCACCTGCGGCTGGCACAGGTCATCACCGATAACCAGGCGCAAATCAGGAGCCACCTTGCCGACGAACTGAACAATATGGTCCATGTCCACCTTGTCGGTCACCCGACCGCGGCACCGGCACAGGATTATTCCGTCCAGCAATCTCTCTATCAACTTAAAACAGCTCTCCAGTTACCTTACCCGCCCTCCGCAGGCTTATCCGATTCCTCGGATGTTTCTTCCGTTGGTACAGTGGCCTCCGCCTGCTCGCTGTCCTCAGGTGGTGCCTCAGCCGGCTCAGAGCCTCCGGCATCTGGCTCCGCCTGAGGTTCGGCCTCAGCCTGTGCTGCCGCTTCAGCCGGGGCGGCCGCCTCCGGCGGCGCCTTCTTAAGCTTGGCGGTGGCCTTCTCCTCCTCAGTCTTCTCCGGAAGCACAGCCATGTACTTCAAACCGAGGAGGAATAACAGCGTAATGAAAGAGATTATGCCTATGCCCAGGAATATCTCGACGAACGTCAGCGAGAAACTGCCCACCGCCCCGTACACCCCCTCTATATGACCCGGGTAGTAGTGTTGCGGATAGGCCGCCCCCGGTATCACCAGGTAGTAACGTTCGAAGAATATGCCGACCACCACCGAAGCCGCAGCGATGAAGACCCACTTGAGAGATTTCTTCAGGCGCGGGTTGAGCAGTATCGTCAGCGGAACCACCGCCACCAGCCCTATCTGGAAAGCCCAGAAGATCCAGCTGAACTTGCCGGTGAGCAGGAACATGGTCGCCTCACGGTGCGGCGAATATACATGTGTCAGCTTGTCTATCAGGATCAGGCCGACGAGTATGGCGATGAAGACCACCAGCAACCGACCCAGCGAGGTTATCATGTCCTTCCTCACGTCCCTGCCGGTGGACTTGAGGGTCAACACCGTTGCCACTATCAACAGCGCCAGACCCGACGTCACCGCCGCAGCGAGGAACTCCAGGGGCTTGATGGGGGAGAACCACGCCTCCCTGGCGGCGATGAAGCCGAAGATCGCCCCCGTGCCCATGTGCACCAGGGCTGCCCAGCTGATGGCCAGTATGCCCATTCGTTTACATAACTTCTGGTTGCCGGATAATATAATCCCCAGATACACCATGCTGATGACCAGATAGCCGCCGTAGAGCACACCGTTGATGGCGAACATGGATGTCATATTATTAAGGTAGAAGAACATGAACAGCCGCCAGAACTTCTCGGGACGGCCCAGGTCTGCGATGATGGCGATCATGGCACCGATAATGAGTACTATCGCCAGCAGCACCGCCACCCGGGCTATCGGCTTGTACTCCTCCTTGCCGAAGACGTAGGTCAGCGTGGAGAGGATTAGAGAGCCGGCGCTGAGCCCGATGAGGTAGATCAGCAGCGTCACCGGCATGCCCCAGGGTATGGTATTACTGCCGCCGAATGTCTGATGGCCCTGGACATAGGAAAGGGCGAAGCAGGCCAGCCCGATGAGCGACAGGACGGCGAGGACGGCGACCGCTATGCGGTAGTTCCTCGACCTTCCCTGAATGCTTACAAAATTAAGGTTCACAAGCTTCTCTTATTTAGACAGATAGTACACCTTGGGCTCGGTACCCATGCTTTCCCGCAGCCGGAACGAGCCCCTGGTTTTCAGCAGCTGCGAAACGCCGCTGTCGGGATCATCCAGGTCTCCGAATGTCCTCGCCTTGGTTGGGCAGGCCTCGACACAGGCGGGCACCACGTCAACACCGATAACCTTGCCGTCCCTGATCCCTTCCTCTATGCGGTGGTAGCAGAAGGTGCATTTCTCCACCACCCCGTGCGTCCGCCTGGGGAAGGGCCACGGGCCGATAAGAGTCCGATCGAGGGGAGGATCGGGGCGATGGTACTCCTTCTCCTCCTGGTCCTTGTAGTTGTAGCTCCTCACACCATAGGGGCAGGCGGCGATGCAGTACTTGCAGCCGATGCATCGGCGGAAGTTCTGCATGATGATGCCGTCCTCCCGGCGGTAGGTCGCCTTGGCAGGGCAGACCTGAACGCAGGGAGGGTTATCACAGTGCATGCAGGGCATCGGTATCATCTCGGTGTTCACCGATGGATACTCGCCGTGGCTGGCGGCGATCACCTTGTTCCAGTACGGCGCCGTCCTCCGCGCGTTCTCCTGAGGGGAGCCGTGCGGCACGTTGTTCTCCTCTTTACACGCGACGGTACACGCCTGGCATCCGGTACATTTGTCCAGGTCTATGACCATTCCCCATCTAGCCATCTATCGCCTCATGCCCTGTATACTCTTACCCTGGTATTGAAGAACGCCGACTGGCCGCTCGTCCTGTCGTAATCCACGCCGATGATATCGTTGGGGTTGACACCTATGCCGTCCGCCCATTGCCCGCAGCTGTAGTGGCCCTGACCGCACGCGATGGCCACCACACCGGGGTGAATCCCCTCGAAGACCCGCGCCCTGGCCTTGAGTTTGCCGAAGCGCGATTCGACCCACACCCAGGCCAAATCCTTGATCCCCAGCTCGTCGGCCGTCTTCCGGTTCATCTCCACGAAGTTGTCCCACCCCTGCCCGTGCATCACCATGTATATCTCCTGTGCCCAAGGGTAGTTCTGGTTGCCGTTCTCGATATCCATCAGCGGGTGATAAGTCGCCAATACGTAAGGATACTCCCCTTCGCTGCCCATGAACTCGACATCCCGGTAGTGCGGCAGACAATCCAGATCTCCGACCGCCGTTCCTGCACCGCGCAGCAACGCCTCCATATTGCCCGAGCGGAACTCGAACTTGCCCGAGGGCGTAGCGAACACCCTGTCGTATTTATAGTATTCATAGTCCGGGCCGACCCACACGCCCTTCTGCCGGAACTCGTCCCACGGTATGAGGTCCTCGGTCCGGAACCTGACGAAGCCTTCGGCGCTATCCCCCATGCCGGAGAACGACTCCGCTACGTTGCCGCCCACCTGCCGTGCCAGATCGAAGACGATATCCCCCATCGGTTTGGAATCATGCAACGCCTGCACCGCCGGCTGTTTGATCTTCAGCTCGGTGAATCCCGACCCCGGCGGACACTGCTCGTACGCCCAGTCCTCCAGCAGGGTGCAGGCCGGCAATACGATATCGGCGTAATCGGCCGTCTCATTCAGGGCAGAGGAAACGTGGACATAATACGGGATACTCGCCATCGCATTGTTCCACCGGCCGGTGCCCGGGGCCGACATGTTGAAATTGCTGTTGAAGCCTATCGCCATCTCTACGGCATAGGGGCTGTTGCCCAGTATCGAGTCCGCCGCCTGGTTGGTGGCCACGCTGGCAGCGGGGAAGCTCTGAGTCTTCCGCAGATCCAGCGCCGCTTGGGCCTTCCCGTCCCGCGCGATGCTGTCCTCGACCACCTCCGGCATCGCCCTGTAGTTCGGGTTCTCCTGATACAGCACCCCGCCGGGCACATCGATGCTGCCCACCAGCGCATTGAGACAGAATATGGCATAGCTGGCATACGACCCGTTGGGCCAGCAGGTGGCGCCGCGCCCCCTCCAGGCGATGGCCGGCCCGGTCTGAGCGAACTCCCTGGCTACCTGCCGAATGACATCGGCGTCTATCCCCGTTATCCCGGCGACGCGGTCCGGGCCGTAGTCGCTGAGCACCAGCGCCTTATACTCATCGAAACCAGTTGTCCAGTTATCGACGAAGGAAGCATCATACAGCCCCTCATCGATAATCACATTGGCGATAGCCAGAGCCAGCGCGCCGTCGGTGCCGGGGTTGATCGGTATCCACTGGTCCGCCTTGGCGGCGGTTACCGAGTAGCGCGGGTCGATCATAACCACCTTCGCCCGATTGGGCCTCTCGCGGCGGATATGTCCCCACATCCTCAGGTTGCGGGATAGAGGCTTCTGCGACTCCACGATGCCCGCCCCGAAAGAGAGGATGTAGTTGGTATGCTTCAGGTCGTAAGCGCTGTGGGTGTAATGCCCGTCAGCCATCCACTCGCCGGCCTTCTCGGCCTCGTTATCCAGCCCGTCCTCGGTGACGATGTTCGGCGTGCCGTAGGCGCTGGCGAAGCGGTGGATCAGGTCATCGTTGCTGGTGCTGTTCAACCCCGTAAGCAGCAGCAGCTTGTGGGGCTGCCCACCGCCGCGGATGGACTTCAATCTGGCGCCTATATCGCTTAACGCCTCGCCCCACGATATAGGCCTCCACTCCGGGTCGATCCCCTTCCCCTTACTGGAGTTCGTCCGCTTCAACGGCCCATCGACGCGGTTGGGATCGTACAGTACCTGCAGGCCGATATGGGAACGGGGGCAGGTCTCGCCATCCGACACCATGGACAACGGGTTGCTGGCTATCCTCACCGCGTGGCCGTTGACCACCCGCACCAGGGTAGCGCAGCGCGTGGGGCAATTGAGGCAGGAGGTAGCGATCCACTCCTCCGTGATATCTTCGTAGATGGTAGCAGGGGGCGCAACGAGACTGAATTGAGGGCGTTTCAGTACGTAACCTGCGGTAACAGCACCGGCTGCCGCCGCCGAAACACCGAGAAAAGTCCTCCGGCTCATCCCTGAGCGAGAGGGCTTCATTTTCTCTATCTTGTCTATATTACTATTGGGTTGCGACTTTGGCTCTGAGTGCCCGCTGTTCTGCAGATCCTCGGCTTCATGCTTCATAAGCTTCTAAGGTCCCTCTATTCAGCCACAGCCAACCGCCCAGCCCATTAAAACATTACCAGCAGTAAGTTTACCATACAGTACAGGCAATATCAAGATGAATTGTGTTTTTTATCACAGAAATCTAGAACCGCCCAGATGATTCTCGAAGATGTCTCCCGAGGCCGCTACTCCAGCACAACATCCCCGCTCTTGCCTCCGCTCTTCCGCACCAGACGGATATCCCCGATCCTGATGCCCCGCTCAACCGCCTTGCACATATCGTAGATAGTGAGGGCGGTCACCGCCACCGCCGTAAGCGCCTCCATCTCCACGCCAGTCTTGCCGGTGCACTTCACCCGTGCCGTGATCTCCACGCCGCCATCGACGAATTCGAACCCTATCTTCACTTCATCCAGCGCCAGGTGATGGCACATGGGTATCAGCTGGGAGGTCTGCTTGGCCGCCGTTATCCCCGCCACCTGCGCCACGGTGAGCGTCTCCCCCTTGGGCAGCTTACCCTCCCTGAGCATGGAGAGGGTATCGGGTTTCATCACCACCACACCTTTGGCCACCGCCTCCCGCGGGGTGGGCTGTTTAGTGCTGATATCCACCATCCTCGTCGGTTCCATCTAGCCTCCCACCTGGCTCATCGTCCGACCCGTCGGGGAAACACCCTCATTCAGGCGGTGGCCTCTCGGCTTCCGCGCTACCGCCTGCTGAATAAGCCCTTTCAGCTCCTCGATCGAGGCCCCGCCACGCAGGGGCTCCCTGAGGTCAACCTCATCATCGCTCATCAGGCACGGCCGCAGCCTGCCGTCCACCGTCAGACGCATGCGGTTGCAGTTGTAACAGATATGCTCGCTGATGGGGCTGATGAACCCTATCGTGCCCGATGCCCCGCTGAACCTGAAATACTTGGCTGGCCCGTTGCCCCGCTTGGGCAGGCACGGCTCCAGTGTCCCCAGAACGCCGAGCCGTTCCATGATCTCACTGGTGGGCACGAAGGACAGCTTCTTGCCCTCGCCTATAGGCATCTGCTCGATGAACCTTACGTTCCAACCTTCTTCGATGGTGCGGCGGGCGAAGTCTAGCACCTCATCGTCGTTCACCCCCCTGATGACCACCATGTTCAGCTTGACCGGGTCGAGCCCCGCATCCTGCGCCGCAGCAAGCCCATCCAGAACATCGGCGAACCTGTCGTGCCGGGTAATCTGCCGATACCTTTCCTTATCCAGCGAATCGAGGCTTATATTGACCCTGCTCAGCCCCGCCGCCTTGAGCGCATCAGCGTGCTGTCGCAGCAGGACCCCATTGGTCGTCATCGATATATCATCGATGCCCTCGATTTTGGATAGCATCCCCACCAGCCGGGCCAGGTGCGCCCTCACCAGCGGCTCCCCCCCGGTGAGCCGGAGTTTGTTCATGCCCAGAGCGGCCGCAGCCTGAGCAACCTGATGAATCTCCTCGTAGCGCAGTACATCCTCGTGTGACAGGTGCTCCACGCCCTCCTGCGGCATGCAGTAGATGCAGCGCAGGTTGCAGCGGTCGGTAACCGATATCCTGAGGTAGTTGATGGGCCGCTGTGATGAATCTAAAAGTCCGGTCAACTTTGTGCTTCGTTCCTATCGGGGGTATACGCCCTGAAAATCTACTCCCGATTACATTATAGCAGTTCTTTACAACACTTTACATTTGTTTATTGATTAACACGTTGCGAACCGCCATCGCCGCCCTGCCTCGATGGCTTATTCGATTCTTCTCCTGCATCGAAAGCTGCGCCATGGTCTTATCCTGATCTGGCAGGTAGAACACGGGGTCGTAACCGAACCCGCCCACGCCTTTCGACTTGAATGCGATGATGCCCGGGCATTCACCCTGGTACAGCTCTACCTCGCCGTCCGGCGAGGCGATGGCGATGACGCACCTGAAGCGAGCCCCCCTTCGTTCCCACGGCACGTCGGCGAGTTTGCCCAGCAGGTATTCGATACGCTCGCGGTCGGATGCGCCCTCACCGGCATACCGGGCGGAGAGCACCCCGGGCTCCCCTCCCAACGCATCCACCTCCAGCCCGGAGTCGTCGGCGAGAGCGGTCAGGTTGCTTATCGCGGCATAGGCTTGCGCCTTGAGGACGGCATTCTGTTCCAGGGTCTCCCCGGACTCCTCGACCGACTGGGTTATTCCCAGCTCGGCAGGCGTTACAAGCTCAAAGGGGATGCCATCGAGCAGAACCCGATACTCCTGCACCTTGGCCTTATTGTTGGTGGCCAGCAGCAGCCTGCCCGAAATCAAATATCGGTGAACCTCTTCTCCAGCTTCTTGGCCACCTGCGGCATGGTGGTGTATTCCATCTCCTCCAGAGGCAGCCGGTGCGGCTCGAACGGGCCGTGGCTGCGCATGTAATATGCTATCTCGCCCGCCATCTGCCTCGCCTTGTCGAAGCTGGGATCGTCGAACATGTCCCGCGGCCCTACTAACTTGCCGTTGGAAATCTGGAATCCGGCGCATATCACCCGCGGCGGCCCGTCGAAGCGGGAGGGTGTAGCCTGCGCAACCGATGTCGGCATCAGCGGGCCGTTGTGGGAACCCCGCATCCACCCCTCCACCAGGATCGGGTTGGAGAAAGGCTCGAGCACTTCACCCACCGCGGGGAACTCTCCCTGAGAGCGCACGACGCATACCGGGTCGTCCTTGCCCACATACCTTCCTGCCATCATGCTCAGCTTATCGGTGGAGGAGACGGCAGCGATCTCGTTGGAGCCGCGGTGATAAACCGCCTTTACCGCGTAACGGCCCGGCGCCCCCATGAACAGCAGCATGTCGTATATCTCATCCGGGGCGTTAAGCGAGATCTTCTTGTGATTTTTGACATCGTGGATCTCGAAAGAGAAGCCGGCGTGCATGTTCTCGGCGATGACCAGTCCGATGGTATTGAAAGGATCGGCGAACATCTTGTACAGGGGCATGTTCCACGCCCCGGACGAGGTCTTATCCGCCATGAATATCAGTATCGGCTCCGACCCCCTCTCCTCGAACTGCATCTCGGCCACGCCAGGGCCCATTCCCTTGACATTGCCGGAGAATGCATCGCTCAACAGGTCCTGCCCCGCGCCGTGCAGTTTGAGCTCCTTGGCCACCTTGGTACAGTCGAGGAAGGTATCCCATGCCATCTTATGAACCGACTCGTCCTCCACCCCACGCTCGTGTGTCATGATCAACTGGAGGTCGTCGCCACACTTGGTAACGTGGTAATCCACCAGCATCTTGCTCTTCTTTGCCTTCGCCAGACACTCCTCGGCCTTCTCCAAGACCAGTGGATGGGAATCGGAATGTCCTACGTAGCCTCCGATATCGGCCTTGATCACGCTCAGGGTAATCATCTAGCTCCTCCTTCTTTTTTTAATACTCAATGCCCTTCCTCGCCGGTATGCCCTGCTGGTACGGGTGCTTTATCTCAACCGCCTCCGTAACCAGATCCGCCCTGTCTATGAGCCTCTCGTCGGCATATCTGCCAGTCAGCACCAGCTCCAGATTGGGCGGCTTCTCATCTATCAACTGCAACAGGTCCTCAACGTCGATCAGCTTCCACGAGGTAGCAACGTTCACCTCGTCCAGAATGAGGAGGTCGTATCTGCCGCTGCGCAGTGCATCCCGCGCCGCCTGCAACGCCAGTTCCGCCTGCTCCCGGTCTTCATCCTGCACGTTATTGGGATCGACGAAATGCTCGTGCCCGAAGATCTGGTAGGTAACATTGGGCAGTTGATCCATGGTATAGCGCTCGCCGTAGGGATATCCGCCCTTCATGAAGAAGATCACGTGAACTTTCAGACCCTGACCCTGCGCCCGGGCTGCCAGCCCCAGGGCAGCGGTGGTTTTCCCCTTGCCCGCACCGGTATAGACCTGAACCAAACCTCTGGAAAGGGCCTTATCTCCGCTCATTGCCGGTTCTTGAAATTTTCGCCACTTCTACCTGCCGGACAAACCGCCCATGCAAACGAAGTCTAGCAAGAGCACCTGTACTTGTCAAGGTTATTGAACTTCAGGTTGACAATTCTTGTGTTGCGGTATATACTTTCCACACCCGATACGGTCAAAAGGGATTCTTTGATACAATATAGAGGGAGTAACTGATGAAAGTGAAAATCTTGGGTACGATTCTGCTGTGTGCCGTCCTTTTACTGGGAGCCACCAGCTGCGGTGGTATCTCCGAGATCGATGGAATGACCGGAGAGGAATTGCTGGATCAGGTTATCGCTGCTGACGATAGCATTAATACATGCAAAATGCTTTTAGACATAAAGATGGAATCTATGGGCATATCCATGTCGTTCGATGGGCGCGGAGCTATCGACCGAAGCGCTAAAGAGATGTCTATGGACATGGGTGACCTGGCATCTGTTTACATAACAGATGGCTGGATGTACATGCACGAGGAATATACGGGGTGGGTGAAGATGGAGCTCACCGAGGATATGTGGGAAGAGAACGAGCAGATAGCAGGCCAGATGGATATACTGGCGCAGTATTTGGACGTGAAAATCCTGGGCACCGAACAGGTGATGGGGGCTGAATGCTATGTGCTCGAAGTCATCCCCGACCTGCAGGCACTGTGGGACTGGGCAATGCAGGAGGAGGGCATGGAGGGCTTCGATATCGATGTGGATTTGGATGAGCTGATTAAAGAGTTTACCTTCAAGGTATGGATCGAGAAGGACACGTTCTATATGACTCAGGGCAGTATCAGTATGGTCATGGAGGTGTTCGGGCAGAAGATGTCCATGCTGCAGACTATTACGCTTTATGATATTAACCAACCGATATCTATCTATTTACCATATGAAGCCCAAGATGCGGTCAAGCTGAATTTAAGCCCTTGGGATACGTATTAATCTACAAATCGCGATAGATTCTTCTCTTGGCGATTGCATCGGTCTGGAGGCCGCCCTTGGGTGGCCTCCGCCGATTCAGACTTCGCTTCACGACATTGCAGCCATAAGCGAATGAACCCTGTCATGCGATGCGATAGAGTGTTATAATGATTGCTGTCTATGCACCGGTATCGAGAGGAGTAGTTGCATGAGGATCGGAGCTACTGCATTTACGCTTTTCTGCGCCGTGCTGCTTATCTCATGCTCTGCCTGCGGCGGCGGGAACCTGGTTCCCAACGGCATGACGGCTGCCGGTCTGCTAACAGCAGCCCTCGGTGCGGAGGAGGAGATCGATAACTACGAATTCGACGGGGTCGTGATCGGGACGATGACGGGAGTGACGGCCACCGTCGTGGATGTGATCGGAGTCATAGACAGGCAGAACAGCGCTCTATACATAGAGATGAGCCACTCCGGTCATAACGAGAGCATGGAGCTCTACGTTGTCGATGACTGGGAGTACATAAATGTCTACGGGCCGAATCTTTCGTCCACGTGGAACATAACTCCAGTCACCGAAGACACATGGTTCGTACGCAACCTGCCGATGCAGCAGGTCAACACACTGTATGACTTCGTCCAGGCGAATTACATGGGTACGGAGGCAGCCGGCGGCATCGAGTGCTACAAGCTGGAGGTGGAGCCCGACCTGATACAGGTACTGAAATGGTTCACCGGTGAGACGGACATGGAAGAGCTTGATCCGTCCATCGATGTATCAGAAATGGTATCGGAGCTATCAGTGACTGTATGGATCGCTGCCGACACCAACTATATCGTGAAGACAGTGATCGGGGCCACGCTAACCGTCGATCTGGAATACATGGTGATGTCATTAGGCCAGTCCATATCGGTGACCAGGTCTCAATTCAACCAGCCGGTAGCTATCGACCTTCCGACGGATATTGAAGACGCTGACCAGTAATTATCTGCACGATATATCCCTGCGCCACTCGTCGATTCCGGGGAATACCATCATGCCAGTAGGTTGCACCAACTCCTTTTTCGTTCGTGGAATATAGAAATTTAGAGCCGCCCGTGCTATAATGCCAGAGGCACGAACGACCGATAACCGTCCCTTCCGATAATGGATAAGGAAACCGTTTGAGGTACGCAGCAAAGCGACCCCTATATCTCGGACAATACAGGAGGACACTGGATGGCAATCCTTGAGGAATACAAGCAGCGACGCGACAAGATAAAGCAGATGGGCGGCCCCAAGGCGGTCGAGAAGCAGCACTCGAGGGGCAGCATGACCGCCCGCGAGAGGATAGACTACTTCTTCGACCCCGGCACCTTCACCGAGATAGGTTTATATGTTAAGCACCGCACAACAGCCTTCGGGCTGGACCAGAAAGAGATACCCGCTGAAGGGGTGATAACCGGGTTCGGCAAGGTGAACGGCCGCCAGGTGATGGTTGCCGTCGAAGACTATACCACCATGGCCGGCACCTTCGGCGAATACCACGGCAAGAAGTTCTCCGATGCCGTCAACATGGCCAAGGACATGGGCATCCCATTCGTTGGCATGAATGACTCCGGCGGTGCGCGCCTTCAGGAGGGGATGGACACCCTGCAATGCTACGCCTGGCTGTTCCGGGCGCAGATACTGGCATCCGGGATCATCCCCCAGATCGCGCTGCTGATGGGTCCCTGCCTCGGCGGGCAGGCCTACCACCCGGTGATGCAGGACTTCGTGTTTCAGTGTAAGGACACCGGCCGTATGGGCATCGCCGGGCCGGCCTTCGTTCAGACGCAGACGGGCGAGGAGATAGATATCGACACGTTGTGCGGCATAGAGGCCCACGCCGTCAAATCGGGTAACACCCACGTGGTCTGTGAAGACGATAGGGACTGCCTGGACAAGACCAAGGAGCTGCTGGCCCTTCTGCCTGATAACAATAAAAAGGAGTCGAGAAAGCTGACATACCTGGAGCCCAAGGACGACCCGGAGAGAATAGACACAGGGCTGGACACCCTTGTGCCGGAGGAGCCGTACATCGCTTACGACATGCATGACCTGGTTCTGAAGATTGTGGATGACGGCCATTTCTTCGAGATACACAGGGATTTCGCGCAGAACGTGATCGTGGGTTTCGCCAGGTTCGGCGGGCGCCCTACCGGCATCGTGGCCAGCCAGCCGATGTGCGCCGCCGGGGCGGTGGACTGCGACGCCGCCGATAAGATCGCCCGGTTCGTGAGGTTCTGCGATCTGTTCAACATCCCGCTGGTGAACCTTCACGATGTGCCAGGGTACTGGATCGGTTCAGAGGAGGAATGGAAGGGCATACTGCGGCACGGCGCCAAGATGCTTTACTCCTACATCGATGCCACCGTCCCCAAGGTAACCGTGGTGGTGCGCAAGTCTTTCGCCGGGGCGTATACCGGCATGTGCTGCAAGGACACCGGCGCCGATTTCATGTTCGCCTGGCCCATTGCCCGCATCTGCATCGTCGGTGCCGAGACCGCCGCCAGCATCATCTTCGCCCGGGAGATCAAGGAGGCCGATGACCCCAAGGCGATTAAGGCGCAGCGGATCGCCGAATACCGCGATCTGTTCGAGAACCCGTACTGTGCGGCGGAACGCGGCTTCGTCGACGACGTCATCATGCCCAGCGAGACGAGAAAGTACATCAACAGGGCCCTCGATGCGCTGGAGAACAAGAACGTGGTGCGGCCCTGGAGGAAATATTCAA
Organism: uncultured Dehalococcoidales bacterium; assembly: GCA_964649185.1. Lineage (GTDB taxonomy): Bacteria > Chloroflexota > Dehalococcoidia > E44-bin15 > E44-bin15 > CAYUWM01. The sequence continues at coordinate 17,732 of CAZYOO010000013.1, forward strand.
ATATAAATCTATAAGGAATGGAGCGTATGGCAACCATAAATTCATCGATGCCGGGGAAGATCACCGAGATCAAGGTCAAGGTCGGGGACGCAGTGACCAAAGGTCAGGAGCTGTGTACCATCGAAGCGATGAAGATGCAGATGCCGGTGATATGCCCTCAGGACGGAACTGTCAGCGACATCAAGGTAGAGGTAGGCCAGAGCGTCAAGAAGGGTGACCCGCTGGTCGTTCTCGGTTAGCCTTGCGCCGACCTGAGAATGGTGCGCACACGGAGGACATGTAATGGATTTTCGCTTTACCGAAGAGCAGGAGAAATTCAGGCAGGAAGTGGTTGAATTCCTCGAGGGTGAATTGAAGCGGGGCAGCTTCGAGGTGCACTGCGACGCGTGGATGGGGGGCTACTCCCCCGAGTTCTCGCGGAAGATGGGAGAGAAGGGCTGGATAGGTCTGTGCTGGCCCAAGGACTGCTACGGCCAGGGCAAGAGCTATATCGATCGCATGGTGCTGACCGAGGAGATCGTGCGCTACGGGGCGCCGGCGGCGGCACACTGGTTCGCCGATCGGCAGATGGGGCCCTCCATCATCCGTCACGGCAGCGACGAGCAGAAAGAGTTCTTCCTCCCCCGCATCGTTAAGGGCGAGATAGTCTTCGGCATCGGCATGAGCGAGCCGGAGGCCGGCTGTGACCTGGCCTCCCTGCGCACGCGCGCCGTAGAGGACGGAGACTCATACGTTCTGAACGGTCAGAAGGTATGGACCAGCGGCGCACACCATATCGACTACCTCTATCTTATAGCGAGAACCGACCCCGATGTGGTCAAGCACAAGGGCATCAGCGAGTTCATAGTTGACATGCACCTCCCCGGTGTCGATGTAAGGCCGCTTATCGATATGACCGGAGGCCATCACTATAACGAGGTCTTCTTGGACAATGTGCGTATCCCCAAGTCCAGCCTGGTAGGGGAGTTGAACAAAGGCTGGTATCAGATCGCCCAGCAGCTCGACTATGAGCGCAGCGGCGTCGAGCGGTTAATGACCAACTACCCGCTATATATGGACTTGATCGAATACTGCAAGCGTACGGAGTACAATGGCAAGCCTCTGTCACAGAAGGCGGAGGTGCGCAACAGCATTGCAGACCTGACCGTAAGATACGAGGCAGGGCGTCTGCTCACTTACAGGGTGGCATGGGTGCTGGATCAGGGGAAACTACCCACCACCGAGGCGGCAATGGCCAAGGCCTACTGCACTGCATTCGAGCAGCACCTGGCCCATATGGCCACACAGATACCCGGTCTTTACGGTCAGCTGAGGCAGGGCTCGAAGGGCCTGCCTTCCGCATTCCGGGAAAGCCCCGCCGAGTCGTACCTCTTCTCACCGGGATATACGATTCAGGGCGGCACCTCCGAGATACTGAAGAATATCACCGCCATCAGGGGGCTGGGGTTGCCAGCGTCATAATCGCTCGCATGAATAGGGTCGGGGTAATCGCGATAGAATGATTAGCGATTGTTCAGCCCACCTGATGATCTCGATATCTCTATAAGGCCGCTGGTAATTTACATAATCGTTCTATAAAATCACGCCTGAACATCTATTTCCGATGTAATATTCATCTGTAGTGTTGAAATGGCCAATATGGAAATCATCCCTGCCATCGATCTCAGGGACGGCAAGTGTGTCCGTCTATATCAGGGTGACTATAATCAGGAAACCGTCTTCTCAGGGGACCCTGTCGAGATAGCCCGCCGCTGGCAGTCCATGGGGGCGCAGCGCCTCCATATTGTAGACCTCGACGGAGCGGCGAAGGGCAAACTGTATCATGCACCACTCATAGCCGATATCGCGCACTCAATTACCATCCCCGTTCAGGTAGGCGGCGGCCTGCGGGATATGGATTCAGTCATAAGGGCGCTAGACCTGGGAGTGGCGCGTGTCATCCTGGGCACGGCAGCGGTGGAGGACCGGGATTTCGTTAAAGAGGCCTGCCGCCGATTCGCCAACCTTATAATCATCGGCGTGGATGCCAGGGACGGATATGTGGCCACCAGGGGCTGGCAGGAGAGCACCACGCTCACCGCAGCCGAACTGGTCTGGCAGATGGAAGCCCTCAGGGCAGGGCGCTTCATCTACACCGATATTGCGCGCGACGGCACGCTCACCGAGCCCAACTTCGACGCTATCGCCGAACTGGTAACACAGGCACATGTGCCGGTGATAGCCGCCGGGGGCATCTCGTCGATTGAGCATTTGAAACGCCTGTCACAGACCGGTGTTGAGGCAGCGATAGTGGGGCGGGCGCTGTACAGCGGTGATATCGATCTCAAACAAGCGCTCAAACTGCAATGATATCGTGCCGGAAGCTGCGATGTATACAACAACGATCGTAATCGCTATTGCAGCCATAGCCTTGATACTGTGGCTTATATCCGCCTTCATCGCCCGCCGGCGTCACCCCGAGCCGATGCCCCCGATATTCTCCGTATTCATCGATAACCCGCTGCGCCGCCGCTTCTTAACCCCCCAAAGATCGCTGGACAGGATAGGCATAGCTGCCGGCATGACTGTCCTGGAGTTGGGCCCCGGCCCCGGTTTCATCACCATCGAGGCGTCAAAACGAATCGGGGACTCGGGAACGCTCCACAGCCTGGACATCTCACCGGCGATGATCGCCAAAGCGAGGGCAAAGACCGCCGCCGAGAACGCTGATAATGTATCCCTGGCAGTCGGCTCGGGGGAATGCCTGCCGTTCCGAGACGGGAGTTTCCACCTGGCCTATCTGGTTACAGTCATCGGTGAGATACCGGATCGAGACCGGGCATTTAAGGAGATCCAACGTGTGCTGCAGCCCGGCGGCATACTATCGATATCGGAGTTCCTGCCGGACCCCGATTACCCGCTGAGGCGAACCGTGACCAGGATGGCTATCGCCGCTGGCTTCGAGCCTTATCAGCGGTTCGGCAATCTGTTCAACTATGTTCTAAATTTCAGGAGGATGCCGTGAAAGATGTGAAATTCGACGAGAAGGGACTGATACCGGCCATAATCCAGGATGCGGACAACGGTGAGGTGCTGATGCTGGGCTATATCAACCGTGAGTCCCTGCAGAAGACCGTTGAAACGGGGCAGGTGTGGTTCTACAGCCGCAGCCGCCAGGAGCTGTGGCACAAGGGGGCCACGTCGGGGAACTTCATCAACGTGCGTGCTATATTCAAGGATTGCGATGGTGATGCGCTGCTCATTCAAGTCACCCCCGAGGGGCCGGTATGCCATACCGGAAACAGGAGCTGTTTCTACCGTAAGCTGGAGGGAACCGAAGGATAATCGATGTGACGCTACTTCATGTTGTAGCGTGCCTTGAAGCGCTCCACCCGCCCCGCCGTATCCACGATGCGTCTCTCCCCGGTGAAGAAGGGGTGGCACTTGCTGCAGAGCTCCACCCTGATCTCAGGCTTGTTTGAGCGTGTCTTAAAGGTATTGCCACAAGCACAGGTTATCTGCGCCTCCACATATTCGGGGTGTATATCCTTCTTCATGAAGGGTAAACGCTCACTTTCCTTCTGTATCTGGTGGCCGGCTCGAATTTGACGGTACCGTTTATCAAGGCGAACAGCGTATGGTCCCGGCCCACCCCTACATTTACCCCGGGGCGTATGCGGGTGCCGCGCTGCCGCACTATGATAGTGCCGGCGAGAACCTGCTGGCCGGCATACCGCTTGACCCCCAGCCGCTTGGACTGGCTGTCACGCCCCAGCTTTGTACTGCCGCCACCCTTTTTATGAGCCATATCTGCTTTATCCTCTATCTAAACTGGTCACGAATAATACTAGCACAGTATCTCTTTAATGGCAAGCCTGGTATACGGCTGGCGATGCCCTATCTTGCGCCGGTATCGCACCTTGTTCTTGTACTTGAAAACTATGACCTTCTCACCCTTGCCGTTGGCTACCACCTCGGCCATCACCCTCGCCCCCTCCACGACAGGGGTACCCACGGTTGTTTTCTTGCCGTCGGATATCATCAGAACCCGCTCCAGCTCCACCTTGCCCCCAGCCTCCTGGGATAGACGCTCTACCTCTATGGTCTGGCCGACCGAAACCTTATATTGCTTGCCGCCGTTCTGCACTATGGCATACGTTTTATCATCCTTCTTGGCATCCTTTTTCTTCCTGGTACTAGTTCCTGCCACTCCATGCCTCCATCTCGTTTCGAACCGTTGATATCCGAAGGGTATGCGCCACCCCGAATTGCTGCATCAGATGGCATTTTACCATCTATCGATACAGTATGTCAAAAGGTCAGCTCGTTTGCTATAATGGCACGGACGCATCATGAATACACTGGATGACATACTGCCTGAGGTTGTCAAGCCCGCCCGCTACACCGGCGGCGAGTGGAACAGCGTCGTGAAGGACTGGGACTCGGTCGACGTCAGGATGGTGCTGGCCTACCCCGACCTCTACGAGATCGGCATGTCCAACCTGGGGCTGGCCATCCTGTACCATCTGCTGAATGAACGCCCCGACATCCTGGCCGAGCGCGCCTACGCCCCGTGGACAGACATGGAGACCGAAATGCGGCAGGCGAGCATCCCCCTCTTCAGCCTTGAGTCTAAACACCCCTTGAAGGACTTCGATATCATCGGGTTCTCGCTGGGGTACGAGCTGACCTATACCAACGTGCTCAACATGCTGGACCTGGCCGGTATACCGACGCATTCCGCCCGGCGCGACGAATCATACCCCCTGGTGATAGCCGGCGGCAGCTGCGTGCTGAACGCCGAACCGATGGCCGACTTCTTCGACCTCTTCGTGCTGGGGGAAGGCGAAGAGGTGGTTCTCGAACTGGTGGACTGCTTCCGCCGCTGGAAGGCTGAAGGCACCGGCGACAAGCAGGCACTGCTCGAAGCGCTATCGCGAATTGAGGGGCTGTACGTGCCCGACCATTACAGCGTTAGCTACAATGATGATAACACCATAGCCGATATCAAGCCCTCGGCGGCCGCAAGCCCGTGCATCACGCGCCGTATCCTGGCAGACCTGCCGCCGGCGGTGACCAACCCCGTGGTTCCCTTCATCTCCACGATCCATGACAGGGGGGCAATCGAGATCCAGCGCGGCTGCACCCGGGGATGCCGTTTCTGCCAGGCGGGGATGATCTATCGCCCGGTGCGGGAGCGAAAGCCGCAGGAGGTGCTGGAGGCGACGGAGGCGCTGCTGAGGAACTGCGGGTACAGCGAGATGTCCCTGCTCTCGTTGAGCACCAGCGATTATTCACAGATCGAGAGCCTTGCCGGCGCGCTGTCGCTACGCTACCGTGAACGCAATGTCAAGATATCGCTGCCCAGCCTCAGGATAGACCACCGCTCTATCGGGTTGCTCGACAGCCTGACCACCGGTAAAAAATCCGGCCTCACATTCGCCCCGGAGGCCGGCAGCGAACGTCTGCGCAGTGTCATCAATAAGAACCTCTCCGAAGCTGACCTGCATCAGACCCTGAACACCGCTTCGGAGCACGGCTGGGGCAGCGTGAAGCTGTATTTCATGCTCGGCCTGCCCACCGAGTCCCAGGGCGACATCGACGGCATCGTCCATCTCATCCGCCACAGCATCGCCGCCTTCAAGGCAGGCGGCAGGAGGCCGCTGCACCTGAAGGTCAGCGCCTCACCCTTCGTACCCAAGGCACACACCCCGTTCCAGTGGGTACCGCAGCTCCATCGGGATGAGCTTGAAGAAAGGGTTGAGTCGCTGCGGCATGGCCTCAAGAGGCTTGGCGTGCGCCTGTCATGGCAGGACCCGAGGATGAGCCACCTAGAAGCGGTGCTGGCCCGGGGCGACCGCCGCCTCTCGACGGCGATACACCGCGCGTGGGAGAGCGGTGCTACTTTCGACTCTTGGAGCGAGCGGTTCGACTATGACAGATGGCTCAAGGCCTTCGATGAATGCGGTATCGACCCGGCGTTCTACGCCAACCGCCAGCGCCCCCTGGACGAAACATTCCCCTGGTCCCATATCGATGCCGGGGTCAGCGCGGATTTCCTGAAACAGGAATACCTGAACAGCCTTAATAACACAGCGACCGAAGACTGTCGCTTCGGCCGCTGTAACTCTTGCGGTCTGGAACTCCGGCACCCTACGTGCCGGGCAAACTATCAAAGTTCCTCTTCGTAATCCCCCTCATCCTCTTCCTCTCCTCCGCGCCTCGGGCGGACGAAGAGCAGGATGATAACCACGATCACTATAAGGGCAACCACCCCTATTATCACCCAGTACCACCACAACCACTCCATCCCTTCCTTCTCATCCTCTATGGCCGTCACCCACGAGCTGAGGTGCTTGGTCTGGGCGCAGGCGGTCCCCGCCGATGTGTCGACCGTAGTCTTGAGCACGGTCCACTTGCCGCCAGCCTGATATGCCAGCTTCAATCTGCCCGCGTCACCATCGGCGGCGTTGTAGTATTCGTAATTAGTGTACTCCACGCAGACGTCTGCGGCAGCCGCCAGCTCACTCGACGGCGAGATGGTGAAGCAGGTGTTGCCCGGGCTGTATCCCTCGGGCGCATTCAGGCAGATGGTGCCGCCCACGGTTTCCAGCGTGATAGTCACCTCGGTGCTGGAGCCGAACGCCCCGGCCGGGAAATCCACGCACACCCGATTATCCTCCAGACATATCTCCCCGCCGCCGGCACCGATGGTCTTGGTTACGCTGGTCTCCGGGGTCGGGGTTGGCGTAGGCTCTCCGGGAGAGGGCTGCGGCCCGGGGCTCTGGGTCGGCTGCGGGCCGGGACTCTGAGTCGGCTGAGGGCCAGGGCTCTGGGTCGGTGCAGGCCCCGGAGAATAGGTTGGCTCAGGACCTGGAGAATAGGTAGGCTCAGGCGTAGGGCCAGGTGTCACCGGCGGTGCCGGAGGGGTGTAGCCCCCCTCAAGGTCCACCCTGAAGGTGAAGACCTTGGTGTCGGTGGCCTCCAGGTTGCCCGCCTTATCGAAGGCGCGAACGTCAATGGTGTACTGCACATTGTTAACCCACTGCGGCAGCGGCGGATTGGTGGTGGAGGTAACCTTCCACTTCTCGTCTTCCTGATTATAGTTACCGTCCTGCGCCGTGGCGAACAGCCAGTACCACCAGTCATTCGCCGGATCACCCCATTCGTCTCTCCCCCACCCCGCACCATCCCACCAGTCCAAAGGACCAGGCCAGTTACGTTGTATCCGCATCACCACCCCGCCGATCTCCCCCGCGTTGAAGCCGGTGAGGCCGGGGTCCTGGCCGGATACGCCGGTGATGCTGGTCAAGGAGTTGTACACGATATCATCGAAGGCATCAATGTTGGTGTCCGGGTGGGTGATATCGTAGACGAACGTCACAGTGTTGGAGAGGTAGGTTTTCCCGGCGGCATCGGTCTCCTGCATCCTGACCTGTATCTGGTAGCTGTGCCCGTCCTGCCACACCGGATACCCGTGGATTGTAGCAGGAACGGTAGCGTCAGTTATATCGTCATTCTTTATTTCCCAGTTCTCGTGGCCGTCCCAGGCAGCTCCGAGGACCGCCAGCGGGGCGTTGACCCAGTCCAGCGTGGTCTCCCACAGCTCGTTGTCGGCATCCCAGTCCCGTCCATCATAGAATTTGTTCGCGGTTGAGTCCTTGATTTTAACCCTCACCTCGAATACCGCTTTGCCCAGGTTGGGCCGCGCGGTGCCCGCTATCCACGTCAGCCCACCATCAACAACGAAGTAGTTGTCGTTTACATACTTGGGGAAGGAATTTATTGTTACACCGTCCGTGGTGCGCTTCACCCGGAAAGTGAAGTTCTTGGCCGCCGGCGGGGCGGCATCACGGTTCCCCGCTTTGTCCGCCGTATCCAGCTCGATACTATAGGAGACCTCGTGCTGCCACAGCGGCAGCGGCGGGTTGGTGTTTTTGTCTATCTTCCAGCTGGTGGTGCCCTCGGCCTTTATCCACACCGGGGCAACCTGCCAGTACTGGCCGTTCCAGTAAACGGTATCATCCGTATTCTGTATCTTTAGCCTTACCTGGTTCACCACACCGTCGTCATCGCTGGCGGTGCCCGTGATCGAGTTCAGGGCGTACAGCGGGTCTCCGAAGGTGGTGGTGAAGCTGACGTCCGGGGCGGCATCATCATAGATAAAATCCCGGTACGCCGGAGAGAGGTCCTGGAAACCGAGGCCGTCCACCGCCCGGGCATAGACCCTGTAGCTGCCGGCCGAGTCCAGGTCTGCCGGCGCCGGACCTTCGGTGGCCCCACCGTCGCCGTAGGTCCAGGCCCACTGGTCGGTGGTCCATATCTCCTGTACAAGTGCGGCTGGCGTCACGCTGTTCCACCTGTCCGGGTTGTCCACCCACGCTCCGCCGCCGGCATCGCTCCAGCGGTAATGGTCGGACATGCGCTCTATCTGGACCTGAACGTCCACCACCGGGCTCGACCCCAGGCTGTCCAGCGAGGTGCCGCTGATATATGGCGTGGCACTTCCGGCGACAACATTGTTTATATACGGAGGGATGGGATCCATGTATGTTTCGGGGCGCACCGGCGTGTCCGCTTGGGTGACCCCGGCCAGCACCGCCAGCGGCGCCAGGGAGATCACCAGCATCAGCGCCACCGCGATGCGCCACATCGGATCAAACCTCTTTCTCATTTTCCCCTCTCCTTTCGCTTCGGCTAATAAAAGCTACATAATATGAATATTGTAACAGGATGTTACAGCTCCTCTTCCTCGTAGCCTTCCTCCTCTTCCATTTCCTCCCCTTCGCCCCCTCCGCCCTTCGGGCGAAGCACGAGCAGCACTATAACTCCTATTATCAGCAACACAGCGAGGCCGATGAGCAGCCAGTACCACCATTGCCAGCCCCCTCCCTCCTCCTCTTCCTCTACCGCCAGCACCCACGAGCTGAGGTGCGTGGTCTGGGCGCAGGCGGTGCCCGCCGCGGTATCGACCGTGGTCTCCAGCAGGTTCCACGTTCCGCCGTCTTTATAGGCCAGCCTTATCCTGTCGGCATCGCCGCCGGCGAGGCTGTTGTAATCGTAACTGCTGTACTCCACGCAGACCTCCGCAGCCGCCGCCAGGGCGCTGGACGGAGAGATGGTGAAGCAGGTGCTGCCCGCCCTGAATCCATCGGGCGCGCCGCTGCACGCGGTCTGGGTAACGATTACCTGAGTGTTTGCGCTGAACGCCCCGGAGGGGAAGTCCACGCACACCTTATCATCCAGGCATATCTCCCCGCCGCCGGCGCCGATGGTCTTGGTCACACTGGTCGGCTTGGGGGTCACGGTAGGGGTGGGCTGGGCCGGGGTTTTCGTAGGCTTGGGTGTCGCCGTGGCCTTCGGTGTGGCAGTAGCCTTCGGCGTAGCCGTAGCTGCGGGCGTTGCCGTAACCCCGGGCGTGGCCGTGGGCGGCACGTAGTAATCCGGGACCGGCGTGGGATGGGCGCTGGCCATGTCGTACTTGAAAGTAAAGTCCTTTACCGAGGTGGCCTCCAGGTTGCCGGCGGCATCAACGGTGCGGACAGTTACAGTATATTCCTCCCCGTTCCTCAGCGGGGGCAGACCCGGCAGGGTGTCCAGGTTCATCATCCAGTCCTCGTCATCAGTGTTGAAATTGCCGTCCTGCGGCGTGGCCAGCAAGTAGCTCCACCAGTTGTCAACGCAGGCAGCAGGCGCAGCCGCACCCCACTGACAGCGGTTCCATATATTCCCGTCCCACCAGTCGTAGGCGCCGGGCCGGTTGCGCTCGATCAGCACCAGCACCGCGTCTATCGGCGAGCCGACGTCGGAGGACTCGCCGGTGAGATAGGTCCAGCGGTTGTAGACGTCCGCATCGTAGGGGTCGATGTTGCTGCCGGGCAAGATTTCGTCGTAGGTGAAGCTTTGCCAGTCAGATTTGTAGGTATGGACTGGCGCATTACTATCGGTGACCAGCACCATCACCTTGTAAGTATGGCCCTGTTGCCACGTTATCCCTGCGGGCACATCCACTACCCAGTCCCAGTGGTTGTCTAACGTAAATTGTGTTAGCGCCGAGTCAGGCACACATTTGCCCCACAGTGGGTCGCTCCCGGTCCATGCAGGAGCAGTATCATCCCAGTAAACGCTGTCAGTCTCGTCATAGATCTTGAGCCACACGTCAACTATGGTCTGCAGCAGGGGGTGCTCCGCCTTGGCGGTACCGGTGAACTCACCCCGATCAATGAAATAGGTGTCAGGCCCGGCGTACCGCGGCAGGGGATCCATATAGACCCCGGCCGACGCCAGCTTGTGGCGGTATCTTAAGGTTATGCTGGTCTCGGTGCGGGTGTTGCCCGCCTTGTCCTGCGCCTGAATCTCTATTGTATATCGTTCGTTATTCTCCCACTCCGGCAGGGGAGGAACGGAGCTCTGGTCTATGCTCCATGTGATGTCCTTCCCCGTCCCGCTGGTCTTCACCGGTATCCAGGCGCCGTCGCTGGTCCATGCGTATCCGTTCCAGAACCTCACCGGGGACAGGCGCTGGATCCTCATCCTCACCTGCGCGATGCCGCTGTGGTCGTCGTGGGCGGCGCCCTTTATACCTTTAAGGTCATCCTGGTACATCACCGTTTTGAACACGGTGGTGAAGCTCACGTCCGGGTCCCAGTTATCGTAGGTGAAGGTGTCCTGCGCGGGGGACAAATCCAGATAGCCGTCGTCGTCCTCCGCCCTCACCTTGACGGTGTAGGACACACCGCGGTAGAGATCGGTCGAGGCCGGCAAATCCGTATCGTACTTCCAGTCATACTGCTTCTGGCCCCAGGACACACCGTCTACCGTGGCGGGGTTCCACAGGTTAACGTCGTTCACCCAGGTGGGTGTCGCGGCACCACCGTCCCACCTGTAGCCGTTGGAGTTGTTGATGACCTGCACCCACACGTCGGTTACCGCCCGGTAAGGGGCGGCGATGGAGGTGCCCGTTATCCACGGCGTGTCATCGGCGAAACGGGCGCCGATGAAGGCGGGTATGGGATCCAGGTAGGTGTCCGGAGGGTCTCCCGGCTCCAG
>CAZYOO010000014.1:0-1654 GCA_964649185.1 uncultured Dehalococcoidales bacterium
CCCTCGATGGTTATCCTGTTGTTGCGCGCCACCTTGACCTGCTGCCCCAGCTCGCACAGGTACTGGTACAGGTTGTAGGTGAAGCTGTCGTAGTTGTCTATCAGCAGTATCATGATAACACCTCCGCTTCTTCGATGGCCGCAATCAGCGCCCGCGCCTTGTTCATGCTCTCCTCGTACTCGCGGGCGGGCACGCTGTCGGCGACGATGCCGGCGCCGGCCTGCACGCAGGCGGTGCCGCCGCTCATCACTATGGTGCGTATGGTTATCGCCGTATCCAGGTTGCCGGAGAAGCTGAAGTAGCCCACCGCTCCGGCGTACGGGCCGCGCTTGTCCGGCTCCAGCTCGGCGATTATCTCCATGGCGCGTATCTTGGGGGCGCCGGACACGGTGCCGGCGGGGAAGCAGGCGCGCAGGGCGTCGAACGGGGTGAGGTAGCTGCGCAGCTTGCCCTGCACGTGGGACACCAGGTGCATCACGTGGGAGTAGTTCTCCACGTCCATGAACTGGGTGACCTCCACCGTGCCCGGCTCGGCGATGCGCCCGATATCGTTGCGCCCCAGGTCCACCAGCATGACGTGCTCGGCGCGCTCCTTCTCGTCAGCCTTCAGCTCCGCGGCCAGCGCTTCGTCCTCCTCGGGAGTGGCGCCCCGCGGGCGGGTGCCGGCGATGGGGTGGGTGGCCACCACGCCGTTCTCCACACGCACCAGCAGCTCAGGCGAGGCGCCGATGATGTGGCAGTCGTCGAGGTGCAGGTAGTACATGTACGGCGACGGGTTGATGCTGCGCAGGGCGCGGTAGATATCGAACGGCCTGGCTGTGGTCTTCTTACTCAATCGCTGGGACAGCACCGCCTGTATGATGTCCCCGGCGGCGATGTACTCCTTGGCGCGCTCCACGTTGGCCTCGAACTGCTCCCGGGTCATGTTGGACGATACCGGCGACGGCTTATGCGGCGCCACGCTCTCCTTTATCTCCGGCGTCAGCGGCTTGCTCAGCTTCTCCACCAGCGAGTCGATGCGCTCCACCGCTGCCTTGTAGGCCTGCTTCACATCGTTGCCATCCAGCTTGGCATGGCTCACCACCTTTATGCGGTGCCTCAGGTGGTCGAACACCAGCACGTTGTCGGCGAACATGAACAGCGACTCCGCCGTGCCCAGCGGGTCGTCCTCCGGCGACGGCAGCTCCTCGAAGTGGCGCACCGCCTCGTATGCCAGGTAGCCCACCGCCCCGCCGTGGAACGGGGGCAGGCCGGGCACGCGGGCCAGCCGGTACTTGTTCAGCTCCGCCTTGATGGCCAGCAGCGGGTCGCCGTCGCCCGGCTCCGAGCGCAGTACCGTGTACGGCTGCGTGCCGATGAAGCTGTAGCGCGCCAGGCGCTCGCCGCCCTCCACGCTCTCCAGCAGGAAGGAGTAAGAGCCGTGGGCGATCTTGAGGAAGGCCGACACCGGTGTGTCCAGGTCGGCCACGATCTCGCGGTAGATCGGCACCAGGTTGGCCCTGTCCTTCAGCCCCCTCACCTCGTCTAATGTCGGGTAGTACATCTTTCCACCTCCCTATCGTTCCATATCTATCTCTTCGACCGTTATTCGGTTGTTTATTTAGCCACGTCCGCCCTCGTTTCGCTCCTCTGCCACATTAACTGGACGGTTCAC
>CAZYOO010000014.1:1754-28570 GCA_964649185.1 uncultured Dehalococcoidales bacterium
TTTAGCCACGTCCGCCCTCGTTTCGCTCCTCTGCCACATTAACTGGACGGTTCACATCTGCCTAAGAAACCCCTTGCGTGAATACGAAAAAAAGATTCGCCCACTAGGGGCGAATCTTCGTAATCCGCGGTGCCACCCTGTTTACGCCGAACAAATCGGCGCATCTCTCTCAGGCACGGCCACCGAGTCGCGGCGGCGATGCCCCGGGCTCTGATAACGGTGCCCTCTCCGTCAAGCCCTACTCCCGGGACCGGTTTCGGGTTGCAACTCCCGAGTCCATTCGGCCTCTGCGCCGGCGCCGGGCTTCCACCTGTCCCCGGCTCTCTGTGGCCTCGCCTCGAGGCGTACTAGTCTCGCTCTCGGCCTTTCGATATTAAATTTTTGTATACTGGCATTATAGCGTATATCCTACGCTTGTCAATGCCCGCTATATAATGGGCGATTATAGCAGATTATCAGTTTAACTATGGCTGGAACAATGAGTCGGGCAGTGATGGATTGACCGTGATGTTTTTATATGTCACCGACCCAACCCCGGGAACGTTATATGTCCAGGTTCCCTGTCCGGCCCATTCCTCTGCCAGGGAGGAATGATATGATTCCCAGCCGTCATACCAGGTATCCCAGAACTCGTCCCAGTCCATGCCCATCTGGGTGAATGCCCACCATTCCTGGCCGTTGTACACCCATCCTTCCTGGGTGGACCCGCTCAGGATGTACACCATGTCCGTTCCCTGCATGGACATATCGATCCTGAAATCGAGGGAGCTGGTGCCGATGTTCCGCGCCCTGTATCGATAGGTCATAGTGCCCTGGCCTTCCGCTACAATTTCCACCGTGAAATCCAGGCTGGAGGCGGTAGCCGCCGGGTTCTGGTCCTGTGTCTGCTGCGGCGTCGGCTCGGCTCCGCCGTTACCACCGTTGCCGCTGCTGCCGCTGTCGCCGCTGCAGGCTGCGCCCACGGTGACGCACAGCGCCAGCATGACGACGAGCAATCCGGGCATCATCAGTCTCTTGATCATGTCTTCACCTCGTCCTTTATGATTGCGAAGGCTAGCACAACACGGGGACAATGTCAATAGACACCAGTGGGGTTTGCGATTGCCGGGGGCAGTTTCGGGACAGCTTCACGTGTTATCGATTATCTGCGCACCCGGGGCCACCGAATGGATATCGAAGATGCTTTCGGGGATGTCTGGGTTCAGGTCGATATCGGTAAATGTCATGGTGCTGGTGAAGCCGAAGTCGGTGAGGGATATCCTCAGAGGATATCCCCCGGCCGATATGCAGTATTCGATCACCCTGCCCTCGTTGCCGGTCATGGTGAACACCGTGCAGGCCTGCCCGGCAACGGTATCGTAGCCCGTCTTTTCCACGCTTCGGCATTCGGGGTCGATGGAGCAGGAAGCCTGCAAAGCCGACAGTATGGCGGCATCGCCTGCAGCGCCGTAGTAGTTGTAGGTGAACCATTGCGAGTAGTAGGCGGCCGGATTGACGCCCGCTCCCCGGTTGTACTTCGTTACCCGATTCTCGTCGGGGTCATACACCCAGTCGAACTGGCCGTCGCCGATGAATACGGTGGTGTCGGTGTCTTCCTCCGGCGGGGTAATCGAGTAATCGCTCCTCAGCTTGTCGCCTTTAACCCAGGTGCCGACGGTGGCTGTCATCCCGCCCTGGTCGGCGAAATGGATCGAGTACCGGTAGGTGTCGGGGAGCTCGGCGGTCGTTCCATTGTGGGTCTGTGTGGGCGTCGGCTCGGCGGCGGTCGGCGTTGCTGTCGGCGTGGGCTGGTACGGCTGGCCGTTGCCACACCCGCAGCCGGCGATGGCGACAGTGGCCATAAAGACAGCGATAAACTTGAAAGTAGCGGTTATTTTCATCCCGGAAACGCCTCGTACAATGACGTTTTGTTCATCCTGGTGGAGATTAGCATATGGCTGCTGCAGCGTCAAGGGGCGGGCGGAATCGACTGCCGCCGGGGTGTGGTGTATAATACCGACACACGGGCATGTATGAGGTAACGTTACATGGTTAACGATGAGCAGGGCGGCGAACGCCCCGATTATGCGCGGAATATAGGCGACGACGTCGTCGCCGGCATCCGCGACGGCATAAGGAGCGGCGCGCGGCGGGGCACGCGGCGGGGCGTGGTGGCGGGGATACGGGACTCTCTAGCGCGGGGGCTGGTGGGCGCCGGGGGCGGTGGCCTGGACGCCGTTGCCGGGCGCTTGAAGGTATCGGAGCTCGACCTTTCCAGCGTGAAGGGCCGGCTGGACGAGGCGGGGAAGGCGGTGGTGAGGCAGCTGCGTTACCGCGTGCGCGAGACGGATAAGGTGCGGTCTGCAATCGAGGAGATAAAGCAGCGGGTGGTGAGCGAGCTGCCGCGGAATCCGCTGTCGGGCGCGATCGGGAGGAAGGCACAGGAGTCGCTGGACGGCGGCCTGGAGGCAGACCCGGAAGGGGGGCAGGGGGATACCGCGGCGGAGGCCCCGATGGCGCTGCGCAAGAACGTGAAGAGCGCCGTGGAGGAGATGACGTCGTTCCTGATCTATACCATCATCAGGGAGGTGACCAGCAGGGCCATTGCCGAGGCGGGCCGGGGCAGGAAGGGCAGGGACGCCGGCAGGCTCGAGGGCAGGCTGGTCAAGCTGGAACGGAGTTTGGGCACACGGTCGGAGAAGGGCCTGGATAAGGCACTGGTGGAGAGCATAGACCAGGTGGAGGACATAGTCACCGATGAGAGCATGCACGACATCAGCTTCCACGCCAAGATCGACGAGGCCTTCGGCGGCAGCTTTAAGGATTATGTCGCTGCTCTGTCGGAAGGCGGTATGAGCCCGGCGGGCAAGGCGCTGGCGGTATCCGCCGCCGTGGTAGCCGCTGCCGCCCTGATATGGGCTGTCTTGTATTTCGCTACCCCGTTCGGTGGCCGCGGTTCTGCGCCGCCGTCCGATGAACCTACCCCCACCGTCGCACGCACGGCGGAGCCGACGGCGGGACCGGCGGTCACCACCGTCGCGCCTGACGCCGAGCCGACGCAGTCGGGCAGGCTGCCGGACCTGGTGATAACCTACGTCGAGGCCGACGATGTCGGCTCACAATCGGTTCCCGAATATATCGTGCGCTACCGCATCGAGAACGCGGGTGACGCAGAGGCGGGGCCCGGCGTTGCCATCCTCACGGTCGGTGGAAAACGGCATTGCGAGGATGAAGTCGGCGCGATGGGCCCGGGCAAGGGCTACGACGGGGCTTTCATCTGCACGGTGTCCGAGTCCGAGCTGCCGCTGGTGCGGGTGTGCGCCGACGGTTTCAACCAGGTGGCGGAACTGGACGAGGACAACAACTGCGCGGAGTACGAATAGCAGTCGGTTGAGCCTATGTGGAGCACTGCCTGGACTGGAAGTGCTTGCCCTCGGTCTTGATGGATGGGGCGACCACCATCTCCACCCGCTGCATCTCCCTGATAGAGCGCGCCCCGCACATGCCCATTGAGGTGCGCAGCGCGCCGACGAGGTTCTGAGTGCCGCCGGTGACCGAGGAAGGCCCGAAGAGTATCTGCTCCAGCGTGCCGGTGGTGCCCACGTTGACCCTCACCCCACGGGGGAGGGCGGCATGGGGGGTGGCCATGCCCCAGTGGTAGCCGCGCCCGGGGGCCTCCCTGGCCTGGGCGAAGATCGAGCCCAGCATCACCGCATCGGCGCCGGCAGCGAACGCCTTGCACACGTCGCCGCCGGTGCGGAAGCCGCCGTCGGTGATCAGGGTGACGTACTTGCCGGTCTCCTGCAGATAGTGCTCGCGGGCGGCGGCGCAGTCCATGGTGGCCGTCACTTGAGGCACACCTACGCCGGTGACCTCCCTGGTGGTGCATGCCGCTCCCGGCCCCACGCCGACGAGGATACCCGCTATCCCCTCGTTCATCAGCGACAGCGCCGCACTGTAGCTGACGCAGTTGCCCACGATGATGGGCGCCGGCATCACCTGGCACAGGTCGGTGAAGCTGAGGCCCTGGTAACTCTTGGAGATATGGCGGGCCGAGGTCACGGTGGACTGCACCACGAAGATGTCGATGCCGGCCTCGGCGCAGATGGGGGCGAAGCCCTTGGTATTGGCCGGCGTCACCGAGGCGGCGCAGGCGGTGCCGAAGCTTTTTATCTCCTGTATCCGGTCGCCGATGAGGTTCTCCTTGATCGGCTCGGAGTACACCTTCTGCATGAAGGGGGTTACCTCTGCATCGGACTTGGTGGCTATCTCAGCCAGAACCGCGCCGGCGTCCTGGTAGCGGGTTTGCACCCCCTCCAGGTTGAGCACCGCCAGACCTCCCAGCTTGCCCAGCGCCGCGGCGAACCTGGGGTCCACCACGGCGTCCATGGCGGAGGCGAGGACGGGGACGTCGAAAGTGATATTGCCGACCTTGAAGTCGACATTCACCTGCTCGGGGTTTACGGTCACCTCGCCGGGGACCAGCGCCACCTCATCGAAACCGTATGTCCGCCTGAGCTCTTTGAACTGAGGAATTTCCATGCTGTCTTTTCGTCGTCGAGTGGTTAATGTAACAAAAACTATATCAAAAAAGGGGGTCGGAAGTCAATGCTGAACCGGGGAAATGGACGGATCGATACTTCGTAGGCTATAATGGTTGCTCCTGGAGGAACACATGCCCACACTTTTCGTTGTCGCCACGCCGATAGGCAACCTGGAGGACATCTCGATACGTGCCCTGCGCGTGCTGGATGAGGTGTCGCTGATCGCCGCCGAGGATACCCGCAAGACGCGGCAATTGCTGTCGGCGTTCGGCCTGCGCACTCCGACCACCAGCTACCACGAGCACAACAAGCTATCGAAGCTTCCCGCATTGTTGAGCCGATTGGCCGAAGGCGATGTAGCGCTGGTCTCGGAGGCGGGGATGCCGGGGATAAGCGACCCCGGCTACGAGCTGGTGGCGGCGGCGGTGGAGCGCGGCATCCGCATCGAGCCGGTGCCCGGCCCGTCGGTGCTGGTGACCGCCCTGGCCGTGTCCGGGCTGCCCACCGACCGGTTCACCTTCCTGGGATTCCTGCCGCGGCGGAAGGGGCAGCGCCGGAAGCTGCTGGAGGGCGTCGCCGGCGAGGATAGGACACTGATCGCCTTCGAGGCGCCGCACCGTCTGACGGCCTCGCTGGGGGATATGCGCGACGTGCTGGGCGACCGCCGCATTGCGGTGTGCCGCGAGCTGACCAAGGTTTACGAGGAGATCTTTAGAGGCACGGTCAGCGAGGCCATCGCCCATTTCACCGAGCCGCGCGGGGAGTTCACCCTGGTGATCGAAGGCGGGTCGAGCGAAAAGGGCAGGGTCTCGGACGATACGGTTGAAGAGTTGCGGCGGCTGCGCGATGAGGGGCTGCCCGCCAAGGAGGCCGTCGCCCGCGTCGCTCGGGATTCGGGCATCTCCAGGCGGGAGGTTTACCGCGCCTGGCTGTCCTTGGAATAGCTTTGTGTTTTAGCCCCGATTCTGATAAACTTACCTCTCGGAAGTTCCATTTATGAGCGAGCGCATCTTCATCGGGGTGGCCTGGCCTTACGCCAACGGCCCGCTGCATTTGGGGCAGATCGCCGGCGCCTACCTGCCACCCGATATCTTCGCCCGCTACCACCGCCTTAAGGGCAACGATGTGCTGATGGTATCGGGCTCGGACCAGCACGGCACCCCGATCACGGTGCGCGCCGAGCAGGAGGGCAAGAAGCCGGAGGAGATCGCACAGCGCTACCACCGGGAGTTCCTCGAATCGTGGCGCAAACTGGGCATCTCCTTCGACCTGTTCACCAGCACCGATACCCCCAATCACCACCGCATCGCCCGCGATCTCTTCCTCGCCCTGCTGGAGAAGGGCCACATATATAGGGACACTATGTCGTTGCTTTACTGCCCCAGCTGCGGCCGCTTCCTCCCCGACCGCTACGTGGAGGGCACCTGCCCCCACTGCGGGTTCGAGGGCACCCGGGGGGACCAGTGCGACGGCTGCGGCAAGCCGCTGAACCCGGCGGAGATATTGAGCCCCCGCTGCCGCTGGTGCTCATCCACGCCCGAGGTCAGGGAATCGGAGCACTTCTTCCTGCGCCTCAGCGCGTTCAACGGGCAGCTACTCGACTGGGTCGGGCAGCAGACCCACTGGAAACAGAACGTGCTGAACTTCACCCTCGGCTTCCTCAACGAGGGGCTGAAGGACCGGGCGATAACCCGGGACATGGAGTGGGGCATACCGGTGCCGGTGGACGGATTCGAGGCCAAGCGCATCTACGTGTGGTTCGAGGCGGTGATCGGCTACCTCTCGGCCAGCGTGGAGTGGGCCCATCTCTCGGGTGACGAGGAAGGCTGGCGCCGCTTCTGGGAGGGGGACGTCAAATCGTATTACTTCGTGGGCAAGGACAACATCGTGTTCCACACCGTTATCTGGCCGGCGATGCTGCTGGGCTACGGCGGACTCAACCTGCCCTTCAATGTGCCGGCCAACGAGTTCCTCACCATCAAGGGCAGGGCGCTGTCCACCAGCCGCAACTGGGCGGTGTGGCTGCTCGACTACCTGGAGCGCTACGATCCCGACCCGCTGCGGTACTTCCTCTCGGTGAATATGCCGGAGGACAACGACAGCGATTTCTCGTGGCGGGAGCTGGTGCGGCGCAACAACGACGAGCTGGTAGCCACCTACGGCAACCTGGTGCACCGGGTGCTGACCATCACCTACCGCAACTTCGAGGGCCGGGTTCCAACCCCCGGTAATATCGATAGTCGCAGCGACGAGCTGCTGGGCAAGGCGCAGGACGCCCTGTCGTCAGTGGATGAACTGCTCCACCGTTGCCGCTTCCGCGAGTCGGTGCGCACCATAATGGCTCTGGCGCAGGAGGCCAACCGCTACCTCGACGAGAAGGAGCCGTGGAAGCGGATCAAGCAGGACCGCGAAGATGCCGCCACCAGCCTGTACGTGGCACTCAGGGTCATATCGTATCTCAAGACGCTCTTCGCCCCCTTTCTGCCCTTCACTTCGCAGAAATTACACCTTATGCTCGGCTTCGAGGGGAGCCTGGAGGACGGCGGCTGGGCCGTATCGCAGGTGCAGCCCGGCCAGCGGCTGGCCGCACCGGAGCCGCTGTTCACCAAGCTGGACGATGCCATCGTGGAGCAGGAGGATGCCAGGCTGGGGGCGGCTCGTGCTGATTGATTCCCACTCCCACATCGATATGCACCATTTCGACAAGGATCGCGATTCGGTGATGGAGCGCGCCCGCGAGGCCGGCGTGGCGGCGGTAATCGACGTGGGCTGCGACCTGCCATCCAGCGAGGCGGCGGTAGCACTCGCCGAGCGCTACGATGAGGTGTTCGCCGTCGTCGGCTTCCACCCCCACAGCGCCGCCGATATGGGCAACGGGGATATAGACCGGCTGGAGCGGCTGGCGCGGCACCCCAGGGTGGTGGCCATCGGGGAGATCGGGCTGGATTTCTACCGCAACCTGTCGCCGAGGGAGGCGCAGGTGGAAGCGTTCGAGAGGCAGCTGGACCTGGCTCGCGATCTGGGTTTGCCGGTGGTGATCCACAGCCGACAGGCGAGCGATGAGGTATTCGCCATACTGTCGAACTGGGCCGCCGGGTCGAGTGGGATGCCGGGGGTGCTGCACTGCTTCAGCGGCGACCGGGATATAGCTGGCAGATATATCGATATGGGCTTCTTTCTCTCCATCGCCGGCCCGGTAACCTATGCCAAGTCATCGGCGGCGGATATCGCCCGACACCTGCCGCTGGGGCGGTTGCTGATCGAGACCGACTGCCCGTTCCTTACCCCACACCCCTATCGCGGGAAGCGCAACGAGCCGTCGTACGTGTCGCTGGTCGCTGACAGGATCGGCGAGATCAGGGGGATACCGGGAGGTGAGGTGGCACGCTGCAGCGCGGGGAACGCGATACGGCTGTTCCGGCTGCCTATATCAGTGGAGGGAGAGCCTTGTCAATAGCTACTATATACGAGCCGATACAGGAGGGACTGGAGCTGGTGGAGGAGAAGCTGATGGACTTCTCCCATGTGGACTACCCATGGATCGCCAAGCCGCTGGGCTATGTGCTGGAGAGCCACGGGAAGCGCGTCCGCCCCGGCCTCACCCTGCTGGCAGGCAGGTTCTACCAGTATGACCTTAAGAAACTGGTGCCGATGGCCGCCGCCATCGAGCTGTTCCACAACGCCACGCTGGTGCACGACGATGCGGTGGACCACGCCCTGCTGCGGCGGGGCAAGAGCGCGGTGAACAGCCTGTGGGGGGAGGGGGTCGCGGTGCTGCTGGGAGACTACCTGTTCTCGGTGTCCGCCGACCTGGTGGCCAGCATCGGCAACCTGAGGGTGGTGAGTATGTTCGCACGGACGCTGACCGAGATCTCCGGTGGCCAGCTGAGGGAGACCTTCAGCTCCTACAACTGGCGGCTGAAGCGGGAGGAGTACTACGAGCAGATATACAGCAAGACCGCTTCCCTGTTCGCCGCAGCCACCGGCACCGGGGCGGTACTGAGCGAGGCGCCGGAATGGGCGGTCGAAACGCTCCTGAGCTACGGCAAGAATCTGGGCATGGCTTTCCAGGTGGTGGACGACATCCTGGACTTCACCGGCGATGAGGAGGAGATGGGCAAGCCGGTGGGCAGCGACCTGCTGCAGGGCACGCTGACCCTGCCGGCGATCATCCTGCGGGAGCGCAACCCCGACGATTCCAGCATCACGGAGCTGTTCGAGAAGAGGGGGGGCAGGGAGGATGTGGACCGCATCATCGAAATGATCCGCAATTCGTCCATACTGGAGCAGTGCCACGATATCGCCGCCGACTTCTCGGCGCAGGCCCGCAAAGACGTCGAGGGCCTGCCGGACGAGCCGTGCCGCCGCTCTCTCACAGAGCTGGCCGACTACGTGGTGGAGCGCCGCAGCTAGGCTAGCGCTCCCGCCGCAGCCGGTCGAGCCAATCCACCGATTTGACCTCGCGCTCCAGCAGGTAGCGGATGTACCCCCGCAATATGCTCTCCATCTCCAGCATCAGCTCGCCGTCCACCCTGACGCTGTTGACCCTGGCGTAGTCTCCATGTTGACATAAGCGCATGACCTTGAGGGCGTTCAGCGATAGCGGCCGCGCCAGCGGCTCGCGGTCACGGCAGGCGGGGCACAGCACCCCGCCGCCGCTGGCGCTGAAGAAATTCTCGGTCGGCTCCAGCGGTTTCTTGCAGCTGATACAGTCGTACAGCTCGGGTTGATACCCCAGGTGGGCGAGCAGGTTCAGTTCGAAGAAGCGCAGGGTGAGCTCCCCGTCCTGCGTGTCGCACAGGCGCTTGAGGGTGTCCAGCAGCAGGCGGTACACCGGGTAGTTCTCCACGTGCTCGACGGTGAACCGCGACACCATCTCGGCGGCGTACAGGGCGAGGCTGGCGCGCCACAGGTCTTCCCGCAGCGGCAGGAAGCTGGATATGGTCTGCACCTGGTTGACGGTGTCCAGGTTGCGGCCGCGGGTCAGCATCAGGGCGCAGTGGCTCAGCAGCTCCAGGTGCCCGCCGGTCTTGCTCCTGGGGCGGCGCACCCCCTTGGCCACCGCGCTCAGCTTGCCCATGCCGGGGGTGTAGAGGGTCAGTATCTTGTCCGCCTCCTTGAGGTTGACGTGCTTGAGCACGATGGCTTCGGTCTTATATATTTTGGGGACAGTCATTGGCCGGGTGCTATGGTGATGTCTATGTCTTCCGCATCGACGGAGATGTACAGGCTCCTGTACCTCAGCATCGAGTTGCAGTAGTCGGGGACGGTGGTGGCCAGCGCCGTGCCCCTGATAGTAATGGTCTCGCCATCCTCGTAGTCGGGCAGGGTGTGAACCAGCGTGCCCACGTTGTATATCACCAGCACGCCTATCTCGCCGGACCCGTCGGCGATGCCCCAGGTGCTGCGATACGGGGCGTAGATGTTCAGCTGCTGACCGAAGCTGCACCCCGGGTTGGGGTAGCATTCGGGAGGAGGTCGCTGGGTGAAGTCCACGAATCGACCGGTGACCACGACATGCTCGTTATTGTACGCGCTGGTGTTGGCTATCAACTCGGCGATGGTGACCGGCTGGTATTCTACAGTCGGCACCGGCTCGCCGGCGCAGCACGAGCTTGCAGCCAGCGACAGCAGGATCGCTATCACCGGGATGAAGTATCTACCTCTCATCTTCACCCCTTCCGCCGCGCCGGACGGGCTCACTCTTCCTCGGCGGGCTTGATTATCTCCACCATCGTTATCTCAAAGGTGAGGTCTTCCCCGGCAAGCTCGTGGGTGCTCTCCAGCGTGGCCATGTCCCCGGAGATGTTGGCCACGATAGCCACGGTGCCGTCCGCCTGATTGTACAGCTCTTCGCCCACCATCAGGTCGTCGGGCAGCTCGCTCAGGGGCACATCGAAGTACTTCTCGCCGTAGGCGTCCTTGGCCTTGATGGTCACCTTCTTAGTGTCGCCGACATCCATGCCGATGACCGCTTTTTCGAAACCGGCTATCATCCGTCCCTCGCCGATGGTGAACTCCAGCGGGTCGGGGTGGCCGAAGGACTCGTTGACGGTGGAGTCGAACGCTGTGCCGTCGCTTAGGGTGCCGGTGTACTCCACCTTGACAGTGTCGCCCTCATGCGCCGCATCCGGGTTGGAACACGCGGCGGCGGACACCGCCACCAGCAGCAGGGCCACCGCCAGTATAACACTGGCCCAGCCTTTCAGTGCCTTCCTGTGTATCATCGTGCCTCCGTCTACAGTATCTCTACCAGCTCGATATCGAATTTGAGGTCCTTGCCCGCCAGGGGGTGGTTGCAGTCCACCGTAACCCCCGACTCGGAGACATCCACCACCGTTGCCGGCAGCAACCTGCCGTCCGGCAGATCGAGCATTATGTGCTGCCCGGGCTCCGGGTTGGCATCCGGCGGTATGTGCTCCCTCTCGATGGCTAGCACCATATCCGGCCGGTAGGAGCCGTAGGCTTCCTCCGCCGGTATATCGACAGTCTTCACGTCGCTGGGGCTCATCCCCTCGACGCCCCGCTCGAAGCCGGGGATCACCTGTTTGCCGCCGATGGTGAACTCCAGCGGCTGGCCGCGGTCATGCGAGGAGTCGAACACCTCGCCGTTCTCGTACCTGCCGGTGTAGTGCACCCTGACGATGTCGCCGTCCTTTGCCTGTGTCATATTGCACCCCCCTTGTTATTATAACCTTTTTGGCGGCGATTGGCTCGTCATCTCCCCGTCGGCAGCTGGTTTATGGCGTTGATAGCCTGCAGCGCCTTCTCGGCATGGCGCTGGGGCTGCAGCTGGGACGAGAAAACGAACCTCACGATACCCTGCCGGTCGATGACGTATGTCGCCCTCCCCGGTACCAGGCGCAGCGTGGGCTTGACGCCGTACCGCTTTCTGACCGCGCCGTTGGCGTCGCTGAGCAGCTTGAAGGGGATACCGCGGGCGGCGGTGAAGCTGCGGTGGGATTCCACCGGGTCGGAGCTTACCCCGATTACCTCGGTGCCCAGGTCGCGGAATATGCGGTAGTTATCGCGGAAGGCGGCTGCCTCGATGGAGCACCCCGGCGTGCCGTCCCGCAGATAGAAATACAGCACCACGTTCACCCTGCCGCGCAGGTCCTTGAGGCTTACCATTTCCCCCCACTGGTCGGGGAGGGTGAAGTCCGGGGCGGTGTCTCCTACCTGAAGCTTTCGTTTCTGTCTCGATTCCGTGTCCATAATCTCGTTCGGGTTTATGGCGTACAGTCTAAGGTTTGAGGTTTTTGCATTCCCACCACGGGATGTCCAGCACTGCCCCCTGCATCTGGTACAGCACGCACCGGTCGAGCTTTCCCCCTGCCCTCTCTCTCAGCCTCTGGTACACTTCTTGCGGGTCGGAGCGCATCATTTGCTCCGGCGTCTCGATCCCGATGGCATACAGCTTCTCGGCGGTAACCGCCCCCACGTTCCTCAGCCCCTGCAGGCGTTTAATTGCTGTCTTTTTATCGCTCCGTTCGCTCATTTTAGGTTGCCTTGGAATACATGTCGCCGATTTTATACAGTGTTTAGTTCTTTTATTTGCTGACTATTATCCGCTGGAGCCAGGTTACTATAATATCCAGCATCGAGCGGTCGATGTCCCGCTTCAGCAGCCGGTTGTATTCCAGCAGCGACGGCGTGCCGTAATCCAGCCGCAGCAGGTGGGTCATGTTGGGGATGATGTGATGCTCGACCTCCCCCCGGGCCAGCTCGGCTATCTTCAGCACGTCCCGGGGGTCGACCTGGATGTCCTTGTCGCCGTTGATGGCCAGCACCGGGCAGGTCACGTTCTGCATGGTGTACACCGGGTCGTATTCCATTATCTCGCGGAACCACTTGGCATTCACCCGCTGCCCCTTGTAGCGGAACCAGGCTTTATCCGAAGCCTTGATCTTGCCGATGACGGCCGCCTGGGCCGTCTGCGGGTCTCCGAACAGCTTGAAGTTAAACCTTATCACGCTCCGTTTGAATCCACTCCCCTGCGCCACGTCCTCCTTAAAGCGGGCGGACTGCGCCAGCAGCACCTTCTCCAGCCGCTGCACCGTGGCGGCGATGAGGATCAGGCCGGCTACGGAGGTGTAGGTCAGCGATATCTTGGGCGCGATGTATCCCCCCTCGCTGTGTCCCAGCAGGAAGATCAGCCCTTGCCTGATGCGCTCGTGGGATGCGAGATAGTCATATGCCGCCTTCACGTCCTGGATGAAGTCGTAGAAGCCGGCCTCCCAGTAGCGGCCCTTGCTCCTGCCGGTGCCCCGCTTGTCGTACCGCAGGCTGGCTATGCCCCTGTCGGCGAGGTAACGGGCGATGGTATTGAAGGCGTTCAGCGGGAGGCCGCGCGTGTTCTCGTTGCGGTCAAGGGGCCCCGATCCATGTATCATCAGCACGCAGGGGAAGCTGCCCGCATCGGCGGGCAGGCACAGCGTCCCCGCCAGCTTCACCCCTCCCGACTTGAAGGATACTTCTCGCTCTATCATTCCTGATTCAGCTGGTCCAGCAGGGACAGGATGGAATCGTTCTCGGGGATATCCGCCATCGAATCGCCGTAGTGCCTGTATCGCAGCATGCCGTTCCTGTCCACCACCATCAGCGCCGGCATGCGGCCCAGCTTGAGCAGCCTGGACTGCTGGCTGTATAGCCCGGCGATCTTGTGATCGGGGTCGGCTATGCCCACGAACGGCATCTGATTCTTATGCCACCAGTCTGCGAACTTTTCAGGGCCCTCCGGGCCGACGGCTATCACTTCGGCCGACCTCCCGGTGAATTCCCCATAGTCTTGACGCAACTGCGCCATGTGCTTTCGGCAGAACGGTCACATGAAGCCCCGATTAAACACCAGCACGACATGCTTTTTGCCCTTGTAGTCTGATAGCTTCACCCTGCGCCCATCGGCATCTGTCGCCTCGAAATCGGGAGCCGGCGTCGGTTTTGAATCGGCGTTCATGTTCATATCTCTCCTCACCAGTTTACGGATTCCGTGCCAGGACGATGTCCACCGGCAGCCAGTACATCTTCCGCTCGGTCACTTCCACGATGTCGAACCCGGCCTCCTCCAGCGCCTTGCGGACGAAGATCGGGCGGCAGTCGAAGCACGAGGGGCAGACGCGGTGCGCCAGCTCGTAGAGCCATATCGCCCAGGGCTCCTTATCATCCTCGCCGAGGGGCTTCCTGGCCAGCGATACCACGCACAGGCGGCCGCCGCCCTTCAGCACGCGGCGACAGTGCTGCAACACCCCGGGGATCTCCGGCGTGTCGAACAGTTCCAGCGTGAAACAGATGAAGGCGGCATCGAAGAAATCGTCCTTGTAGGGGAGCTGCGCCGCGTCCCCGCGCTGCAGCGCCACCCGCTTCGACAGCTCCATCTTCTCCACCCTGCTGCCGGCGATGCGCAGCATGCGGTCCGAGATATCTATCCCGTACGCCTTGCCCTTCTCGCCGACGGATCGGGCCATGTAGAGGATGGCGTGCCCGGTGCCGAACCCGATCTCCAGCACCGTCTCCCCGTCCTTGACGACCAGCTTCTCCAGCGCGATATCGCGGTATGCCCGCTCGAAGCGTCCGGCCAGCATGTCATAGCAGCAGGCCATGCGGTTATAGCTTTCCCTGGCCCGCTCCTTGGATCGCTTCACCCTGCTTATCTCATTCTCCATCGTTATAACCCCGGCATAAAGTTGCTTTATAGCTATGTTTTATTTATCGACCCTGCCGTAGAACAGTGTCTCGGTGAAGAAGGCGTAGTAGTCCGGCAGGTTCAGTATGAAGTCCGGCGACTGCGGCCGGCACAGGCGCTGGAACTGCGCCCGGTCGTCCGCCGAGAGCTCGGCCTCGGCCCCCGGCCAGCGCATGTCTATCAGCGCCTTCAGCGCCTGGCGCATCTCCTCGCTGAGCGGCGCCTGGGCCTCGCTAACGAAGGTGCGTCCCCGGATATCGCCCAGCCCGGCCCGCCGCATAAACCCCGGCGCGCGCATGAAGTGACGCTCCGGCGCCATGCCTGCGGTGAAGGGGGCGATCCCGGCCGGAGTGGCGTTGAGCCGGGCCTCCAGCAGGGGGTACCCCGGAAGCAGCTGCTGGGAAGACCAGACCAGGACGGCCACCGTACCGCCGGGCTTCACCACCCGCGCCATCTCCTTGAGCGGAGGCAGGGGGTCGAACGGGGCGTAGCCGACGCAGTTGGCGCTCCACGACCAGTCGAAGGCGTCGCTATCGAAGGGGAGCTTGTTCACGCTGCCCTCCTTGAAGGATGTCCGTTCCGCGATCCCGATCCTTTGGACGAACTCCCTGGCGTGGGTCAGGAACCGGGGCGAGAGGTCGAGGCCGGTGACGTGCCCCCCGGGGACAATCGCCTCTACAAATAGCGGCACCTGCAGGCCGATGCCGCACCCGGCGTCCAGGCCGCGGCTGCCTGCGGGGAGCTGCAACTGGGCTATGGCCGCCTCCACTAGCGGCTCGTGGAAGGGATTGGAGTCGACCAGGCTGCGTATGTAATCGTCAGTCTCGCTCAATGGGTAAGTCCGTCCCTTTCAGCTCCGCGGGTCGCGATATGAATATACAGGGAAATCGTGTATCGGGTGCCGACATCGTGGGGATATTATATTACTTCGCCCAACGTGTGACAATACCGCCCCTGCGAAGTCGCAGCCGTTGGTTCCGATTGAGTCTTCAATCGATATGCATTATGTGCAGTCCGCTGAGGCATTAGAGACCAGCATAGTCCAACAGTAAGCTTCATAGTTGACATCGGGATTCGCCTCGCTATAATCACATTTAAGGTAATAATTTACATAGCGGCATCGCACGAATGTTATCCGTGTACTTGGTGTGGGTGGTTGTGAGCGATTCCGCCATCGGGCTGGATTCATTGCCGAAATGGGTCGGATCGCTAAGCACTATGGGAGACCAGCCCGCGTTCGCAGTTGTATCGATAATGTAACGCCATGACCACTGACCAGATCACTGTTTTCGCCATTCTAGCGGCGGCCCTGGCCATGTTCGTATGGGGGCGCTGGCGTTACGATATTGTCGCTCTGGGGGCGCTGCTGCTGGTCTTCCTCTTCAGGCTGGTGCCGGTGGGTGAGGTGTTTATGGGCTTCGGCCACCCGGCGGTTATCACGGTGGCCGCCGTGCTGGTGATCAGCCGGGGCCTGTTCAATGCCGGGGTAGTGGACAGCATGTCGCGCCTGCTTTCTCGCGTGGGTAACAGGCCCACGGTGCAGGTGGCCACCCTCACCGGTATAGTGGTGCTCTGCTCGGGGTTCATGAACGATGTGGGGGCCCTGGCGCTGCTGATGCCGGTGGCCATATGGATGTCACGCAAGAGCGGCCGCTCGCCCTCGCTGCTGCTTATGCCTCTGGCATTCGGCTCGCTCATCGGCGGCCTGACCACCATGATCGGCACGCCCCCGAATATCATTATCGCTACCTACAGGGCTGAGACCGGCGCGGCGCCTTTCGGGATGTTCGATTTCACTCCCGTGGGCGTAGTGGTGGCGGTGGCGGGATTGATCTTCATCACGCTGGTGGGCTGGCGGCTGACCCCCAAGCGGGAGAGCGCGGAGACCCCGGGAGAGCTGTTCCAGATAGACGATTACATCAGCGAGGTGGTTATCCCCGAGGGTTCCAAGCTGGCGGGCCAAACATTGTATCATTTGAACGCCGCTTTAGAGGAGGGTAAGCAGATAACGGTGACGGGGCTGATACGCGGCGACCGCCAAATACCGGCTCCATCTTGGTACGAAGTGCTTCGTGAGGGTGATGTGCTTATCGTAGAAGCCGATTCGGAGGATCTGCAGTTCCTGATCGAAGAATTGGGGTTCGAGCTGGCGGAGAGCAAAGTGGACAGCAAGGAGGTGATGGAGTCGGACGATATCCGCATCATGGAAGCCATCGTTCCCCCGGGGTCGACCATGGCCGGGAAAACGGCTGTGGGCTTGCGATTGCGCAGTACCTACGGTGTGAACTTGCTGGCGGTGGCGCGTCGCGGTCAACGGCTCAGAACCCGCCTGGGACAGACCCGACTGGCCGTGGGCGACATTCTGCTGCTTCAGGGCAGCCAGGAATCGTTGCAGACAGCCCTTGCTTCACTCGGGTGCCTGCCGTTAGCGGAGCGCGGATTCTCCCTGCCCAAACCCCGCAAAGTGGTGATGGCGGTGGCTATTTTCGGAGCGGCAATAGCGGCTGCGGCGTTCGACTTGCTGCCGGTTCAGATCGCCTTCCTGATAGCGGCCTTGCTGATGGTGCTGGCGGGCATGATCCCGGTGAGGGAAATCTATGAGAAAATCGATTGGCCTATCATCATCCTGCTGGGCGCCATGTTTCCCCTGGCCGGCGCTCTGGAGACCACCGGGGGCGCCCAGCTGATCTCGGGGCAGATGATGCTGCTGTCGGCCAACTTCCCGCCAGTTGCCATCCTGATTGTGCTGATGGCGGGCACCATGTTGCTCTCCAACGTTGTCAACAACGCCGCCGCCGCGGTATTGATGGCCCCCATCGCCATCAATCTGGCCGGGGACATGGGCGTATCGGCCGATCCTATGCTGATGGGGGTGGCCGTCGGTGCTTCGTGCGCCTTTTTGACTCCTATCGGGCATCAGTCCAACGCCCTGGTCATGGCTCCCGGCGGATACCAGTTCGGCGACTACTGGCGGCTGGGCCTGCCCCTGTCTATACTGGTGGTGGCGGTAGCGGCGTTGCTGATCCCTCTCATTTGGTCCTTCTAAGGGCTGTTACCTCGAGTCGGTATGTAGGAGATGATTCACCGTATGCAACCCGCCGTCTCGCCTAGCCTGAGTTCAGTCGATAGACAGTATTTGCAGCCAGAAGAGCCCGCCCTTCACCTTCCAGTCCCGCAGTCCGGATCGTTTCAACAAGTCGCTTGCCTCACTGGGCGTGTAGCAGGCCTTGATATGTCCGGAGAGGGCGCCCAGCCAGGTGCGGTGGTAGTCGCGGATGTAGAACCTGCCGCCGGGCTTGAGCACCCGCTGCACCTCATCGAGCATATTCACCGGGTTGTCCAGCAGGTGCAGCGTGCTGAGGCAGACGACCATGTCGAATGTATCGTCCGCGAATGGCATATCCTCGGCGCTTCCCATCTCGAACTCCACCCTGCCGTCCACGCCGCTATCGGCGGCATTCTGACGCGCTCGCTCCAGCACCGGAGGGCATAGCTCCAGGCCGGTGAGCTGCGCTCCGGGCAACATGTCGGCCAGCCTGATGGTGACCAGGCCGGAGCCGCTGCCCACGTCCAGCACCCTGCCGTCGGCTACACCCCAGCGCTCGGCGGCGGCGGCGAACTGCTCCACCACGTTGCGCATCCACCATCTGGACTCCCGATCGTAGTGTTCGGCTTCTTGAATACCCTGAAATACCCCGTGCTCGACGGGTATCCTGCCCATTTTATCCTCCGCTATCGCTGGATTACTTGAAACAACCCTTGGCCTTCTTGCCGGCGGCCGCCAGCGGGGCCACCGCCAGCCACAGGGTGAAGTTGATCAGCATGGACTGGACGTAGCTTATGGTGGGCCACCCCAGATCGGGGGCGAACACGCCCCACAGCAGCATCAGGAACAGCGCGCTGAGGAAGAAGCCGGGCACCGCCGCCAGTATGGTGAAATAACCGAACATATTGTCCCTCCTTTTATCGTTTTATTTCCTTTAGCTTCATATCTATCATGGCATCGACGCCGAAGCGGGCCGCATCCCGGAGATCTTCGAGTGCTTGGTGCGCCGTATCGCCGGCGCCGGCGATCAGTGGCGCCCAGACGATGAAGTAGCTGCGGGTCGCCTCATCGAACTCCACCGCGATGTCATGGTTTGCCGAAATCATCAGCGCTCTTCCCGGTCACCGAATTCCTCTTCCAGTATGGCCGACACCTCTTTGCAGGCTCCGGTGATAACCTCACGGATGCGGGACACTTTTTCGGGGTCGAGCTGGCGGAAGCGGCGCGTTATCTGCCTGCGCAGCTTGCCGACCTCGATCATCACCTCGGCGATGTCCTCAATGTTCCTCGGGTTCCAGTGGCGCTTCATCTGGTCCCTGATCTCATCGGCGACGCCCTTGCGGTCTTCGAGGAACTTGCGCCCCTCATCGGTTATGGAGTAGACCTTCTTCCCGTCCTGCTCGGCGCAGGTGGCGTACCCCATGTCCTCCAGCATCTGCAGGGTGGGGTAGACCGCCCCCGGGCTGGGCTTGTAGAAGCCGAATGAGAGATCCTCCAGGGCGCGTATCACTTCGTAGCCGTAGTGCGGCTTGTCCTTTAGCAGGCCGAGGATGACGTATTTGAGGTCCCCCTTGCCGAAGTGGGTGTAACTGTAATCGTGACCGAAGCGGTCCTCGTGGGGCCCGTGGAAGATCCTTCTCTTCTCGAACATTTCAATCACTCCTCTTTAGATAGCTCTCGATGTTTCTTGTAATATCACGATATATCTTGTTATATCATAATATTACTAATCGGTTCTGTCAAGGGGTTTTTGGCCGGTTTTGAATAAATCGCCGGGGGTGCTAGTGTCGATTGCTATATATGCGGTCTATCGCTCGGCGCTGGTCGATATCTGCTAGGCGCGGCTTAAGGCTCTGAGCCAGCGTCTGGCGAGGGGGCACCCGATGGCGGACAGGGGGCAGCGCAGGCAGCGGATGCGGCTGATCTTGCACTTGATTTTGGTCTCGTTTCGGGTCTCGTATCGGCGTATGTCGTTTCTTAGTTTGTTAATCATTGCCCTCATACCTCCTTCAACAGCAGCTCCGCCGCCTGCCTGACGCACCGGTCGAAGCCTTTCAGCGAGTTGTATATCTCTTCCGGCGGCACGTCAGCACGCACCACAGTCGCTCCGCTCTTACGGATCGGCCCCTCGACCATGAGGTTGTCCGCCAGGCCGAAAGTTTCGATGGTGAAGCCGTCGGGGGGGACGCGCCCGGCGTAGTCGCCTGCCACGTTGGTGTAGCCCAGCACCGGCTTGCCGCAACCGTGCATGTAGCCCATCTCTATCGCCGTGCCCACGTCCATGCTCGGCCCGCGGAAGGGGGTCAGGTTGGCGATCGCCAGGTCGCAACTGTCCATCAGCTCCACCATCATGTCGAATGTTCTATATCCCTGCG
Organism: uncultured Dehalococcoidales bacterium; assembly: GCA_964649185.1. Taxonomy (GTDB): domain Bacteria; phylum Chloroflexota; class Dehalococcoidia; order E44-bin15; family E44-bin15; genus CAYUWM01. The sequence continues at coordinate 21,381 of CAZYOO010000014.1, forward strand.
CTTCGGGCGAGTCCAGCTCGAACAGCGGCGCGAAGTCGGCATCCAGCGGGAACACCCCCACGAAGCCGTATCGCTGGCAGATGCGCTTCTTCTCCTCGCCGATCTCGACGGCGTTGGGGAAGAACACGTCCGGCCCGGCGAGGTAGACACGCAGTGGCGCGGGTTTCGCTGGCTTCGTCAAGTTATATCGCCCCGGTTCCGCCTTGCTCTCTCTTGATCTTCTCCGCTTCCTTCTCTATCGCCTGTTTCTCCTTAGCAGCACTGGTGGGGAAGACGAATACCGCCAGGAAATGGAACACCACCCCGATGCCCCACGGGCCGGTGCACCACACGAACCAGGGATACCCGCCGCCAGACAGCGCCCACACCAGTACCAGTATGCTGTTCACTATCAGGTAGGCGATGAGATGCCCGTAGAAGTCCCTCTTCTCTTTGACCCTCTTCCTTGCTGCCTCGTAGATCTCCTCTTCCGACATGCCTTTCGTCATGTAAGTGCCTCCCTGCTTGAATAACGCAAAGAGGATACCGCAGTATCCTCTTTTTTGTCAAGATTGAATTGAAAGTAGTGCAATCCGAGATTGGAAGCTATTCTATCTCCACCAGCCAGATCTCGAAGTTCAGGTCTTCCTTGGCCAGTTCGTGGTTGGCGTCCACTGTGACCCCCTCGTCGGAGACGTTGGTTACTATTACTACCGACACCATGCCGTACGCATTCTGGGTGTACAGTTCATCGCCCACCTCGGGCACCAGGCCTTCCTGCAGCTGGCTCCAGTTCAGCGTTACCACCAGCTCCTCATCCCACGGGCCGTAGGCTTCGTCCGCCGGTATCTTAACGGTGGTGGATTCCCCAACGGCAAGCCCGATGACCGCGTTCTCGAATCCGACCAGCAGGTCCCCTGAGCCGATGGTGAAATTCAGCGGTTGGACATGGCCGTAAGACGCGTTGAGCGAGGAATCTACCTCGGTGCCGTCGTCCAGCGTTAGGATGTAGTCAACTTTGACGGTGTCGCCCTCCTGCGCCACCGGCGTCCCGCCACCGCAGGCGGCCGCCAGCAGCGACACGGCAAGCAGCATCATCACTATAAGCAGGGGCGCAAATCTCTTTCTGTGTATCACTTCTTCTCCTTTCCCCACCCTGTGGCAGTAGGGGCGGCGCTGCGCCCTGCGTGTCGAAGGGCATTGATTAAATTGAAACAAGGCTAATTATAACAAATGCAGCGGGAAGTGCAAACATGCAAGCCCGGAGGTTCTTATCCACCCTGACGCGCATGGCGCAGGAGTCACATTCTTCAGGTCGGCGCCGAAGGGCAGCCCCCGCGCCAGGCGGGTGACCCGCATGTCGTCAGCCATCGCTCACCTCGCTGGAGCGATTGTGCAGCGATACTGCATAAGGAATTATCATCAACCCCCTGAATCCCCCATTCTTGGGGGACTTTTATAAACCGGGGGACACCCCCAGACCCTCGTCAGGAAGCATCCTGTACCTCTTTTTCTCGGGGACTTATTGAAGCTGGCGGCACCCCTAGAACCTCGTCAGAACATGGTACCATATACAAATCGCTCTGAATCCCCCTTTTGTAAAGGGGGACTGGGGGGGATTCTATATCTCCTGGCGGTTCTCCAGGGCGCGGGTGAGCGTCACGTCGTCGGCATACTCCAGATCGGCGCCGAAGGGCAGCCCCCGCGCCAGCCGGGTGACCCTCACCCCCAGCGGGCCGATCAGCCGGTGCAGGTACATGGCGGTGGCCTCCCCCTCCAGGTTGGGGTTGGTGGCCAGTATCACCTCGCTCACCTCGCCGTCCTTGAGCCGGTCGAGAAGCTCTTTCACCTTGAGGTCGTCGGGGCCGATGCCGTCGGCGGGGGAGATGGCGCCGTGCAGCACGTGGTACAGGCCCTTGTAGCCTCCCGTTCGTTCGAGGGGCAGGATGTCCAGCGGCTCGGCCACCACGCATATCTGGGAGCGGTCGCGCTTATCGTTGCGGCAGATGAGGCACGGGTCGGAGTCGGTGATGTTCTGGCAGGTGGAGCACAGGATGATGCTGTCCTTGATGGCGAGGATAGCCTCGGCCAGGGCGCGCGCCTCCTCCTCGGGCATACGTATGAGGTAGTAGGTGAGCCGCTGGGCGGTCTTGGGGCCGATGCCCGGCAGCTTGTGGAACTCATCGATGAGCCGCATCACCGGCCGGGCGGCGGGAACGAAATCGGAATTCAAATAAACCTCCGCGCTATGTCAGTCCGGGGAGCTTCATGCCGGCGGTCACCTCGCCGAGGCGGCTCTGCGCCAGCTCCTGCGATTTCCTCATCGCCTCGCTGACAGCGGCCAGCACCATGTCCTGCAGCAGCTCCACGTCCTCCACCGCCTCCGGGGCTATCTTCACCGACTGCACCACCTGGCTGCCGCTGACCACCACCGTCACCGCGCCGCCGCCGGCGCTGGCCTCCACCGTCTCCTTCTCCAGCTCCTTCTGCACCTTCTCCATCTTCTCCTGAAGCTGCTGTGCCTGCCGCAGTATCTTATTCATTCGGTATTTCCTCCTCGTCGTCGATGATGGTGGCCCCCATCCTGAGGGCGGCGTCCACCACATGCCCCCGCTGCCCGGTCTTGCGCTCGGTGAGCTGGCAGCGTATCTTGTAAGGCTTGCCGAATATCTCCAGCACCTTGGCCTCCACCATGGTGCGGTACTTGGGGTCCTCTATCTTTTCCTTGTGAAAGTCGTAATAGAAGCCGAGGACGATGGTGTCGCCCTTTACGTCTATCGGCTCGCAGGCGCTGCGCAGCAGGGCGTCCAGGTTGCCCCGCGAGCCCATGCCCTTGGCGGCGGCCACCACCTCCTTCCACCGTGCCCGAACCCTTTCCACCTCCGATGATGTTGCCGTCTCATCGTGCGTAGGCGGAGGGGTTGCCTCGACCTCTCCGACTTGCGGGGCTTCAGCCTCGGCGGGCTGTGGATAGCCTTCCGGCCGCTCCTCGCCGACCGCTGCCGTTGGTTCGGCCGCAGCAGGCGCTTCCTTTTCCTCCTCCACCTTCGCCGTCGGCTTAGTATTCTCTTGCGCCGACGGTTCAACCCCGGCCGGTTTGACGCGGCCGGGCGGTTTCCGCTGTGACGGCGCTGGCTGCGCGGGGGCCCCTCGACTGGCCTGCGGCGGTTCGGTGGCGCGCTCCAGCTTCTCCAGCGTCGCCGATCGGTCGGAGGGCAGGGCGCACTCCACCAGCGCCAGCTCCAGTGGCAGCGGCGAGAAGCCGTCGAACTCCATCTCCACCGCGCGGAACAGGCGTACCGCCCCGGAGAGTTGGGGCATGGAGGCCATCTCCGCCAGCTCCAGCATCTCGGGGAGGGCCTCGGCGGGTAGCTCGGTGGCCTCGCCGGCGCCGGCCTTTATCAGCAGCAGCCCCCGCAGGTACTCCACCAGCTCGCGGTTGAACTGCCTCAGGTCGATGCCGTCCTGGTTCACGCTGTTGATGGTGTGCAGGCCGGCGGGGATGTCTCCGTTCACGATGTGCTTCACCAGCTCGCGGGCGCGCACGTCCTCGGTGATGCCCAGTATAGCCCGCACCTGGTTCAGCGATATATCGTTGCCGTACTGCGCCGATAGCTGCTCCAGCAGGTTGATGGCGTCGCGCATGGAGCCGGTGGCGCTGCGGGCGATGAGCCGCAGCGAGGCCTCGTCGATATTTATCCCCTCGCCCCCGGCGATCCGCGCCAGCCGGGACACCGTGGCGTCCAGCGGGATGCGCCTGAAATCGAAGCGCTGGCAGCGTGACAGTATGGTGAGCGGCACCTTGTGCGCCTCGGTGGTGGCCAGCACGAACATCACCTGAGGCGGCGGCTCCTCCAGCGTCTTGAGCAGGGCGTTGGCGGCGGGCTCGGTGAGCATGTGCACCTCGTCGATGATGTACACCTTGTACCTGGCGCTGGAGGGGGAGAAGCGCACCCGCTCCCGCAGCTCGCGTATCTCGTCGATGCCGCGGTTGGAGGCGGCGTCGATCTCCATAACATCCATGGCGCGGCCCTCGGTGATCTCGCGGCACAGGGTGCACTGGTTGCACGGCTCGCCCTCGCCGCCGTCGGTGCAGTTCACCGCCTTGGCCAGTATGCGGCCGGTGCTGGTCTTGCCGGTGCCGCGGGGGCCGCAGAACAGGTAGGCGTGGGCCACCCGACCCATCTTGAGGGCGTTGAGCAGGGTGTGGGTCACGTGGTCCTGCCCCACCACGTCGGCGAGGGTCTGGGGCCGCCACTTGCGATACAGCACTTCCATTTTTTTGACTTCTACCTGCGTCCGCACCGGTTAGCGTTAACCGCTGAACCTGTTGTGACTACATAACGATTCGTCCGGTTTATCGTAACGTTTAAATACGTCGAGAGCGATCAGCGTTCACGTTTTATCGACTGAGGTTGATGTAGATATTGTATCACGGTTCTATAATCCACGATATACCGGGTACTTCTCGTCGCTGTCCTTTGCCGCCTCGATCAGCCGGTCCACCTCCTGCAGCATGCGCTCCTTGTCCAGCGACGGCCTGCCGTCTATGCCCCACATGTAGCGGTTGGCTATGTGGTCGCTGACCACGAAGTCGGAGGACACCGTGAGCTCGGCTATCAGCAGGCGCACCTCGCGCAGCAGCCCCTCGGTCGTCTGGCGGGTGAACTCGCCGCGCTCGTATCGCTCGGCCAGCGGGGTGTCGGGCACCACGTACAGGGTGCGCAGGCGGATGAAGTGCGGATTGACCTCGTTGAGCACGTGCGCCGTGCCGCGGGCGTGCTGCTGCCACATCTCCTGCCCGCCGAGACCGGGCATGATGTACTCCGACAGCTCGAAGCCGGCCTCCAGCGCCTTCTTCCCGCCGAGTATCATCTCTTCGGGCGTGGCGCCCTTCTGGATTATCTCCAGCAGCTCGGCATCGCCGGTCTCCAGCCCCACGTGGAGCCGGGTGAGGCCGGCGTCCCGCAGCAGCCGCAGGTCCTCCATGCTCTTCTTCACCAGGGTCTTGGCGCGGGCGTAGCTGGTCACCCGCTCGATGGAGGGGAAGGTCTCATACAGGAACCGGATTATCTCGGCCAGGTCCTCCGATTTCATGATGACGCTGTTGGAGTCGGCGATGAACACGTTCTTCACCTCGCCGCCGTCGAGCCACATCACGCCGTTGGCGCGGGCCACCTGGTCGATGCGGTCGCCGTGGCCGTTGGCCCAGGCCCACTCCTTTATCGCGTCCACGTGCGCCTTCATGGAGCGGATGTCGTTCTTCACCTCCTCCACCGGCCGGATCTCCAGCTTCTGCCCGCGGTACATGCAGCAGAACTCGCAGCGGTTCCACGAGCAGTTGCGGGTCACCCGCACCAGCAGGCTGTAGGCCTCGCTGGGGGGGCGGTAGGGGGGCTGCTCATAGTATATTTCCATCGCTCAGTTCCTTTAATACCTTATCCTCGATAGCCCTCATCCGCGCCGCCGACGCATCGTCGCCGTGGTCGTGGCCCAGCAGGTGCAGCACGCCGTGGGTCACCAGCAGCGCAAGCTCCCGCTTCACGGAATGCCCGCGCTCCTGCGCCTGCACCTGCGCCCGCGGGTAGGAGACCAGCACCTCGCCGAGGCGTGAGACGTCGTCCGGCGGCGTCACGAAGGGGGTCGCATCCGCGTCTTCTGCAAGGGCGAAGGCAAGGACATCGGTGTCTTCGTCCTCATCGCGGTATTCGCGGTTGAGTCGCCGGATCGTCTCGCTATCGGTTATCACCACGCCCAGCTCTACGGGGGAATCGACCTGCTCGATATCCAGCGTGCTCTGCACCACCCGCCGCAGCCACCCCTCGCCGAGGCCCGGCGGCAGGGGCACGTCTATCTTGACATAAAGCTCACAACCGACCATCGAGATATCGCCGTCCCCCTGTCGAAATCATAGCACAGGGGTAGTGTTTGTTCAATGACGCCCGCTTGACGCCCAGCTATGCAAGGGGGTATCATCCTCACAGGAAATGAACTTCATCGATAAGCTGCTGGAGGCGTCCCAGACCAACAACAGCCTACTGTGCATCGGGCTGGACCCCGACCCGGAGCTGATGCCGGCGGGCATGGGCATACTGGATTTCAACAGGGCCATCGTGGAGGCCACATCGGATCTGGTCTGCGCCTACAAGCCCAACCTGGCGTTCTACGAGGCGATGGGCAGGGACGGCTTCATCACGCTGGAGGGCACGGTGGCCTGCATCCCGGACAACATACCGGTGATCGGGGACGCCAAGCGCGGGGACATCGGCAGCACGGCCAGGGCCTACGCCAAATCGCTGTTCGAGATGTTCGGCTTCGACGCGGCCACGGTGAACCCGCTGATGGGCTTCGACTCGCTAGAGCCGTTCACCGATTACGCCGATAAAGGGGTGTTCGTGCTGTGCCGCACCTCCAACCCGGGCTCGGCGGACCTGCAGGAGCAATTGCTGGCCAACGGGCCGCTGTTCGAGATCATCGCCCGCCGCGCCCGCGAGTGGAACGTGAACGGCAACATCGGCCTGGTGGTCGGCGCCACCTACCCCGACGAGGTGAGCCGGGTGCGCCAGTTGTGCCCCGACATGCCGCTGCTGATCCCCGGCGTGGGCCGGCAGGGCGGGGACCTGGCCAGCGCGGTGCGCTACGGGGTCGATTCCAAGGGGCAGAAGGCCATCATCAGCTCCTCGCGGCAGGTCACCTACGCGTCGCAGGGTGACGATTTCGCTGCTGCCGCGCGTGAGGCGGCGTCGAGCCTGCGTGATGAGATCAACCGTTACCGCAAGGATGTGTAGCGGTGGACATAGGCATCGGGGATGTGGTGCGGATGAAGAAGGCGCACCCCTGCGGCGGCGATGAGTGGGCGGTGACGCGCACGGGCGCCGACATCGGCATGCGCTGCCTCACCTGCGGGCGGCGGGTGATGCTGGAGCGCGGCACGTTCGAGCGGCGGGTGAAGGGTATCGTCTCGCGGGGCAGCGCTGTCGAATCGCCAGAGGAAGAAGGGTGACATGGCAGAGAAGGACTACAACATACTGGACGCCATCGGCCACACCCCCATCGTGCGGGTGGGCAACGTGTACGCCAAGCTGGAGGGGGTGAACCCCAGCGGCAGCATCAAGGACCGGGTCGCGCTGGAGATCGTGGAGGAGGCCGAGCGCACGGGCGAGCTGAAGAAGGGCTACACCATCGTGGAGGCCTCCAGCGGCAACACCGGC